>NZ_JACJVM010000034.1:0-519063 GCF_014212065.1 Aequorivita sp. 609 | reverse complement strand
AAATAATTGTGCCTGAAATAAAAAAGAGCTTACGGATCTATTCTTTCTATCTGTAAGCCTAGAATTATATTGTCAAAAATTAATAAAGAAATTAGTTGTTTTTTATCTCAGTTCTTTGTTAACAAACGTCTTTGGGAATACCCCAATATAGTTAGTTTTATTTCTATCGGCCTCCTCTCCTTCTACTTCACAGAAATTTAAATATTCATCTAAAATTTCGTGCTTATTTTCGAAAAATCTATTTTGAATATTTTTCTGAGCTCCGCGACCATTTAAAGTTTTTTTAGACATACTGAAGTTGAATTATTAATTTCAAAGTTAAACACTATATTGGAATTTATCCTTTTTATCTTGGATTATTTCCATAGATATATTTATTCAAATTCCAATAACTAGCAGTTTATTCTTCAATATTCAACCTTAGAAACAACAGAGTTACATTGATATCCAAGGCTTTAATAGTAAAAAGGAAATTCAGTTAATGTCAATTATTACAAGGGTTTAGCTCAGTTTTTAATTTTACGAAATCTATTTGTGTTTTATTAAAATCGATGTAAGTTTGTTAGCAAAACCCTAATTCTCTAATTAAATAAACATCTTTTATGAAAAAAATTTTACTTGTTTGCATGTCTTTTGCTTGCACAGCAATAGGTTTTACTCAGAACATCGAAAAGGAATTCTTACTTTCTGAATATCGATCTTCAGACGGATTTGAGTATGAAAAATACACTTATAACTCAGATATGTTATTGAGTTCTACAGACGCACTTCTTATAGATGACAACGTTAGATATAGAGATACTTTAACTTACGATGTAGCAAACAATGTGATTAAACTAGATGGATATCAATAAATAAACGGCAACTGGACCCACGTTTATTATTTGGACTACGAATACGACCAAGATGGAAATCTTACCACCCGAAAAAATTACAATAGTTTTGGAGGCTCGACTTTTGAGCTAGGAGGAATTTATAAATATTTTTATAACAGCAACAACCAACTTGAGTCTTGGGAGCTATACTTTAATGAAACAGATTTGATTGAAGTTGGCACCGTTACCTATAATGCCGAGGGTAAAAAATTAGAAGAATTTGTAAAAGACACTTGGCAAACGGGAACTTTGAGCGACTCTTGGAAAATCGAATACACTTACAATTCTGATGGTACATTATTAAGCTCAAAACCGTCAATTTGGGATGGAACAGCGTGGTATGTTCCTGGAGTAGAATGGTTTTACTACGACGACAATAAAAACTGCATTAAGTGGGAACACAAAACCCCAAGCGGAAGTAGAGTTACAAATAAACATTTATATGAATACGACACCGATTACATAGTTGAACAACTAGTGTTACCTGTAAATCCAGAGGACGGTGCAAAAACAAAAAGTTTAGTTGAAATGGTTAACAAACCAATACTTGAACACTGGTACACCGAGAATGATTTAGGTGAGTTAATTTATGTTTGTGATTATATCTATGATTATGAAGAACTTGGAACAATGGGCGTTTCAAATCAAAATTTATTTGCAAACAATTTACGTATGTTCCCTAATCCTGCTACAGACCAATTTACAATTTCAAGCGATAAAAATATAATTACCGCCATTGACATTGTAGACACAACTGGAAAAGTGATTTTAAAAGAAACTAATTTAAATAAGAAGGAAGCAAATTTGAACATCGCTAATCTTCAGTCTGGTGTTTACTACATTAGATCAACAACTACAAAAGGAATTAACACTCAAAAATTAGTAGTTCAATAAGTTAGAAACATTAACAAATGTTATTTATAAGTTGGGTTTTGCTTTGTGCATTTCCCAACTTATTTTTTTATTTCGAAACCAGATTGTTGTTAATTAAATCACTCCAGCATGCTTTTTGAAAATAGGATTTCATTAAAATCTAACACAAATTCAAACAACATTCATTATCATTTTCACGCTAAGCTTTGAAATGTTCAGGCTCCAAAAGATTTCCTCAACTTTAAATAATTGTTAATAACCATTTGACAACAAATTGACGAATCAATCAAATCACATCGATATAATTTTCATCTTTATACTTTGAATACTATTTATAATTTTTAGTACGCATTCTTATGGAAATTACCCACGTTATTAAAAGAGATTTTACCACCAAACTCTTTCATTTACAAAAGATTACAGATGCAATTTTAAAAGCAATGACCGCTGCAAATCACGGTGGACCTGAGGATGCAAAGCGCATATCTGAGATGGTTTATGAAGCTTTGCTAGAAAGAAAAAGCATGGATGGGAAATATATCCCAACTGTAGAAGAAGTTCAAGATTTTGTGGAAACGAAATTGATGGAAAGTGGATTTTTCGATGTAGCAAAAGGGTATATCCTTTACAGAAATCAACAAACCCAAAAACGAAAGCTAAACATATTCGAGAAACGAATAAATTTAAAGCCATACGAATACCCAGCGCTTTACGAATATGTTCCAGCTATTCGTCATTCATATTGGATTCACACCGAATTCAACTTTACTAGTGACATCCAAGATTTTAAAACTCGTCTTACCGACGTAGAACGCAACGCCATTAAAAATACAATGCTGGCTATTTCTCAAATTGAAGTAGCAGTGAAAAACTTCTGGGGCGATTTATACCATAGAATGCCAAAACCAGAAATTGGATCGGTAGGATCGACCTTCGCAGAAAGTGAAGTTAGACACCACGATGCATATTCACACCTTCTTGAAATATTAGGCTTAAACGAGGAGTTTAAAAACCTAAAAAAGAAGCCAGTAATTATGATGCGTGTTCACTATTTAGAAACCGCACTGAAAAATGCAAAAAGTGAAGATAATAAGGACTACGCCGAATCTGTTTTACTTTTCTCACTCTTTATCGAGCACGTTTCATTGTTTTCGCAATTCTTGATTATCATGGCTTTTAACAAGCATAAAAACATGTTGAAAGGTATTTCAAACGTGGTCGAGGCTACTTCAAAAGAAGAGCAAATTCACGGTGACTTTGGAATTGACTTAATAAAAATCATTAAAGAAGAGAATCCAGATTGGTTTGACGAAGGCTACCACAATATGATTCAAGAAATGTGTAGAGAAGCTTTTATCGCCGAGAGCAGAATAATCGATTGGATTTTTGAAGATGGCGAATTAGACTTCTTGCCAAAAAATGTTGTAAACGAGTTTATCAAAAATCGTTTCAACAAGTCGCTTGAAAGTATCGGAATTGAAAAAATATTTGACATAGACGAAAGTTTATTAGCGGAAACTGAATGGTTTGACGATGAGATTATCGGTACCAAGCATGGAGATTTCTTCGTAAAACGCTCAATAAACTACAGCAAAAGAACCCAAAGTATAACCAGTGATGACCTTTTTTAAATGAACGAACTAAACACCAACCTCGACACACAGACTACAACGTCAAATTCAGAAACTGACCACTTAGTAAACGCTAGAAAAGAAGCACTACACAATACAAGTGAAGAAAAACAAGGCTTTAAATGGCTTACAGAACACAGCCGTAACTTTTTAGCTTCTGGCTACCTTACACCAGGGGTGACTCCAGAAGAACGCATTAGAGAAATTGCAGATAGAGCGGAACAAATTTTAGAAATACCAGGTTATGCTGATAAATTTTACCATTATATGTCTGAAGGGTTTTTCTCTTTAGCATCACCTGTTTGGTCTAACTTTGGAAAAGAACGAGGACTTCCTATCAGCTGTTTTGGATCGCACATTAGCGATGATATGGGGAATATACTTTACACCCAATCTGAAGTTGGTATGATGTCTAAACTTGGAGGAGGAACTTCAGGGTACTTTGGAAAAATTCGTCATCGTGGAGCTGAAGTAAAAAATAATGGTCAAGCCTCAGGCGCTGTTCATATTATGCAGCTTTTTGAATCTATGGTTGATGTTGTAAGCCAAGGTTCGGTTAGAAGAGGACGTTTTTCACCATACCTACCAGTTGAGCATCCAGACATTATGGAGTTCTTAGAAATTGGTACTGAAGGGAATCCTATACAAGAATTAACGCACGGTGTGACTGTAACCAACCAATGGATGCAGGAAATGATTGATGGAGACGAAGCTAAGCGTACTATTTGGGCAAAAGTATTGCAAAGAAGAGGTGAAATGGGCTACCCTTATATCTTCTTTAAAGACAACGCAAACAATTCGGCTGCAGATGTTTATAAAGATAAAAACCTACCTATTTACGCCAGTAATTTGTGTACTGAAATAATGCTACCATCTAACGATAATTGGTCGTTTGTATGTGTACTATCTTCAGTAAACTTATTACACTATGACAAATGGAAAGATACCGATGCCGTTGAAACTATGGTATATTTCTTAGATGCTGTAATTACCGAATTCATTGAAAAACTAGAAGTTTATCGTGACTCTGATAGTCGTGAAGACAAACAAACGTTCCTTTTCATGGAACGCGCTTATAATTTCGCTAAGGATAACCGCTCTTTAGGACTTGGAGTTTTAGGATGGCACTCGTTATTACAATCTAAAATGCTTCCGTTAAATAGCCAAGAAGCTTATAACTTAAACAGTGAGATATTTAGAATTATTAAAGAGAAGTCGTACAAAGCTTCGGAAGAATTAGCTGAAAAATTTGGGGAACCAGAAGTACTTAAAGGTTATGGCAGACGTAATGCTACCTTAAATGCTATTGCACCAACAACTTCCTCTGCCTTTATTTTAGGACAAGTGTCACAAGGTATCGAACCTATCTGGTCTAATATTTATGTAAAAGATATCGCCAAGATAAAAACTACAATTAAAAATCCATTCTTAGAGAAATTACTTGAAGAGAAAGGTATGAATACTCTTGAAGTTTGGAGAAATATTCGAGATTACGACGGTTCCGTACAGCACTTAGACTTTCTAACCGATGAAGAAAAAGATGTGTTTAAAACTTATTCTGAAATCGATCAAATGGATTTAATATATCAAGCTGCTAACCGTCAAAACCACATTGACCAAGGTCAGTCTTTAAACATTATTATTCATCCAGAAATGCCAGTTAAGGAGATTAATAAAATTCACGTAACTGCCTGGAAACTTGGTTTGAAATCACTGTACTACCAACACAGTATGAATGCTGCACAAAAGTTTGCTCAGAAAAAAGATTGCGCAAGTTGTGAAGCCTAAACTTCTTGATTAGCCAACTATTTTATAAAAAAACAGGTTCAATTAATTTTGAACCTGTTTTTGTTTTTATTGATAACTTCAGCAAATGCCGATTAAAGGCATTAGTACTTATCCTTCAAATTTGTAAGCATAATCTCTGTCATTTCATCCAATGAAATTTTGCTTTCCCAACCCCAATCTTTTCTAGCTTCGCTATCGTCTATACTTTGTGGCCAACTATCGGCAATATCTTGTCTAAAATCTGGTTCGTAAGAAATTTTAAATTCTGGAATGTGCTTTTTGATACTTGCAGTAACATCCTCAGGATCAAAACTCATCCCAGCAAGATTATACGAACTTCTAATTTTAACATCTTCCTTATCGGCTTCCATAATGTTCACAGTCGCTCGAATAGCATCATCCATAAACATCATTGGCAACGTTGTTTCAGCATTTAAAAAGCAAACATACTGTTTGTGCTTAAGTGCCTTGTGGTAAATATCTACTGCATAATCGGTAGTACCACCACCAGGTAAGGTTTTGTAGCTAATTAAACCGGGGTAACGGATACTTCTAACATCTACCCCATAACGCTTATTGTAATATTCGCACCATCGCTCGCCAGTTTGTTTACTAATTCCATATACTGTACTTGGCTCCATAATAGTGTGCTGTGGGGTATCATTTTTTGGAGTTGTAGGTCCAAAAACAGCAATACTAGATGGCCAAAATACCTTTTCTACTTTTCTATCTTTAGCTAAGTTTAAAACGTGAAAAAGTGAATCCATATTTAAGTTCCACCCACGCATAGGGAATTTCTCTGCAGTAGCCGAAAGCATAGCTGCCATTAAATAAACTTCAGTTATTTCGTAACGAATTACAACCTCTTGTATGGCTTCATAATTGGTAGCGTCCAATATTTCGAATGGACCACTATTCATAAGCTCTTCATCGCCTTCACGGATATCACTTGCAATAACCTTATGTGACCCAAATTTCTGTCTTAAATACATTGTTAGCTCTGTTCCTATTTGTCCACAGGCCCCAATAATCAGAATCCTCTTTTTCATCAATTTTCTTTTTATCAAAATGAGGTGCAAATATACGGATAATCAACTCTTTCCCTTTAAAAAAATTAACGTGTCATTTCGTTAATAACCAGTATATTTGTGGTTCTTTAATTTTTTATGAAGTTTATAATTCCTATTTTAATAGCTATTAGTTTCTTTTTTTCCTGTGGAAATAATTCTGAAGAACAAAAAGTAGAATTGCCAAATACCAATATGTCTATAATTTTTGGCGATACAACCTATACATATCCTCAACTTTCAGAACCTGCAAAAGAACAAGCTGTAAAATGGGGAGTTTTGGAAGATCTTATTCAAGAAGCAAAAAGTGCTAACGGAAGTAACTACCGCGACTTACGAGAACATGCCGTGAGGCTTAGAGAAATTTCAGATTCTCTATTTAAAAAAATTCCAGATACGCTTAATACAAATCCTATAAACAGCAGGTTGTTAGTTCTAAAAACTAGATCAGAATTATTATACCAAACATCACATCAAGACAATATAGACTCTTTAAATATCCAAGAATCTGTAAAAGAACTAAACATTGCAGTGGAGAATTTAATCATTCACTTAAATGAGAAGTTTTTAAAAGACAAAATAGATTATCAAAGAAAAGAAGACGAAGAGAATGAATTAAAAAAGCAAGAGCGTTTTCGAGATTCTATTTTTGAACTAGAGTTACAAGATAAAAAGAACTAGAAGTGTAACAATAATTCCGAATGAGCAACTTATTGCATAGAAAAAATAAAATAGCCCAATACTAATAATTTCAATTGAAGATGAAAACAATGGGCAGTCCTTGCCTAACAAGCAAGTAAGCATCTTCCGCTAAAAACAAAAATCAATATAAATGAAAACAAAATTTTTAAAACCCGTTGTAGCTTTCGCGGTAATCGCAGCTGCTACAACCGCTTGTAAAGAAAAAACCGAAGTGGCGGTAACTGATACTGAGCCACACGGAATTATCTTAGCAAACATGGACACTACTGTGAACCCAAAAGATGATTTTTACAACTACGTGAACGGAAACTGGATGAAGAACAACGAAATTCCAGACGATGAAACTAGTTGGGCTGGATTTACAATTCTTCGTAAAAAGACAAGTAAAGACATGCTTAACATCTTGGAAAAAGCAAGAAAGAGCGGAAAATATGCTCCAGAAACCGACCAAGCAAAAGCTTTGATGATTTACGAAACAAAGCTTGACACTTTGGCAAGAGACAAAGCTGGAATCGAACCAATAAAACCGGCACTTGAAAAAATTGCAGCTATAAATACTATTGAAGACTTTCAAAGAGTAATGAGTGAAAATGCTGTAGAAGTTTCACAGCCATTTTTAGGACTTGCAGCTTTTTCAAACCCAAGCAACAGTTCGATGAACTCTGCATATATCACTCCAGGTAGTTTAGGGCTTCCAGATCGTGATTTCTACACCAATACCGATCCTGCTTCTGTAAAAATTAGAGAGCAGTATGTAGATCACATTACAAGAATGCTTCAGTTTTTAGGTGATTCAGAAGAATCTGCCCGTAAACAAGCCGAAACTATTCTTGCTTTTGAAACAAAACTTGCTACGCCAAGATTGGATAAAGTTGCAAGCCGTGATTTTAGAAATTTCAACAATCCACGTAGTATAGACGAACTTCAAAAAATGCTTCCGCAGCTTCAGTGGAAAGAAGCCTTTAAAGGAATGGGCATTACAAAGGAAATGGATACTGTTATCGTAATGCAACCGAAGTATATGGAAACATTGAAACAAATGTTTGCTAAACCAGACTTTGATACTTGGAAAACGGTAATGCGTTGGTCTACTTTAAACAACGCTACAGGAATGTTAACCACAGAAATTGAAAAAGCTAACTTCGATTTCTATGCAACTACTTTAAACGGAACTAAAACACAAAAGCCAGCAGATGAACGTGCACTTTCAACTGTTAATGGAAGTGTTGGAGAAGCTTTAGGAAAGCTTTACGTAGATGAAATGTTTCCACCGGAAGCTAAAGAAAAAGCTGAAAAAATGATTGCAAATGTAATTGCAGCGTATAAAGACCGTATTAATGCTTTAACTTGGATGAGCGATAGCACTAAGGTAAAAGCAAACGAAAAGCTTGACAAATTCACTGTAAAAGTTGGATATCCAGACAAATGGAAGGATTATTCAGACATGCAAGTAAAAGAAGGCAATACCTATTACGACAATATGATTGCAGTACAAGCTTGGGGATTAAAAGATAATCTTTCTAAAATTGACGAGCCTGTAGATCGTACCGAATGGGGAATGAGCCCGCAAACTGTAAATGCTTATTTCAATCCATTCAACAACGAAATCGTTTTCCCAGCTGCAATCCTTCAGCCACCTTTCTACGATTACAAGGCAGATGAAGCTGTTAATTACGGTGGAATTGGTGCCGTAATTGGTCACGAAATTTCCCACGCTTTTGACGATAGCGGATCGCGATTTGATGCTAATGGAAACTTAGCAAACTGGTGGACAGAAACAGATCTTAAAAACTTCACTGAGCGCGGCGATAAACTTGCTGAGCAGTACAGTAAAATTGAAGTACTTGACAGTGTTTACATCAACGGAAAGTTTACCTTAGGCGAAAACATTGGGGATCTAGGAGGTGTGTTAGGCGCTTACGACGGATTACAGCGTTTCTTTAAAGAAAATGGACGTCCTGATAACATCGACGGATTCACTCCAGAACAACGTTTCTTTATGAGTTGGGCTACTGTTTGGCGCACCATGTCTCGAGACGAGGCGCTACGCAACCAAGTAAAAACAGATCCACACTCTCCAGGAATGGTAAGAGCTACACAACCTTTATTAAACATCGATGCTTTTTACGAAGCCTTTGATATTAAAGAAGGAGATGGCATGTACCTTGCACCAGAAGATAGAGTGCGTATTTGGTAGTTAATAAACTGTCTCATTGAGCGCAGTCGAAATATTTTGAATTGAAAAAAGGAGCTTTAATGGCTCCTTTTTTTATATGGAAGTTTTAAAAGCATAATCCAAAACTTTTTTCAAATTCTCAGAATCGACCTGTTTAAATTTTTCATCCACATTGCTTTCGGCAAATGTAGGTGGCTCCAAACTTAGCTCTTTTGCTTTCTGTATATAATATTCAGATTTTTTGGGATGGTATGGATTTACAGCATTAAAAACAGTTCCAAAAGCGTCTTGCTTAATAATGTTTACTAAGATATTAATGCAGTCGTCACGATGAATTAAATTAACCGGGGCATCTCCATCATTCAAATCTTTACGACCTGCCAGATATTTTGCGGGCTGTCTACTACCACCTATCAAACCACCAAAACGAACAATAGTAGTTTTTAATCCCTTAGAATTTGCAAATAATTGCTCCACCTGCCTTAATTGCTTGCCCGATATAGTTTCTGGTTGTGGCTCGTCCTTTTCAGTTACTTTTCCTTGGCTATCATCATAAACCGAAGTACTACTCACCAAGATTATTTTTTCAACCTCAGTTTGTTTTATCTCTTCTAGAAAATGCACCATTTTAAGTACATAGTCGGCGCCAGTGTTGCGTCTTAATCCAGGAGGTATCATAATTATTAAATAATCGGAATTCTTCAGTAATGCTTTAACAGACCCCTGCACTCCTCTATCTGTAATTTCAACAGGATAGGCCTCTACTCCATTCTTCTGTAATAAAGTAGCTTTTTCCATAGTTGTAACAGAGCCTTTCACCTTATAACCTAATAAGTGTAAACGATAAGCTAAAGGCTGACCTAACCAACCAAGACCCGCTATGGCAATTGTTTTACTCATTATTTAAAATAATTTCAGGATTTATAAAAAGCGAATCTACAGTTTTCTTTTTTAATGAATCTACATTAAAAGTTCGCTTTACCACAACCGCATCTGTAATCACGAAGGGTTTAGGCATAGCATAATCAGGACGTTTGGTTATGTCGAATTCTGGGTTATCCATTAAATCGAATGAATATTCCATTACCTTAAAACCAACAGAAACATCCTTTTCAACAGAAAATTCAACTTTCAATGAATCGTTTGGAGAAACATAGTAATTGATAAGGGCAGGGTTTTTGGTTCCTCTATAGTCTTTTGATAAACTAGATACAGGCATTTCTTTTCCATTAAATTCTAGTGAATTAAATGATGTACTTTCTTCACTATACAAATCTATTTTATTGACATTTCGTTTAGGGACAATTACGAGCGTAACATTTCTAAGGTTATTTATTAAAGTGTCATTTTCTAAAAAAACCTCAAAATCTGCAATATTTTTCTTTGGAGCTTCAGCTGCGTAACTGTAATTAAAACCATATTTACTATAGGGAACCTCAGCTAAATTTAAAGTATTATTACTAGGATTTTTACCAAGATATTGTTCAGTCCATTCGTCAATTTCTTTGTCGTAAGTAAGCCAGAAAGTTTTTTTATTATCTGCATCTTTATAGTAAACAAGACTGGTTGGCTTTCTCCGTTCTTCAGTAAAGTCACTTTTTGAATGCGCAACGATAAAGAAAGAAATAGCTAGTATAAAGCACAGTGCCGATACTATGTTCTTCCATTTGTAATACGCAAAAACTGGAAGCATCAACCCGAAGAGTAATACAGTGAACACACAACTAATAACAAGCATTTTTAAGCCTAAACCAACTGGAAAAAACTGAATAAGAGGTGCAAAAATAAAGATAGCAGGCACCGCTAAAAATGCCATTGCTAAAAGATTTGGTCGTTCTTGACGTATCATTACAAAAAACGAAAGAAGTCCAAAAAAAACAGGAATAATAAAAAATGCGGCTCCCTTTAAGATGATAAAAACCGCCAAATTAATCAAGAGCCAGAAAAATAACGGAGCCACATAAATTGAAGGTTCATTGAACTTAATAATATACCTTTTATAGACTGAAAATACGATTGCCAATGACAGCAATACAAAAAATGCAATATACCAATGCCCGTTATATGTAAATCCTTGTTGAATTTCGGCATATTGTGGATAGAGTGCTAGTATTAATTTCCATCCAAAAAACCCAATGAGGCCGCAACTAATTAATGATATTAAAAAGGGAACAAATCCTTTGGCAATTGCTCTTCCTGAAATTCTTCCCCTTTTAACACCATAAAAAATTAAGAATACAAATATCAAAAAAGCTAAAATTAGCATCGGTAATATCCATGAAAATGGATAATTAATCATTTTCACCAAAGGGAAATTTAAATAAACATCATCCGTTTCAGACTTTATATTTGAAAGATCGGCATCGGCGAAATAATGGATTAACGGCAGTAAATAACTGCCTTGATGCATCAAACTATTCCAATCTAGGTGATACATATTGTCATTTGCCGTGTGATAGTTAAAGTGGCTATCTATAAAAGCGAAAAAGAAACTATCAATATCCCCATCTTCCCTAAAGATGGTGGAGTCGGTATCATTTGGCAACATTTTATAAACGCTATACATTAAGGAAGAGGCAACAGGAAACTCTGGATTCGCTTTGATAAATTCTTTCACGAGTTGAGAATTTCCTCCATTTGTTTCCAAAATCATATTACTCGGACCACTCGTGCCACGCGCTTCAAAATTCAATATTAAACCTACATTTTTAGCCCAGGGATGTCCGTTTACAAAGAGTTTGGCACCGTCCAAACCAATTTCTTCAGCATCTGTAAAAAGAATAATTATATCGTTTTTTGGTGTTTTTCCAGAAGCAAGGTAAGCGCGTACGCTCTCTAAGATAGCAACTAAACCCGTACCAGCATCGCTAGCACCAAATGATGGCACAAGCGCGCTGTCGTAATGCGAAAGCAGCAAAAGTGCCTTTCCGTCTTCAGCGCCCTTAATGCGAGCAGCAATATTAGTGGGCTTATTAAGTGTTTTTGATTGTGGATTTAAACTAAACCCTTCTTGAATATGAGGTTCCATCCCCAACTTTCGCAATTCAGACAATAAAAACTTTCGAACGTCTGCATGACCTTGTGAACCTAAATAATGAGGGGTTTTGGCAATTTTTTCAAGAGGTATCAGCGCTCTATCTACTGAAAATTCGGTAGCCGATTTTACTTCATTTCCATCATACTTCGGCATTAATCCATAAAAACTGTAAAAAACCAATGCTGTGATAAGAAGCAAGGATAAAAAAGCATTGAAGTGTTTCATAAATTTAGTTTTTGGAATTTAATCAGTGATGCCCGATACTACTTGGGAAATGAGGTGCTGAAAATTCTATTAAAATATTAAATTCACTTACCGTAGATAAATTTAATACTAACAAAAATAAGAACTTTAATGAATTAACAACTTACCTAATAACCAATAAACCACAACCCAATTAAGTAATACCGGCCACCTGCTGACTAAAAGTAACTACTAAACCCCATATACCATGTAGCAGCCCTTTCGGCAGGATTGTTAATAATATCCTTTTGCCACTGGTAACGATAGTTTATTCTAAAAACTGTTTTAGGCGTTGGTCTAAAGCTAATTCCTGGAGTTACAGCTAAAAGTTGATCCCCAATATTAGTGTCTGTTTCTTTAAATTTACCGACATTCCAATCTACATAATCAAATCTCGCAGCAAGATTAAATGTGGCATCTTCCCACTCGAATATTTTATTTTTATAAACTGCTTGGACTACATCTATAAAAAAACCATGCTGTTTATTGCCATATTGTGGCGTATAAGATTCTGGTGTTTCAACTTTTACGAAAGCTGCTTCTCCAACTATATACGTATTGGTAGTTTGAATTGTCGTATTCCAATCTATCGCAAAAACATTAACCCGAGCTTTGTCTTCTACTGATAAACCATCCTCTTCAAATTTGTTGTATGCTCCCCCCATATACGAGAGACCAAGTTCTCCAATCTTTCTGTTTTTAATTGCCAATTTTCCTGAAAACATTGCTTTTCCGCTAAAATTTTCTTCGAATAAATTGTCGCCATCTTTATAGGCGGGCAAATAAGTTTTATCTTCCTCATTGGAAATAATTTTACTGTTAAATCCATTAGTGAGGTAAGCTTCGTAACCAAAAATCCAATTTCCAGAATACGTTTTACCATAAACTCCAAATCCTGCGTTAGATTGGGTGGCCGCGAGCATATTTACTGCTACATCAGGGCGTTCAACAAACTCCCATTTAGGACCATCGTGATTTTCATTAAAAGCGCCTATTGGGTTCATAACAATTCCACCTCTAAAATTAAACATTGGGTGAAAGGCTACATCGAGTGCGGCAAATTCAATGGCTATTTCCTTCCCGCCGTCTTCAAATTCAATTTCAGTTAAAAATTTAATTCTTTCTGAAATTGAAGCCGCCAAAAAAATTGTCAACCTTCTGGCTTGAAAAGACAGTCCGTCGGTGATTCCTTCTTCTATTCGATGCATCGTATTAGCTTCTAAATATCCTCCTAAAGCTACTGGAACTTTCTCGAAGCTAAGCGACGGCCTGCTAAAAACTGCATCCATATTTAATTGACTTTCCTGTACCGATTGCTCGATACCCGATTTTTCTTCCTGAGCTAACGCAGTTTCCATATAGAAAAAAATTAGTAAGTATAGCCCTATTTTAAAATAGTTCGATGTATATATTTTCATCATCAATTGTTGTTTTAAATGTTTTTAGATCTTGATCTGCCGGTCCTTCTAACACCTTTCCTTTTGTATCAAATTCACTACCGTGGCAAGGGCAGCTATACATACCTCCGCCTACGTTTAATTCGCACCCTCGATGCGTACATTTCATTAATGAGGCGATATAATTCTTCTCTTCTGTTCTATATACACAAATTGGAAAATCTTGGGAAGTAGTGTTCACCAAAACGAAATCTCTATAGGTCGTACTTGTTTTTTTTACAATTTCAAATTCAGAAAGAGGTACTACTATTTTGTTTTTAAAAGTTTTAAAAGAAGCATAGTAAATACTCTGACAAGAAGTTAAAATGGCAGAGGCAAAAGGTAAACCTACCAAAGCGACCCCACAGGTTTTTAAAAATTGTTTTCTGTTCATATTTACAGGGATTCTATAAATTTTATAAGTTGACTTTTTTCTTGTTGACTTAAGTTTTGATATTTATTTTTAGCGTTTTCAGCTTCACCTCCATGAAGTAAAATTGCTTCTTCAATACTTCTAGCTCTCCCGTCGTGCATTAAATAATATTCACCACCTTGTGAATCTTTGGAAAGCCCAATTCCCCACAGAGGTGCAGTTCTCCATTCGGAAGAAAGCGCATATCCTTCAGTGTAACCGTCATCTAGCTCGGGACCCATATCGTGCAAAAGCATATCGGTGTAAGGGTGAAATTCCTGATAAGAAATAGCTGTAATTGGTGAATAAGAAGTTCTTAGCGTGGGTTTATGACAAGCAGTACATTGTGTGTTTTCAAATAGTGCTTTTCCAGCTACAACCTCTGGGTTATCTTGATTCCGAGGAATAGGTGCTTTAAGCGTTTTTAAATAAAACACTACATCGTTAATCGTTTTTCTATCAATCTCGGGTTGAACCTTATCCCCACTATAAGTATCATAGGGTTCATAATAAGAGTTTATTCCTATATCTTGATTATAGGCATCGGCAGTTTGGTGAAGCAAGTCGTAAACATTTGCTTTTTTTCCAAATCGTGTAATATATTTTCCGTTTTTAGATATGGTTCCAGGTCGGTCCTTAACATAATCAGGTCTATCGTTCCAATGAACTCTACCACTTATACCATCGCCATCTAAATCGTCGGGATCTGCCATTGCCAATAAATCTTCATCTGATACAGCATCGAGAAATCCAAGACCCGTAACAATGGGTGCTAGAAATTCGGCGTGTGGGGCCCCTGAAGGTAAGATTTCAGGTTTGTAGCCTGGAATTGCCCTATTTTGTAATTGGGGAGCCCCTTGATCTAAAAAATTATTTATCCCGGGCAAATCCTGCCCAAAACGAGTAAACGATACAAACGGATGCCCTTTTCCATCGCCAGCATGACAACTCACACAGCTAGTACCGGTAAAAATAGGTCCCAGTCCTGTTTCTATGGTAAATATTTGATCGTTAAATGCCTTATCTCCCTCTATAAATCGTATAGATTCAGCTTGGTTTAAGTTCTCAACTGGACCATCGAGCAGTTCATACTCTTCAGGTTCCTGTGGAGCTAATGCTTCACATGAGTACAATAAAGGAATAGAAATTAGAGGAGCAAATAAAAATATTTTAGTCTTCATTATTTTAATTTTTAGGCAAAGCTAAAAGTATTTTTTAAAATAAAAAATAAATTAGTTACGTTTGACTAAAAAAGACTGTGTTATATCAAACTTCCTCTATTCTTTCAAAAATAAAACTTAAAAAGACCTTACTTACATATAAAAACAAAGTATTAGTTAATTAAGACCCTTTATTTATTTTAAAATTTTACTTATATTACAAAGTCGCAAAAAACTGATATTATGGGAATTAAAAGTTTTACAGGGAAAAGAGCAAAGCCTCAGAACGCTTCGGAAAAAATTAAAGTGTCTGATTATATGACACGAAACCTGATAACATTCAAACCTGAGCAATCGATAATAGAAGTAGTTGAAGTACTTGTAAAGAGAGGAATTTCAGGTGGTCCTGTTATTAACGACAACAATGAGTTGGTAGGAATTATATCTGAAGGTGACTGTTTAAAAGAACTTAGTGATGCTAGGTATCACAACCACCCTATGGAAGACGTGAAAGTAGAACTTCATATGATTAAAAATGTTGAAACTATTGATGGCGAAATGAATGTACTTGATGCCGCCAATAAGTTTTTGGAATCAAAACACCGCAGATTTCCAATTTTAGAAAATGGAAAGCTAGCTGGGCAAATAAGTCAAAGTGATATTTTAAGAGCTGCATTGGAACTCAAAGGGCAAACTTGGTAAACTCTTTTTAACAAATTAAATAGGAAAGCCATTCTCGATTGAGAATGGCTTTCTTTTTAACATTAAACAATCGATTTACTGCTTAATAATCTTTTGTGTATTCACTTGTCCTTCAATAGTGGTTTGTAGGATATAAGTTCCAACTTGAAGATTAGAAATATTTAATTCTGCAGAAGTATTGTTTACATCTTTAGACAATAGCTTTTGCCCTAATAGATTAAACAAGGTAACAGAATCAATATTTTGAGCAGATTCTAAGTTTAAAATATTATTGGCAGGATTTGGATAAACACTAAATTGAGTAAACTCATTGTCATCAACACTTAAAACAGGGCTACAGTCACCATACCAAGTGTAAAGGCCATCGTAATCATTATCCCAAATACCCCATACGCCATTTTCATTTTGAGCTGCCGAATTACCAACTAAATTCCCTGAAGTTATACCCCAATAAACATTAGTATTATTTGAACTTTTTGCGGATAATCCAATCCAATATTTTTTTGAATTATTGACATCCCCTGTAAATTCAAATGCATCAACTGTCATATCAACTTTATAAACATTGTGAATAGACACATGAGAAGATCCTACTGCGTTAACATTGTTAAGAGTTATTGCGTTTTCTGATCCAATTACATTACCTGGAAAACCATTATTGTCTTCATAATAAGTTACATCTACCTCACTTATTGGCCACTCTGAAAACATATATGCGGATATATGCTCAAGTGAAAAGCTTTCGTTTGCTTCTAAGGTTAAGTCATTGGCTACAGTGTATGCACTACCTGTAGTTATGTTTAAAGCATCTTCAAATAACCAATCGTATGGTGGATTTAACTCTGCACAACTTCCTTGAAGATTTATAGTTCCATAAATCTGAATTGGCATTCCTTGTGGTTCATTAACCCCGGCGTCAATAACCGCTTGCCATCCCGAAGATGTTTTTTGAAGTGCATCTCCTGTAATAGTTTCTCCCAACACGGAAATTGGAGGTGCCCATGGCCCAGAACTACCTGATCCCTCTAAACTGTATTCTACCCAATATGTCCCCGGTGATAAGGTTAAACCATTAATACTAGCGGTTATCTTTTGGATTTTTCTATCGGTATTAGATTGGTCATCTTCTAAAACTCTATATACGCCAGAATCTACGACAGTCTCTAAAACATTTGTAGATAAATCTCCCCAAACTACTGAACCTCCACCACTTGGATCTCCATTCCAAATTTGAACATACATTGCTGTAATAGAAGGGGGTAAGGTTCCTGTTTGATATGCATAGACATCAATTTTGGAAATGTCAAAACCATCGTGTAATACAAAACTTTCCGCTAAACTTTGGCTGTTGTTATAATTAACCCCAAATCCAAATAAATCCATGCCATTAGTTACATTCTCCAAAATACTTAAGTCTGGAGCATCATTTATAAATGGACCACTAGTGTAGATAAGGTTTTCACCAAATTCCTCAGTTCCATCAGGTCTAGCGGCTGGACCGTAAGAACCAAAATTGGCGATTTTGGTGTTTTGCAAATCAATAGAAATACTAGAGTTTTCAACTCCTCTTGGGGATTCACCGATTGGAGAAGTAGAGGTTTCATAAAAAGCAGCGGGTAACACTGCAGACTGCTGTGATTGATTCGTCTCTATGGACGAACTTTTTAAATTGCTTTGTGCATTCATAATACCGAAACTGGCAATGAAACACATCGTTAATGGTAAAATAATTTTTCTCATAATTGTTAATTTTGGTTTAATTAAGGCCGAAAAGTATAGGTTAAATCACTAGAAATCAATGTTAAATGAGTATACTGTTGTTCTCAATGAGTATTCTGTAAATTGAAACTAGCAGTAATTATGAAATCTTTTTTGTTAAAGACATTAAATCCAAATTTTATAAACCTTTTGAAATCAAACTTACATCTAGTAAGACTCAGCCGTTGTAAACACCTGTTATAAAAGGGTTTTCATCATTTCCTCACTCAAAAACAAAAACATTTTAAATATCAAATACCCGTCTACAAATGCTTGTAAGCAACTATAAACGATAGTAAGCGTGTAAATACCGACTAGCATTTGAATGTCGATATATGTTTGTACTGTCGAATAAGATGATGTTCGATAGTATCAATTGTTTAACTCGCCTGTAATTTACCTCAGGCAAAAAAATTAGAAATCATGAACGCACTTAGAAACAAAGTACAGTTGATTGGAAGATTGGGGCAAGACCCAGAAATTGTAACATTTGCCGATGGCAATAAAATGGCTAAATTTTCAATGGCCACAGATGACAGTTACAAAGACAAAGATGGTAACAAGGTGGAACGTGCTTACTGGCATAACATCGTTGTAAGAGGAGGACTCGTTAACGTAGTTGAGAACTATGTAACAAAAGGCCAAGAAATCGCTATAGAAGGTAAACTTACCAACCGATCTTGGGAAGACAAAGAAGGTAACAAACACTACATTACAGAAGTTATGTGTAATGAATTGCTTATGTTGAGTAAGTAATAAGTAAATCCTCGGCTCCGCTCGTACACTAGAATATATTCACTGTCGACAAGCGGAGCAGAGGGTTGTTTTATTTTATAATTTCAAATTATTTATAATCATGGCAATTGGATATATGTATATACTGAAATGTAGTGATGACACCTACTACCAGGTAGTACAGTCAATTTGAAGAAAAGAATTTTAGAGCCTCAAGCAGGTCTTGGAGCTAATTATACCATTAAAAGACTACTAATAGAATTATATTATTTTGAAAAGTTTGCTAGAATTGATTTGGCATTTCAACGAGAGAAACAAATACAAAATTGGAGCCGTAAGAAGAAAGTAGCTCTCTTAATGAAAAATTATGAGAAGATGCATAGATTAGCTATTTGTCAAAATAATTCTCACCATTCTTTCTACAAAAATCGATCCCCGAGCGGAGCCGAGGGGAAAGATGTTTAAATTTAGTGTTTTCTTCTCAAAACTAATTCCAAAAAAGAGGTCCCTGAGTGGTTCCGATAAATTGCTTTTAGGCATTTTATTGGGATTGTACCGAAGGGCCGGGATTAACGCAAAATTATTATTAGTTTTACCATCATGCATTCCACTACAGATCCCCAGCAAACCCACATACTATCCTTACTAAAATCTCATTTTGGATACGATGAATTTCTTCCCAATCAGGAAAAAATCATCAATAGTGTTTTAAACCAAAACGATACTATTGCTATTATGCCTACTGGGGGAGGTAAATCATTATGTTATCAACTTCCAGCTTTAGCAATTGAAGGAACTGCAATTGTAATTTCGCCTTTAATCGCATTGATGAAAGATCAAGTAGATGCATTAAAAGCGAATGGAATTTCGGCTAATGTCTTTAATAGCTCTCAGCCTCAGGAAGAGCAGCAAGAGGTTTTAAAAGATTTACAAAACGGAATTTTAAAGCTGTTATACGTAGCACCAGAAAGTCTACCCTTACTCAACTATTTGTTGAGTACTATAAAAATTAGTCTTTTTGCTGTAGACGAAGCGCATTGTATTTCAAGTTGGGGTCACGATTTTCGACCTGCGTATACCCGACTCAAAAGTTTAAAACAACAGTTTCCAGAGGTTCCTCTAATTGCGCTAACGGCAACAGCCGATAGACCTACACAAGTAGATATTGCAACACAACTCGCTATTCCTAATGCCAATAAATTTATCGCGTCTTTTGACAGACCTAACCTTTATATTGACGTACGTCCGGGGCAAAACAGAAATAAGCAGATTTTTAATTTTCTTGCCAAAAGAGGTAAGCAGAGTGGTATAATTTATTGTTTAAGTAGAAAAAGTACAGAAAAACTTGCCGCAACACTTAAAGCAAAGGGTTATAAAGCTGAAGCTTACCATGCAGGGCTCAGTTCGGAAGAACGCAATAGCGTTCAAGATAACTTTTTAAATGATCGCTCCCCTATTATTGTTGCAACTATTGCTTTTGGAATGGGAATAGACAAAAGTAATGTACGGTGGGTTATTCACTATAATATGCCTAAAAATATTGAAGGCTATTACCAAGAGATAGGACGAAGTGGTCGCGACGGATTAGCAGCACACACCCTACTTTTTTACAGTTTTGCCGATGTTATTATGCTTCGAAAATTTGCTGAAGGCACCGAAACTGAAGCTTATCAATTAGCAAAATTAGAACGAATGCAGCAATTTGCTGAAGCTTTAAGTTGCAGAAGAAAAGCACTTCTAGGGTATTTTGGAGAGCATATCATTGAAGATTGTGGCAATTGCGATATCTGTAAAACCCCACCAAAGTACTTTGACGGAACCTTAATTGCACAAAAAATATGCTCTGCAGTAGCACGTTTAAAAGAACAAGAAGCTATGGGGATGGTTCTAGATGTACTGCGTGGCGCACAAAATGCTCAAGTATATGATAAAGGGTATCAAAACATCAAAACCTTTGGTGTTGCAAAAGATATCGCGTGGAGAGACTTGCAGCAATACACTATCCAACTATTAAATCAAGGAATACTACAAATTCACTTTCACGAAAACGGCAGACTGCTGCTAACTCCGCTTGCTAAACAAGTTCTTTTTGAAGGGAAACAGGTACAATTAGCAAATGTTGTTAAAGAAGTAGAAAAAGTAAAAGCAGAAAAAACATCAAGAATAAGAGCCGATCTTTTTGAGAAACTGAGAACTCTTCGTTCTAAATTGGCACAAGAAGCAAAGATGCCTGCCTATATAATTTTTAGCGATGCCAGTTTAGAAGATATGGAACATAAGAAACCGAGAAATCGAGAAGAATTTGCCGAAGTATCTGGTGTTGGAGAAGCTAAACTTGAGAAATATGCAGATGAATTTCTTAAAATTATTAATCGGCATTTAGATAGTTTAGAAAGTAAATTACCAACTCACGAACGCAGCTATAAAATGTTTGTAGAAGAGAATCTTTCTCCTTCAGAAATCGCGAGTAGACGCGGACTTTCTGAAGATTCCGTTTATGGTCACTTTATCAAATCACACAAATCTGGTGCAGACATTGACCTTTCCCTATTCATTTCTTCAGAAGAAATCCAGAAAATTAAAAAAGCAAAAGATGAACTTGAAAATCCTGATGCTTTAAAGCCTTATTTCGAATACTTTAAAGAGAAAATACCTTATTGGAAAATAAAAATGGCCTTGTACTTATAATGTTTTCAGATTAAATATAAATTTCTTGTGCTAATCTAAAAGTATTTGCGTGAGCTTCAATTATCGTTTTTATATCAGGTGAATATCCTCCTCCCATACTTACTTGTAAAGGTATTTTTAAATCTTTACACATCTGCAAAACATACCGATCTCTCTCTTTACAGCCGTTAATAGTGCAATTTAACCTTCCTAATTTATCCGATTCTAAAATATCAACACCACTTAAATAAAAGATAAAATCAGGACGCTGTTCATCAATCAATCTTGGTAAAGTATTTTTTAAAATTCTAAGATAAACTTCATCACCACTTCCATCAGCCACGGCGATATCTAAATCACTTTTTTCCTTTTTAAATGGATAATTTCCGGCTCCGTGCATTGAAAAAGTAAACACCGAATCATCATTCTGAAAAATTTCAGCAGTACCATTTCCTTGATGTACATCCAAATCTACAATCAATATTTTTTTTGCTAATCCTTTTTTCTGAAGATATCTAGCTGCAATAGCTTGATCGTGCAGCATACAAAACCCTTCCCCGTGGTCGGTATATGCGTGATGGGTTCCGCCAGCAATACTTAATGAAATTCCGTATTTTAAAGCATATTCACTGCCGTCAATAGTTCCTTGTGCTATTAGTTGCTCCCGTTTAATAAACTCTTCAGACAAAGGAAAACCTATTTTTCTAGCAGCCCTTCTGTCGAGAGATAGGTTTATCAAGCTATTATAATATTCTTCAGTATGAACGGCTAAAACATCCTCTTTAGAAGGCATAGATGGCTCAAAAAAGTCTTCAGCTTTACAAGTTCCTTCGTGAAGTAATTGTTTCGGCAGAAGCTCATATTTTTCCATCGGAAATCGATGCCCCTTTGGCAAGGGATAGCTAAATAAGGGATGAAATGCAATTTTCATCATTGAATAATATTTTGTCTAAAACGCTATTTTAGATAGTTTCAGGGTTTTTTATTTCTTTACCAATGATAGGAATCTTCTTAGTATAGAATGTTATACGTATTCCGAAAAGAAGAATTATTCCACCAATAATCATTTGAAAAGTAATTTCTTCATTAATAAACATCCACGCAAAAAGTGTCGTTAATACAGCCTGACCTAATAAACTTACGGATACTCTTGTAGCACGCATGTGTTTGGTGGCATAGCCCAAAAGTAGCCACGCTGCTAATTGACATACTAGACCTTGAACTAAAAGCGATAACCAACCCATTTCGGTAAATCCGGTAAAAGGTTCATTCATTATAAAACTTAACACCCCTAAAAACACGGCAGAGCTAAGTGTGCTTATTGTAATAAATGGAACAACTTCTACTTCATAAAGTACAAATTTGCTCACCAACATGTATACTGCATAAAATACACCTGAGAGTATTGCAAATACAAATGCAAGATCAAAGTCTAAATTCACAAAAAAGTGAAATCCTACTAAGGTTATCATCCCCATAATGGCAATTAAAGTGCCTATCCAGAAATTCCGAGTCGGCTTATTCTTCAAAAAGAAAAACGCACCTATCCCTACCCAAACTGGGGAAAGATTTGTAAGCAACGTTGCTTGTGTAGCTGTAGATTGCTGTATTGCGATATTCCAAACAGTAACGTCAAGTGCAAATATAAATCCGCAAAGCACAGTTAATAGAAGCATTTTTACCGAAGGAACTTTTAATTTTCCTGAAAATATTGCAAATGGAACTAATACAGATGCCGCAATTGCCATTCTATAAAAAGCAGAGATTATAGGAGGCGACAATTTAAGCTTCACCAAAATTGGGAAAATAGAAATACAAATGATTCCTATGACAAGGGCAATTCTAGGCTTTGTCATAAAAGTAAAGTTGAAGGTATTAATAAAGCCGGCAAAATTAGTCTATATAAACCGATAAAAGTCTGTTTATAAGTTGAAGAATTTAAAATTTAACGTAAAATTAATTACTTGTGAAGTTTAAGCTGAATTCGCTTTCTTTCTACATCTACATCAAGCACTTTTACAATAATTTGTTGGTGTAAATGAACATACTCACTAACGTCGGAAACAAATGTATCTGCCAAATTTGAGACGTGAATTAAACCACTTTCTTTGATTCCTATATCTACAAAGCAACCAAAATTTGTAATGTTATTTACGATTCCCGGCAACAGCTGCCCTTCTTGTAAATCGGTGATGGACTTTATATTTTGATTAAAAGTAAACACTTTCGCTTCTTCGCGAATGTCTAATCCCGGTTTTTCTAATTCTTTAATAATATCTTTTAAAGTAGGAAGTCCAACTTTATCGGTGACGTATTTTTCTAGTTTTATTTTCTGAAGAAGGGATTTATTTCCTATCAAATCTGAAATATTTATTCCTTCATCCTTAGCCATTTTTGAAACTACCGAATAACTTTCAGGATGCACAGAAGAATCGTCTAAAGGATTTTTACCATTTTTAATTCGAAGAAATCCCGCTGCTTGTTCAAAAGCTTTTCCCCCTAACCGAGGGACTTTCATTATATCTTTACGAGATGTAAAAGCACCGTTTTCTTCGCGATAATTCACAACGTTTTCAGCTAATTTCTGACCGATTCCCGAAACGTAGCTCAGTAAAGGAATACTAGCGGTATTTATATTTACACCTACCGCATTTACACATAATTCCACAGTAGTATCCAATGAACTTTTCAGTTTCGTTTGATCTACATCGTGCTGATACTGGCCTACTCCGATAGATTTTGCATCAATTTTTACAAGTTCAGCAAGTGGATCTTGCAAGCGTCGCCCGATAGAAACCGCACCACGAACGGTTACGTCGTAATTAGGAAATTCATCACGAGCTATTTTGGAAGCTGAATAAATAGAAGCTCCTGCTTCACTCACAACAAAAACCTGCATTGGATTTTTAAACTGAATGCGCTTAATAAATTGCTCTGTCTCTCGAGAAGCTGTTCCGTTTCCAATTGCAATTGCTTCAACTTTATGAGCATCGGCAAGGGAACTAATTTTTTTCATTGCTCCTTTTATGTCGTTTTTTGGAGCGTGTGGATAAATGGTTTCATTGTGCTGTAATCCACCTTGAGCGTCGAGGCATACAACTTTACAACCCGTTCTAAATCCAGGGTCAATAGCTAAAACACGTTTTTCACCCAAAGGCGAACCAAGTAATAATTGCTTTAAATTTTTAGCGAAAACGTTGATTGCAGTTTCATCAGCTCTTTCTGTTGCGGCAGATAATGCTTCATTAGAAAGCGCTGGAAACAATAAGCGTTTATAACTATCTTCAATCGCCAATTTTATTTGTTTTGAAGCCGCGTCATTCGATTTTACTATTCGACTTTCAATTTTTGAAAGTGCAATTTCATCGTCGATTTCAACTTTATTTCGAATAAATCCTTCCGAAGTTGCGCGTAGAATTGCTAGTAATCTATGCGATGGAATTCGATTTAAAGGTTCATTCCAATCAAAATAATCACGGAATTTCTGCGCCTTTTCATCATCTTGAAACTTCTTTACAACTTTTGTTGAAATCGCCGCGAAGCGTTCCAACTGTTTCCGAAGCATATTGCGGATATCGGTACGCTCGTTAATCCATTCAGCAATAATATGGCGCGCACCTTCCAAAGCATCGTCTTCGGAATTCACATCACCCTTTACATACTTTGAAGCAAGCGAAGAAATTTCTGAGCTTGATATACTACGAGTTTGCGCCATTATAATTTTTGCCAATGGTTCTAAACCATTTTCGCGAGCTGTGTCTGCTTTGGTTTTGCGCTTCTTTTTGTACGGCAAATACAAATCTTCTAAAGTAATTAAATCTGCAGCCTCTTCAATTTTTTTCTGAAGTTCAGCCGTAAGAACGTTCTGCTCTTCCAAAGTTTTAAGGATAGCAGATTTTCGTTTTTCTAGGGCCTCAAATTGTTCTTTAAACCTTACAATATCACCAATCTGAACCTCATCGAGATTTCCCGTCAATTCTTTTCGGTAACGCGAAATGAAGGGAATAGTACAGTCTTCATTCAAAAGCTTGATGGTGTTCTCTACGCTCTTACGAGGAAGTTGGGTTTGGGAGGTAATTGCGCTTATCAAGTTCACTTAGTTTTGCTTTTCATATTTTCACCAAAAATAAAGAATCTGCAAGCAATATTAGGTTTCTAACTTTCTAATATTATTTAATACTACAAGTGATTTTCTGAATTTAGATATCACCCCTCCGGGGCTTTAGACTTTCTAGCTCTTTGTATTGATGGGCTATGCCACATCATTTTGGTATTAAGCCCTTTCAGGGCTGAGTCAATTCCAATTAAATATTCAAAACATAAAAAGGACAAGTTTCCTCATTTTGGAGCGCATTCCGGCTAAGCCCTATAGGGGTTAAAAATATTATCGAGGGGCAGAGTCCCTCGTGAAGTAAACACAGAGCCGTGAGTCAAGCCCTGAAAGGGCGACATATCAAATTACAAGTCCAAATTAGGCTAGCCGTGCTAATCCCAAACATACTTCTCGTCATAATCAACTTCATACTTTTTTAAAAATGCTCGAAATTCAGCCTTAAATGTTCTTTTAGAATGATGTTCATGCTGATTAGAAATGTAGGCAACCACTACTTCTACTTGCGCAGGATTTACCGAAAACGCACCATAACCATCCTGCCAATAAAAGTTTTTATAAGCTACTCCCTTTGTTTTTATCCATTTGGAAGAATTCGATTTTAATAATTCTACCAATTTCATTAAGGCAATTTTTTTAGAGAGTTTGCATAGAATATGTACGTGATCTGTGTAACCACCTACTTTAATTACTTGAGAATCGAGTTTGTTACAGATACCACCGAGATAGCTATGAAGTTCCGCTTCTACTGGAGGGAATATCAGCGGTTGTCGATGCTTGGTGCTGAATACGATATGGACGTAATTTTGAACGAGAGATTGACCCATAATAATTAGGATTTAACGCTTTCAGGCTTCAGTTTCAGCATTCCTTTAATAACGATGGGTAACCCTTCCTTCGTTAAAAAATAACGCCCTTTCAATGCTAGACTATAAATTTAGATCTTAATAAAGAAATAAACAATTCTAGTATTAAAAGGGCATCATTATGAAACAAAAGGTGAACCTTTTACTTCTAGAAAATTCCGATAATAAAGTCCTACAAGAGTAATATCAGATAGCAAAGAAATTTTCTTACTTAGTTTATCGTCGCCCCATTTTCAACTCCACTAGTATCAGGATTCATAAAAACTAATTTTCCATCGGCGTCTTCTGTCATCAAAATCATTCCTTGACTTTCCACTCCGCGAAGTTTTCTTGGTGCTAGATTTACCAAAACAGTAACTTTTTTACCAATAATCTCTTCCGCATTAAAGCTTTGAGCAATACCGGAAACAATAGTGCGGACGTCAATTCCTGTGTCAACTTTTAAAACCAAAAGTTTATCTGCTTTCGGCATTTTTTCGGCTTCAATGATTGTACCCACTCGCATATCGAGTTTCATAAAATCTTCAAATTGAATTGTTTCTTTCTGTGGCTCTACTTTTTTATTGTCAGCAGCCTGTGCTGAGCTTGTCGATTCATTCATCTTTTTACTGGCTTGTAGTTTATCTAATTGGGCTTGAATTTGTTCGTCTTCAATTTTGCTAAATAGCAATTCGGCCTTATTTATTTTATGACCAGGTTTTATAAGTTCTGATTTTGTTGAAACGTCGTTCCATTTAATAGACCCTTCGACGGAGCCTGTCCTGAGCGAAGTCGAAGGGCTCAGGGTGACATTAAGCATGTTTTTCAATTTATCTGAAGTAAATGGTAAAAACGGTTCGCTTAAAACAGCCAAAGCAGAAGCTATCTGCAATGCAACATACATTACTGTTTTGGTGCGATCTTCATCAGTTTTGAACGTCTTCCAAGGTTCTTCGTCGGCTAAATACTTATTTCCTAAACGAGCTAAATTCATCATCTCCGCTTGAGCTTCGCGGAAACGGTAACGCTCCAACGAACTTGCAATTACAGCAGGATATGCTTTTAATTCATTTAACGTCTGCTCGTCAATCTCAGAAAAAGTTGATGGTTCTGGAACTATTCCTCCGTAATATTTATCGGTTAAAACCATTACTCGGTTAATGAAGTTTCCGAAAATGGCAACCAACTCACTGTTGTTACGAGTTTGGAAATCTGCCCAAGTAAAATCGTTATCTTTTGTCTCAGGTGCGTTTGCTGTTAAAGTGTAACGCAACACGTCTTGCTGATTTGGAAAATCTTCTAAATACTCGTGTAACCAAACTGCCCAGTTTTTACTAGTTGAAATTTTATTTCCTTCAAGGTTTAAAAATTCGTTTGCCGGAACGTTTTCAGGAAGAATGTAACTTCCTTCCGCTTTTAACATCGCTGGAAAAATAATACAGTGGAAAACGATATTGTCCTTTCCAATAAAGTGAAGCATTTTGGTTTTATCGTCCTTCCAATAATCTTCCCAATTTTTGTTTTCGCGTGCTGCCCATTCTTTGGTTGCTGAAATATAGCCGATAGGCGCATCAAACCAAACGTAAAGTACTTTTCCGTCTGCTCCTTCTACTGGCACAGGAATTCCCCAATCCAAATCACGAGTTACCGCGCGAGGACGTAAGCCATCGTCTATCCAACTTTTACACTGTCCGTAAACGTTAGTCTTCCAATCTTTTTTATGGTCTACTAGAATCCACTGTTTTAGAAAATCTTCATATTCATTCAATGGCAAAAACCAGTGTTTTGTCTCTTTTAATACAGGCACATTTCCTGAAATTGCACTTTTCGGATTGATTAAATCTGTAGCGTTTAAACTAGAGCCACATTTTTCACATTGATCGCCATAGGCTTCCTCATTCCCACATTTAGGGCAAGTTCCTGTAATATATCTGTCTGCAAGAAACTGATTAGCTTCTTCATCGTATAATTGCTCGGTAACTTCTTCGGTGAATTTGCCGTCTTCATATAGTTTTTTGAAAAAATCTGAAGCGGTTTTATGGTGAATTTCAGCAGAAGTACGCGAATAGTTATCAAAAGAAATCCCGAATTCCTCAAAGCTTTTTTTGATGATTCCGTGGTATTTATCCACTACTTGTTGAGGCGTAATTCCTTCTTTTTTTGCTTTTATTGTAATTGGCACTCCGTGTTCATCACTACCGCAAATAAATGCGACGTCTTTGTTTTGAAGTCTTTGGTAGCGTGCATAAATATCAGCTGGCACATAAACACCTGCTAAATGGCCGATATGAACGGGACCGTTTGTGTATGGTAAGGCTGCGGTAATTGTATACCTATTTGGGTTTTGTTCCATAATTTTTTTTGAAAGTACAAAAGTACATATAAATGTAGTAATTTGTGGTTTTAAATCGATTCATGATAACACCAAATACACTTCAAAAAGGTGATACAATTGCGATAGTATCTACCGCTCGAAAACTTAAAAAAGAAGAATTACAACCAGCACTTAAAATTTTAGAAAGCTGGGGATTAAAGGCTGTTTTAGGAAAAACTATTGGAGCCGAAGAAAATCAATTTGCTGGGAATGAAGAATTAAGAGCCGAAGATTTTCAGCAAATGCTCGACAATCCAAACATCAAAGCCATTTGGTGTGCCAGAGGTGGTTATGGTACCGTTAAAATGATTGATATGTTAGATTTTTCAGCATTTCAAAAAGATTCAAAATGGATTATTGGCTATAGTGATGTTACCGTATTACACTCGCACATTCACAATTTAGGAATTGAAACCTTACACGCACAAATGTGCTTAGATATCGAAAATAAAACTGAGGAAGCAAGAGAATCAATTCGGAAGGTTTTATTTGAGCAAGAATATTCAATCGCTTTTAATGTTAATACTTACAATAAAACTTTTCAACAAAAACAGCAGCTAAGCTCGATTCAAAGCAAAATAGTTGGCGGAAATCTTTCTGTGCTTTATTCGCTCTGCGGAAGTAGTTCAGCAATAAATACTGATGGCAAAATTCTTTTTATTGAAGACTTAGATGAATACCTATATCACATTGATAGAATGATGATGAATTTGAAAAGAAATGGAGTATTTAAAAATTTGAAAGCATTGATTGTTGGCGGAATGACAGATATGCACGATAATACAATTCCATTTGGAAAAACTGCTGAAGAGATTATATTAGACGCAGTTAAGGATTATAATTATCCTGTATTTTTCAACTTTCCCGCTGGGCATATTAAAGATAATCAAGCGTTGATTTTTGGGAGGGAAGTTAAATTGATCTCTGAAAACGATCAGGTGATTTTGAACTTTTAAAAAATTCAAGTCCGTTGTCAGGTTGAGCGCAGTCGAAACCTTTTTATAATCAAGATTTTCAAGTTCTCGACTGCCCTCGAACGGACATCACTATTTATTACTCAAAATTTCAATGTTTTAATCTTAAAAAAATGAGATACTTGAGTTTGTGAATATTAATTTAAAGACACTTACACTATGTTAATTGGTATTCAAATTCAATTGCAGATTTTCTTATTTGGTCAGATTCTAACTCATAAGCGTCTTACACTCATTAAAACCCCCCAAACCGCATAAACCTTTGACATTCTGTTGAATAGTTTTGTATTTTTAAAACAACTTAAAAATCCATAGTGTTTTATATGCTATGAAAATATTTTTTTAAGTGTTTGATCCATACATTACTAACCAATATAGAAAACAGTTATGAAAACTAAATTATTATTTCTAGCTACGCTATTATGTTTACTTTTGGCTACACCACTATATTCACAAATAACCAAGAGAACGAAAACAAAAGATGCTACAAACCAGAAAACTACCACTCCTTCTAATAAAAAATTAGCAGATACTAATCAAATTATGGTGGTTAATCCTGATAACAGAAAAATAGTTCCAAAACGGCAACGAGTGATACACGGCCGCATCGATCCTATTACCGGAGAACAGATTCCTCCAACTAAAAAAGGACCACCAAGTAAAGAGTTTGCTATTATCTTTCCTCATATCTCACAACAATATCCAAATTCCAACTTTTATGTTTTAGGAGAGAGTGTATCGGGAAACACTGAAGGACATATGCCCGAAGTAAAACTTTACGGCGAAGGTCCAGCAGGACGTACAGTAGAAGTAAAGATGTTTAGGGTTGATCAAAACAATAGATTGATTCAAGATTGGACTCCGATTCGCGAAAAAATAAATCCAGAGGGATTTTGGGGAGCGAGTATACCTTGGGGTACATATGAGGATGAAGGAAAAAGCGTGAAACTCAAATTATTAGTTAGGAATTCCGCAAATAAATCAGATATAATAACATTGTTTGTAGGCAGAGAATAGTTGTGGGCTAATTTGCAGAATAAAAACAAATAGCTGAGGTTAAAAAAATCATCTTTTAAATTGCTAAATGAAATTTTAAAAGTTGAAACTTGAATTTTAATTTTTCAGTAATTTTAGCGTATTATGGCCAATCACAATGAACTCGGAAAAATAGGGGAAGAAATAGCCGCTCAATACTTAATAAAAAACGGCTACAAAATTCTACGTCGTAATTTCTTTTTTGACAAAGCTGAAATTGACATTATCGCCCAAAAAGAAGAAGATACCGTTGTAATTGTTGAGGTTAAAACTAGAAATAGCGACTTTTTTGGCGACCCTCAGAGTTTTGTTACTCCGGGAAAGATTAAAAACTTGGTGAAAGCTGCAAACGAATATATAATTTCAAATGAACTCGATGTTGAAGTTCGTTTTGATATTATTGCCATATTAAAAAATCAAAAAACCGAAAGTTTAGAGCACTTCGAAAATGCTTTCTATCATTTTTAATGCCTAGAAAACTTGCCTACTTTCAAGTTGTAAAAACCATGAAACTCATACATTACCTTACTGTTTCTTGTAGGCTTCTAAAGTATCAATGATACCAAATAAAGTATTTTGACCTTGAGGCTTTCCGATAATCTTTTTATCCTTATCCAAAACGAAATAAGTAGGAGTTCCTGTCACATTATAATCTAAAGTAATAGCTGCGCGGTCCTCATCCTTTCTCAATACGTGGATAAAATTACTGAGCTGCTCTGTCGTTTGCTTCCAAGGTTCATCCTCCATTTCTAATCCAACAGCTATTACTTTAATTTTATTACTATTTATAGTATTCATCTTTTCATTCAAAATAGGCATTTGTTCCATACAATGAGGGCAGTCTGAGCTCCAGAAAGCCAGGACATAATATTCAGCCACGTCTGTGGAATAAAGTGTGTTTTCGTTATCGTTTTCATCCTCCCAACTAAAGTTTGGGACTTTAGCTCCAACGGAAAGGTTTTTAAATAAGTCTAATTTTTTAATTAGAACAGTATCATCATGTGAGGTGGCAAGGTCTGTCAAATAATTGTCGGCTAAATAATTGGCTGCGTTGTTTTTGTTTTTATCAACTAAAGATTGCCAAAACCCCGCTAACACTGTTTTTTGAAATTCAGAATCGCTGTTTTTAATTTCGAAATATATGTCATTTATAAGAGAGCGATAAAATGTAGAACCTTGAACTAAAGTGAATTCTTCGTAATATTTTTCAATAATTTTTAAAGGAAAAGAGGAGCTTTGTAGTTGCATATCCTCAAAGTCAAAATTGCTAAAGAAATTTGTTTTCTTCTCTCCGTAGTATAAGCTTCTATTTTTAAAATCATTTGGGATATAGGGCTTATTAGCCTTGACGAATAATGAAGCAAAAGAATTTTTTGATTCATTCTCAGCCCTATTTTGAATATCTATTTGTTTTCTAAGAAGCGTTTTAACGTCTGTGGTATTTGGACTTTCAGAAGTCAATTCCGAATTCAATGCATTTTCAATAGCATCTATTTCTTTCAAATACTCATTAAGGATTTTATTTTGAGAATCTGTGAATACTACACCAGTGGTTTCAGAAAAAGTAAATGACACCTCTTCATTTCCATCATATATAAAATCAAAATAGTTGTTTTCTTCTGGTAAATTATAAACCAATCGGTAACTTCCTTTTGAAAGTGAATCGAAATTCAATTTCAACTTTCCATCATTTCCAATTTTGGTGTCTTGTGCATAAATTTTACCTGTTGGCGTTAAGCGGTATAAAATAGCAAAATCAAAGTCTTCCTTTGGAGAAAATTCTCCTGTCATAGAATCTTGACAATAAAGAAAGAATGGACTTAAAAGAACTAGAAGTAATATTTTTTTGATCATGATAGTTAATTAATTTACAAAGCTATCAATCTTTTGATTGGAAAAATAATCTTTGCAAGTTAGTAGGTGGGGATTACTTTTTATTATTTCTGTAACTTTAGAAGATTAAACTCACTTTTTAATTTCAACATTAAAAATACAATATGAACGACGATATAATTCAAGCGATAGAAAAGCAAAAGGAAAACCCGAATTTAAAGTATCGATTAAAAGTTCGCACAGAAGTATTTACAGATCTTTTATTCTTAACACTCTTCGATTCAGAAACATCGGTTTCTAAAAACCTACAAATCTTGGAAGCAATGTTTGAGGAATTGTCTGACATTGCCTGTTGGAAGCCTGAAAAGCCTTGTAGAAAAATGTGGAGAAACTATGTTGAAAAGCTTCCTGAAATTTTAAAGAAATTAAACAAAGATGCTGAAGCATTTTTAAAAAATGATCCTGCGGCCAATTCTATTGAGGAAATTTATTTGTCGTACCCTGGATTTTACGCCATTGTAATACACAGGTTAAGCCACGAGTTTTATAAATTGAGAATGCCATTAATTCCAAGATTAATGAGCGAATATGCGCATCATATTACAGGAGCAGATATCAACCCTGGGGCTCAAATTGGTGAGTCGTTTTATCTAGATCACGCTACTGGGACCGTAATTGGAGAAACAACGATAATTAAAAATAATGTAAAAATTTACCAAGGCGTAACTTTGGGAGCGCTATCGGTAGCAAGAGACTTACGCAACATAAAACGTCATCCTACAGTTGAAGATAACGTAGTAATCTATGCTAACGCAACAATTTTGGGTGGTGAAACTGTAATTGGAGCCAACAGTATAATTGGAGGTAATGCTTGGGTCACCAAGTCTATTGCACCAAATTCACTAGTATCAAATATAAGTCAAGTAAGAGTTAAAACAGCAGAAAATGTATAAAAACATCATAGATTTTATAGGAAACACTCCACTGATAAAAGCAACCCGTTTGGTAAACAATCCAAACATTACTCTGCTTTTAAAATTAGAAGGACAAAATCCTGGTGGTAGCGTAAAAGATCGTGCAGCTTACAATATGATTAGGTCGGCATTAGATAGAGGTGAAATTGATAAAAACTCGAAACTAATTGAAGCTACTAGTGGTAATACAGGAATTGCTTTAGCGATGATTGCGGGGATATTTAAGTTGAGTATTGAACTAGTTATGCCTGAAAATTCTACCAAAGAGCGAGTTCAAACTATGCGTGCCTATGGAGCAAAAGTTACATTAACCTCAGCCGATATTGGAATTGAAGGCGCAAGAGATTATGCAGAAAGAAAGGTAGCAGAGGAAGGTTATTATTCTTTCAATCAATTTGCAAATGACGATAATTGGAAAGCCCATTATAAAACCACCGGTCCAGAGATTTGGAATGATACCGACGGTAATATAACGCATTTTGTTTCGGCAATGGGAACAACAGGTACAATTATGGGAGTTTCTACATTTCTAAAAGAAAAGAATAAAGACATTCAAATTATAGGTGCACAACCTACCGATGGAGCTAAAATTCCTGGAATTAGAAAGTGGCCAGAAGCTTATCTACCAAAAATATTTAATCCAAAAAAAGTTGATCAAGTTATTGAAGTTAGTGAAGAAGAAGCTACAAAAATGACGAAACGCTTAGCCGAAGAAGAAGGCGTTTTTGCCGGAATGAGTAGCGGCGGAAGTGTTGCAGCTGCCTTAAAACTAATTGAAACTATAGACAGCGGAGTTGTGGTAGCGATAATTTGCGACCGTGGAGATCGATATTTATCCTCTCCACTGTTTGATTAAACCTCAATTTAATTTCAAACCTAACTGGTTTTAAAAACCTGTTAGGTTTGAAATACTAATCTTTAAATAACTCCATTGCCTGAAGTGCTTTATTAACAGAAGTAATATTTTCAAAAGTTAAAAGCAATCGCAAGCCGTTGCGAGTTTGTTTCTCTTTCATAGTCACTTTTCGAGGATGGCTCTGAACGTACTGAAGCACTTTTGTAAAAGTTGGACTTTGATAAAAAGCACTTTGTTGGTTTGCAATAAAATACCCAACCATTTTATTGTTTTTAATAACCAATCGCTCTAAGCCCATAGAAATAGCTAGCCATTTCAACCTCACGCTGTTTAACAAGTCTTCAGCCTGTATTGGCAACTCTCCAAAACGATCAAGCAACTCCTTTTCAAATTTTTGAAGCTCATTCTCGTCTTTGAGCTCGTTTAACTTGGTGTAAAGATTTAGTCGTTCGGTAATATTATTTACATAATCATCAGGGAAAAGCAATTCAAAATCCGAATCGATTGTAATTTCCTTTACAAATTTCTTATTACTCAACGGAGCTGAAGAATCTTCGTAGAGATCTTTAAATTCTTTTTCTTTTAGTTCTTCAATGGCTTCAGATAGAATCTTTTGATACGTATCAAAACCAATTTCATTAATAAATCCACTTTGCTCACCTCCTAGTAAATCACCCGCACCGCGAATTTCTAAATCCTTCATCGCGATGTTTATTCCGCTTCCCAATTCTGAAAATTGCTCTAATGCAGTGATTCGTTTTCGTGCATCGTCAGTCATCGCAGAATAGTCTGGAGTAATAAAGTAACAGAATGCCTTTTTATTACTTCTACCCACTCGCCCACGCATTTGGTGTAGATCTGAAAGACCAAAATTATTAGCGTTGTTAATGAATATAGTGTTCGCGTTAGGCACATCCAATCCACTTTCTATAATTGTGGTAGAAACCAATACATCAAATTCATTATTCATAAATCGAAGCATTAGGTCTTCTAGTTTCTTACCATCCATTTGCCCGTGACCAATACCTATTTTAGCATCAGGCACCAACCTTTGGATCATTCCAGCAACTTCTTTAATGTTTTCTATTCTGTTGTGAACAAAGAAAACTTGTCCGCCACGCGAAATTTCATATTGAACAGCATCGCGAATATTCTCCTCACTAAAACGAATAACGTGCGTCTCTACTGGATAACGGTTTGGCGGTGGAGTAGTAATTACCGAAAGATCACGTGCAGCCATTAAACTAAACTGTAACGTACGTGGAATTGGCGTAGCAGTTAATGTCAATGTATCTACATTTTCCTTTATAGTTTTTAGTTTATCTTTTACTGCAACTCCGAATTTCTGCTCTTCATCTATAATTAGCAGTCCCAAATCTTTAAATTCGACCGATTTATTTACTAACTGGTGTGTCCCAATTACGATATCTAAGCGGCCATCTTTTAATCCTTCCAAAACTGCTTTCCTTTCTTTCGCAGTTCTAAATCTATTTAGGTAATCGACTTTCACTGGCATTTCGGAAAGTCTTTCAGAAAAAGTCTTAAAATGTTGAAAAGCCAAAATAGTTGTAGGCACTAAAACAGCAACTTGTTTTCCGTTATCAACCGCTTTAAATGCAGCTCGAATAGCTACTTCTGTTTTTCCAAAACCAACATCACCACAAACCAATCGGTCCATCGGGCGTTCGTTTTCCATATCTTTTTTAACGTCCTCGGTAGCAGAACTCTGATCTGGAGTATCTTCATAAATAAATGAAGATTCCAACTCTGCCTGTAAGTAACTATCAGGATCATATGCAAACCCTTTAAGGGTGCGTCTTTTTGCGTAAAGCTCGATTAAATTAAAAGCAATTTCCTTAACTCGGGTTTTGGTTTTTTGCTTTAGCTTTTTCCAAGCATCGCTACCCAATTTATAAATTTTGGGCTCTTTACCATCTTTCCCGTTGTATTTTGAAATTTTGTGAAGACTATGAATACTCAGGTATAGAATATCGCGTTCGCCGTAAAAAAGCTTGATGGCTTCCTGCATTTTTCCTTCTACTTCAATCTTCTGTAAACCTCCAAATTTCCCTATCCCGTGATCGATATGAGTAACATAATCCCCCACTTCAAGGTTGTTTATTTCCTTTAACGTTATCGCTTGTTTCTTGGCGTAGCCATTCTTAAGTTGAAACTTATGATAACGTTCAAAAATTTGATGGTCGGTGTAGCAAACTATTTTCAGATCATCATCAATAAAACCTTGAAACAAAGGAAAAACAACTGTTTCAAATTGATTTACATTTTGTTCGGCATCCTCAAAAATGTCGTGAAAACGTTTTGCCTGCTGTTCGCTACTGCAAAAAATGTAGTTTTTATAACCGTTATCTGTGTTTTCATTTAAATTTTCAATTAGCAAATTGAATTGCTTATTAAATGAAGGCTGTGGCTTGGTTGAAAATATTACCGAAGACACTTTTTCTAGTCGATTAGCATCTTCTTTTAAATTCCTTCTTCCCTTTACATTTAATGTAACAGTTGTAAACTCTGTAAGTTGCCCTTTCAGCAATGTAGAATCGCAAAATAACTCTGAAGGCTTTGCTCGTTTTATTTCAGAATCGATTGCGTTAAAAGCTTCGGTTGCTTTTTTGAAAAGATTATCTATTGCACTGCTAAAAAGTTCTTCGTTTTTTAGAAAAACCACTGTTTTAGAAGCGATATATTTTAGAAAAGACTCTCGGTTTTCATCGATTATCTTGTTTTCAATATTTGGAATTATTGAAACTTTTTTTATTTGTTCTAATGAAAGCTGTGTTTCCACATCGAAGGTTCGAATACTATCTACATCATCACCAAAAAACTCAATTCGATATGGTTCATCATTACTAAAACTGAACACATCTAGAATTCCTCCGCGAACCGAAAACTCACCTGGTTCTGTAACAAAATCAGTGCGTTTAAAACGATATTCAAACAAGACTTCGTTTACAAAATCAATTGAAAGCTGATCGTTTACCGCTATTTTTAGGGTGTTTTGTTCTAATTCCTTTCGAGTAACAACTTTTTCAAAAAGTGCCTCGGGATAAGTGACGATAAATGCCGGTTTTTTTCGAGAATTAATTCGGTTTAAAACCTCACTTCTCAATAAAACATTAGCGTTATCCGTTTCTTCTATTTGATATGGCCGGCGATAACTTCCAGGATAAAAAAGTACATTTTTATCACCCAAAAGGTTTTCCAAATCGTTAAGGTGATAAGCGGCTTCCTCTTTATCATTCAAAATAAAAAGAAAAGGCAAATCGGTATTTTTAAAGGCTTGGGCCAAAACCATCGAAATGGAAGAACCAACAAGGCCTGATACTGAAATTGCTCGTTGCTTTTGGGATATAGCTTCTCCTAGTTTTTGCGTTTGCAAAGACTGAGAATACAGTGAAGTAGCGAATGTTTTGCTCATTGAACGGCAAATTTAATCCAAACCTATCAGGTTTTCAAAAGCTGACAGGTTTTAATTTCAACTTTATCATTTTAATAACATACATCCCTGAAATGAATCTGTATTTTTAGAATTAACTGAAACTACATCCAATAGGTTTAAATCCTTAGGTGTTTAAAAATTTAAGTAATGGCGTTTAAAGAATACGATGTTTTTGTAATAGGAACTGGCACGGCGGGTAAAACTGTAGCATACGATTGTGCTGCCGAAGGAATGAAAGTTGCAATCGCCGACAACCGTGAATTTGGCGGAACTTGCTCTCAAAGAGGATGCGACCCTAAAAAAGTTTTAGTTGGATTTACCGAAGCCATACAACTTTCAGAAAACTTGAAGGGTAAGGGCATTACATCTATTCCTAAAATTGATTGGAGAGATATACAAAAATTTAAATCGAAATTTACTGATGCTGTTCCTGCTGTGACTGAAAAAGAGTTAAAAAAAGCAGGAATTTCAATGTATCATCAATCGCCAAAATTTTTAGATGAAAACACACTATCGGTAGAAGGGAAAACTGTAAAGGCTAAAAAAATAGTTATCGCAACAGGACAAAAACCAATGGAACTAAAAATTCCCGGAAGAGATTATTTAAAAATTAGTGACGATTTTTTTGAGCTAGAGGAATTACCAGAAAACATGGTTTTTGTAGGCGCGGGATATATCGGGATGGAATTTGCGCACATTGCTGCTCGCTGTGGAGTAAAAGTTACCGTAATTGAATTTTCAGATAGACCTTTAGGTCCTTTTGAAGCCGATATTGTTGAACACCTCACAAAAGCTTCAGAAGAAATTGGAATTAAATTTATTTTTAATGCAAAGGTTACTGAAGTAGAGAAGCTTCAGAAAAACTATAGAGTTTCATTTGAGGTAAATAGTAAAGCTGAATCGGTCGATACAAGAATGGTCTTTAACACCGCCGGTCGCGTTCCTTCTATAGACGAATTAGATTTAGAAAAAGGAAATGTAGCATTTGAAAAGGGAGGAGTTTCAGTAAATGAATTTCTTCAAAACACAACTAATAAATCTGTTTATGCTTGCGGTGATGTTTCGGCAAGTGGGTCACTGCCGTTAACCCCAACATCTTCTCAGGAAGCTCGAGTTGTTTCTTTAAATATTAGAAATAGGAATAAGACTAAAATGGATTTCCCGCCTGTGCCTTCTGTGGTTTTTACAATTCCTCAGGTTGCCACTATTGGAATGACTGAAGACGAAGCAAAAGAAAAAGGCTATAACTATGTAGTAGAATACAAAAGCGTTCCTAAATGGTTTAATGCAAAACGTCTAAACGACAAAGTTTACGCCTATAAAACTATTGTAGATAAGGATAGAAACATCGTCCTTGGCGCCCACATAATTGCTGCTGGCGCTGGTGAAATGATTAATTTGTTTGTGTTGGCTATTTGTGGGAAACTCACCATTGAAAATATTAAAGCAATGATTTTTGCTTACCCTACTTGGGGGAATGATATTAAAGGGATGGTTTAAGGGAATAGAAATTAGAAGATGAAGATGAAGATGAAGATGAAGATGAATTGAAGATGAAGGTGAAGATGAAGATGAATTGAAGATGAAGGTGAAGATGAAGATGAAGATGAAGATGAAGAAATAATCCATAATTATGAAAACCCTTATATTTAAAGAATATTTACCGCAATTATGCCAAGTCAAAATAAACTCATTTCAAAGAAGAAACCCACTTACCCTATTACTGATAGGTTTTTAAAGTATTTAACCCGTCACGGGAGAACCATTAAAATTCCTATTTACTACGACGATTTATTGCGATTTCAGGGGTCTGTTTCTGTATATGATAAAAATGGAAAAGACACGCTTTGGGTGCGAGTTTACTATTCTGAATTTGAAACAGAAGAAATAAATGAGAGCTTAAAAAAAGTATACTCCATTTTACATTCTGATGGTAATGAAACTATTTTACCTTTCTTAAATATTGATAGTGTAGATTACTGCACCTTTGGAAATTCAAAACCATTTCGTATAAAAGTTCGTAATATTCTTAACGATAATTACCTCTATATCTACATTAAAAAAGCAGATGCTTCCCGAATATACGGCTTAGAACTTGAGGATTTACTTTCACCTAACCACATTAACTTTTTGGTGAGAAAAAACACTTTAATAGAAGAGCATATTTCAGGAATTCCTGGTGACGAATTTATAAACAACCATTTGGATGAATGTTCTAAAAGAGACAAACTAGAGATAGCCAAAGAATTTGTAAAATTCAACGAACGCTGCTTTATACGTCTTCTTGGAGATATGCGATCATACAACTATGTAATGGTACTTACTCACGATTTTGACCGTATTCAATATAGAATTCGCGCCATAGATTTTGACCAACAATCTTATGAAGGAAATGCAAAGGTCTACAAACCTCAATTCCTAAAAGAAAATAATAAATTGGTTGAAATGACAATGGAACTTCTTCAACAAACGTCAATAGACCAGTATATTAGTGAAGAAAGATCATTGCTGGCAAAACGAGCTACAAATGAGAAAAAAAGGTTGAAAGCTTTAATAAATTGCATGAAAGAAGATACTATTTCACCTCCCGAAAAGATTGAAGAGTTAAAAATGGATCTTTTTGAACTCACAGGTGATGTGAACTTTAAAAAAGCAATTAATATGGGGCAGGTATTGGAAAGCGCATTAGCCTTTGTAATTCGTAATTACAAAAATGTAAATCCATATATCATAAGAAGAAAAAGACAGCAGCGTCCTCAGCCTTAGAACAAAACACAGTATTTCTAGCTCATTTTAACACTAATTCATCCTATTTAAGGCTTTGAATTTTTGATAATTCTTTTGTTTTATTTTCATATTAAAGCATAGCCTTGTTTATCTTTATAGCCTTACATATATCCTTATAAAATACAATCCATGAAGATAAAGAAAGTTTTGGTGGCTAACCGTGGTGAAATAGCCATTCGAGTATTGAGAGCCTGTTCAGAAATTAATTTGCAAACAGTTTCTATCTATACTTTTGAAGACCGCTATTCACAACATCGCTATAAGGCGGATGAATCTTATCAAATAGGTGAAAACGACCAGCCTTTAAAACCCTACTTAGACGGAAATGCAATTATTGAACTTGCAAAGTCTAAGAATGTAGATGCCATTCACCCCGGATATGGATTTTTATCTGAAAACTCTGAATTTGCTCGAAACTGTGCCAAAAATGGAATTATCTTCATAGGTCCAGATCCAAAAGCTATGGACGCCTTAGGAGATAAAATTACTGCCAAAAAAATTGCAGAAAAATGCGGGGTACCTATTATTAAAAGTAATGAAAACGAATTATCTTCTTTGAAAATTGCCATTTCCGAAGCAAAAAAAGTAGGTTATCCTATTATGTTGAAAGCTGCCTCTGGTGGTGGTGGACGTGGAATGAGAATCATTCGCACTGAAGACGATTTAAAAAACAATTTCGATTCTGCAAAAAGCGAATCGCTTAATGCTTTTGGCGACGATACTATGTTTCTCGAGAAATACGTTGAAGACCCTAAGCATTTAGAAGTTCAAATAGTAGCCGATAACCACGGAAATATTCGCCATTTATACGAGCGAGATTGCTCTGTACAAAGACGTCACCAAAAAGTTGTTGAAGTTGCTCCCTCTTTTAATGTTTCCCAGAACGTAAAGGATGCACTTTATAAATACGCAATTAAAATTGCAGAGGAAGTAAATTACAATAACGTAGGTACCGTTGAATTTTTGGTTGATAAAGATGACAACGTTTTCTTTATTGAAGTGAATCCACGAATTCAAGTAGAGCACACAGTTACCGAAATGGTAACAGGAATAGACCTTATAAAAACTCAAATTTTTATTGCGGGAGGCTATAAATTAAGTGATAAACAGATTAAAATTTACGGGCAAGATTCACTTGCAACATATGGCTTTGCTATGCAGTGCCGTATTACAACCGAAGATCCCGAAAATAATTTCACCCCCGATTACGGAACTATCACTACCTATCGCAGTGCTGGCGGAATGGGAATCCGTCTAGATGCTGGTAGTATCTATCAATCTTATAGCGTAAGTCCTTTTTTCGACTCTATGCTTGTAAAGGTTTCTGCCCACGGACGAACATTGGACGGTGCAGTGCGTAAAATGTCACGCGCACTTAGAGAATTTAGAATACGCGGTGTAAAAACTAATATTCATTTTCTTCAAAATGTAATACACAACGATACTTTTAAAGAAGGTAGAGCTACGGTGAATTTTATTGCCAACACCCCTTCTCTATTCGAAATAAAACTTCCACAAGATCGTACTTCTAAAATTGTAAATTATTTGGGAGAAGTAATTGTAAACGGAAACCCAGATGTAAAGACCATCGATAAAAACAAGGTTTTTAGAACACCTAAAGTTCCAAAATTTGATAGAAGCCAAGAATTCCCAAAAGGCACAAAAGATATGCTCACGGAAATGGGACCCGAAAAATTCTGTGCTTGGCTAAAAGAAGAAAAAAAGATTCAATATACAGATACAACAATTCGCGACGCGCATCAATCATTACTCGCTACTAGGATGCGTAGTTATGACATGCTGAAAGTAGCTGAAAGTTTTGCAAAAAATCACTCAAATACATTTAGTATTGAGATGTGGGGAGGTGCAACCTTTGATGTTTGCCTTAGATTTTTACATGAAAGCCCTTGGACGAGATTACGCGAACTTCGTAAATTGATGCCAAACATACTTTTCCAAATGCTACTTCGAGGCTCTAATGGAGTTGGTTACAAGGCATATCCTGATAATTTAATTGAAAAATTTATTGAAACCTCTTGGGAAAACGGAATTGATATTTTTAGAATTTTCGACTCATTAAACTGGGTGAAAGCAATGGAGCCAAGTATTAACTATGTTCGAAACAAAACTGGTGGGATTGCCCAAGCTGCTATTAGCTATACAGGTGATATTCTTAACCCAAATGAAACCAAATACACCCTAAAATATTATACGCAACTTGCAAAAGACTTAGAAAATGCCGGGGCGCATATGATTGCGATTAAAGACATGGCTGGTCTTTTAAAACCTTATGCCGCTGCAGAACTGGTGGCTGTTTTGAAAGATACGGTTAAAATTCCGTTGCACCTGCACACTCACGATACTTCATCAATACAATCTGCTACCTACCTAAAAGCCATTGAAGCGGGAGTTGATGTTGTAGATGTGGCTTTAGGCGGACTTTCGGGGCTTACCTCTCAGCCAAACTTCAACGCTATTGTTGAGATGATGCGCAATCAACCGCGAGAAAACAAATTTGATATCACCAAACTAAACGAGTTTTCTAATTATTGGGAAGATGTTCGCGAAATGTATTACCCTTTCGAATCTGGTTTAAAAGCAGGAACAGCGGAGGTTTACCAACACGAAATTCCAGGAGGACAGTATTCAAATTTACGTCCGCAGTCGGAAGCACTTGGCTTAGGCGATCGTTTTGATGAAGTGAAAAAGATGTACGAGCAGGTAAATGGTATGTTTGGAAATTTAGTAAAAGTAACGCCAAGCTCCAAAGTAGTTGGAGATATGGCTATTTTTATGGTTACAAACAACCTTACTCCAGAAGATGTTATGCAGCGAGGCGAAGACATTTCCTTCCCAGAATCTGTAATAAACTTCTTTAAAGGGGATCTTGGACAGCCAATTGGAGGTTTCCCAAAAGAACTTCAGAAGATAATTTTGAAAAACAACGTGGCTTATACCGACAGACCAAACGCACATTTAGAGCCAATAGATTTTGATGCAGAATTCAAGATTTTCCGTAAGAAATTTCAACAAGGCTTTACAAGACAAATTGAGTTTGAAGATTTCCTTTCCTATAGTTTATATCCACGTGTTTTTGAAGACGCACACGAAAAGTATAAGCAATATGGCAATGTTGCTATTCTTGCTACTGAAAATTTCTTCTACGGAATGAAACTTCGCGAAGAGGCTATTATTGAATTAGAGCCAGGGAAGTCTATAATCGTTAAATTGCTTTCGGTAGGAATACCTAATGAAGATGGAGTACGTATAGTTTTCTTTTCGGTAAATGGGGAAAACAGATTTATTCAAATTAGAGATAAATCTATTAAGGTAGAAAAAGAAGTTCATGTAAAAGCCGACACTCAAGATCCAAATCAGTACGGAGCACCTTTACAAGGAAGCTTATATAAGGTATTGGTAAAAAAGGGACAAAAAGTAAAGAAAAACGATCACCTCTTTATTATTGAAGCTATGAAAATGGAATCTACAATCACAGCAAATAAAGATGGAAAAGTGAAGTCTATCACCCTTAAGCCTGGAACTATGGTGATGAAGGACGATTTAATTGTAACACTTGAATGAGGGGGAAAGTGAAAGTGAAATCGAAATCGAAATCGAAACTGAAATCGAAGTTGAAGTTGAAGTTGAACTGATATAAGAATAAAGAGCAATGAAATTTTAATTGGTAAGATCTACAAAGTTTTGTACTGAGGGAAGCTTGAGCGTTCTTTGTAGGTCTCAACGAAATTGAATTCAAAATCGAAACTAAAATTGAAGTTGAAGTTGAACTGATATAAGAATAAAGAGCAATGAAATTTTAATTGGTGAGGTCTGCTAGGCTTTGTGCTGAGAGAAGCATGAGCGATCCTTGTAGGGCTCAACGAAATTGAAATCGAAATCGAAGCTGAAGTTGAACTGAAATAAGAATAACGAGCAATGCGATTTTAATTGGTAAGATTTATATGGTGAAGGCGGGTTCTTGCAGGTTTAATTTACAATTGAAAATTACCTAAATAATTATCCTTTTAAATTAAACTTATCTTTTCCGAAGAAAAATTAATCGCCACCCCATTGCTTTTCAAATAAATAACACTACATTTGCACCCCTCTTAGGCAAAATACGTTTTGTTTTAAGATGAGGAAACAATGAATTATTAACGATTGACAAAAAACTAATGGATACATTAAGTTACAAAACAGTATCTGCTAACAAGAATACCGTTGTAAAAGAATGGTTGCTAGTAGATGCGGACGGGCAAACATTGGGTCGTCTTGCAAGCGAAGTTGCTAAATTACTTCGCGGTAAGCACAAACCAAGTTTCACCCCTCACGTAGATTGCGGTGACAACGTAATTATTATTAACGCTAGTAACATCAACCTTACTGGTAACAAATGGGCCGACAAGACCTACATTCGCCACACAGGCTATCCTGGTGGACAACGTAGCTTAACTGCTGCCGAAATGTACAAAAAAGACCCTACAAGGCTTGTTGAAAAAGCTGTAAAAGGAATGCTTCCAAAAAATAAATTGGGCGCAGATTTGTTCAGAAACCTTAAAGTGTATGCAGATGCAAATCACGGACAGGATGCACAAAAACCTCGAACTATTAACTTTAACGACAACAAGTAATGGAGACAATTCACAAAATAGGCAGAAGAAAAACCGCTGTTGCACGTGTGTACCTTAAAGAAGGAAAAGGAAACATTACTATCAACAAGCGTGAGTTGGATAAATACTTTACTACTGGAACGCTTCAGTATAAAGTTAAACAACCTTTAGTACTTACAGACAACGAAAACACTTTCGATATCAACGTAAATGTATTCGGTGGTGGAATTACAGGACAAGCAGAAGCTATTCGTCTTGCTATTTCTCGCGCAATGTGTACGTTAAACGACGAAAACCGTGGAATTTTAAAACCAGAAGGTTTATTAACAAGAGACCCAAGAATGGTAGAGCGTAAGAAATTCGGACAAAAGAAAGCTCGTAAGAAATTCCAATTCTCGAAACGTTAATATTTCGACAAAGCTTCTACTGAGCGTTGCCGAACTACTCAGCAACCTTAGTATTGAGCGTATCTTGACAAAATTATTACTCAACTCGATTGGGTATCTCAAATGGGATACCCAATTAAAGTTGAAAAGTTCATAATCATTATTAATTATTAAAGCTGTTAACCCGAAAACCGGGTGTTAGTTTAGCATCTAAACCAAATTCATATTTAGAAGAGGTTGCTATCCTTTCACAGAACGTAAACTAAAACAAAATGGCAAAAAAAGTAGAAGTAAAAGACTTACTTGAAGCTGGTGTACACTTTGGACACCTTACCCGCAAATGGAACCCAAATATGGCGCCGTATATCTATATGGAACGCAACGGGATTCACATCATCAACCTTTACAAAACTGCTGCAAAAATTGAAGAAGCTAGTGAAGCTCTTAAGAAAATCGCAGCTAGTGGTCGCAAAATCCTTTTTGTAGCTACTAAAAAACAAGCAAAAGACATCGTTGCTGAAAAAGCAAAAGCGGCAAACATGCCTTACATCACAGAAAGATGGCCAGGTGGTATGCTTACAAACTTTGTAACTATCCGTAAGGCTGTTAAAAAAATGTCTTCTATCGATAGAATGAAGCAAGATGGTACTTTCAACACACTTTCTAAGAAAGAGCGTTTGGCAGTAGATCGTCTTCGTGCTAAATTAGAGAAAAACTTAGGTTCTATTTCTGATATGAGCCGTCTTCCTGCAGCACTTTTTGTTGTAGATACAACTCGTGAGCACATTGCAGTTGCTGAAGCTTTAAAATTAAACATTCCTATTTTCGCAATGGTGGATACTAACAGTGACCCTCGCGTTATTGATTACGTAATCCCATCTAACGATGATGCTTCAAAATCTATTGAAAGCATTATGAGTTTTGTTTCTGAAGCTATCATTGAAGGACTTTCTGAAAGAAAATCTGGAAAAGAAGATGACGAAGAAGGAATGGCTAAAAAAGCAAAATCTTCTAAAGATTCTAAACCTGCTAAAAAAGCAAAAGTAGAAGTTGAAGTTCCTTCAACAGACGAAGAAGACGTAAAAGCAATGAAAGAGGCTAAGCAGCCTGTACGTCAGAAATCGAAAAAAGAAGTTCTAAACGAAGAAGAATAATAACAATATTTTAAAATTTAAAAGTCGTTTGGTTCTTTTCTTTGTTGAAAATTAATTGAACGACTTTTTTAATATTAAACCTAAAAAATTTAAGAAAATGGCAAAAATCACAGCCGCTGAAGTAAATAAGCTAAGACAAACAACTGGAGCCGGAATGATGGACTGTAAAAAGGCATTAGTTGAGGCAGAAGGAAATATGGAAGAAGCAATCTCTATCCTTAGAAAAAAAGGACAGAAAATTGCTGAAAAAAGAGCAGATCGCGATTCAAGCGAAGGTGTTGCAACCGTAAAAGTAAACAGCGACAACACAAAAGGTGTTGCCATTTCATTAAACTGTGAAACCGACTTTGTTGCTAAAAACGATTCATTCGTAGAAATGGCAAACAAAATGGCTGAGGTGGCATTAAATACTTCTTCTAAAGAGGAGTTTTTAGCTGCAGATTTTGAAGGTATCACAATTGCTGAAAAACTAACTGAGCAAACTGGTGTTATTGGTGAGAAAATAGAAATCGGTGGTTTCGAAATTCTTGAAGCGCCATTCGTAGGTTCTTATGTACACGTAAACAAAATTGCTGCTTTAACAGGTCTTTCAAAAGCTGTTGACAACGCAGAAGAGCTAGCAAAAGATGTTTCTATGCAGGTAGCTTCTATGGGTGCAACTACGCTTTCTTACAAAGATTTTGATCCAGAATTTATCGCATCAGAAACTGAAGCTAGAATTGCTGTTATCGAAAAAGATAATATCGAGTTAGGCCGTTTAGGTAAGCCACAAAAAAATGTGCCTAAATACATCTCTAGAGCACAATTAACTCCAGAAGTTTTAGCACAAGCTGAAGAAGATGCAAAAGCAGAATTAAAAGCTGAAGGTAAACCAGAACAAATCTGGGACAGAATACTTCCTGGAAAACTAGAGCGTTTTATTAGTGATAATACTACGTTAGACCATGAAAAAGCATTGCTTGACCAAAACTTTATTAAAGACGAAAAGAAAAGCGTTGCAGATTACGTAAAAACGTATGGCGATGTTGAAGTTGTAGGCTTTAAAAGAGTTTCATTAGCATAAGCTTTTAGAAATATTTTATACAGAAAGAGGCTGAATTAATTCAGCCTCTTTTTTTTATGGATACTGTCAAGGGTAACTCAGGCAATAGCTGTCTGAAGACCTATTTATTGTTTTATAAATTTCTTTACAACTACCCATTAGTTGAATTATTTTATAATAACTCACATTTTCCAAATACTTCTTTTATTTTTGAAGAAACAGAAAAATGTCCGTTCGAGCGCAGTCGAGAACTATTTATTGTTTTACAAACTTTTTCACCTCTACTCTCCCACTTTCATCCGCTATCTTTAAAAAGTATATACCGCTGGATAGCTTTGAAATATCTATTGAAAGATGACTTTTAGAATTAAAATTTTGAGTACGCAAAAGCTTGCCTTCTGTGCTGAAAATCTGGATACTAAAGTTCCCTAAAGCTTTTGTTGAAGAAATTTTTAAGCTTTCTTTTACAGGATTGGGATAAAGGCCGAAATATGAATTGCTGAAGTGTTCAACAGTTAATGGCTCATCTCCATAAATTGCCATATTTCCATCTTCATTGATTAAGGATAGAACCTTCTGTCCGCCGGCTGTTATATCAATTTCATATAAGAATATTTTATTTTGTAATTGTGGTGTAAAAAAACCATAAATATAGAGTGATTCGAAAATTTGGTTTTCATTTAATGAACAAGTTACAGCACCAACAGTCCAATCGCTAACTGTAAATTTATCTTCGACCAAGCTATAATCAATATTATCTCCAATTATAAATGTGCAAAACTGTGTAGACAAACTACTTATATCTATTTCAAATTCAACATCAAGTGGAGCTTCATTATTATTAGGTGGATAATTATTTTCACCATCTATTATTACATTGCTTAAATACCAGGTATTTTCAAAAAGATGGGGATCTTGAGCGTTTGATGAAACATAAACTAGGCTCGTAAAAAGAAAAATTATAATTGTTTTCATAATTTGTTGTTTTAAAAGGTTTTTGGAACCTAAACAACTCCATTAGCGCCAATGTCTCACGATAGTTGTAAATTCTAAAATTAAAAATAGCTAAAAAAAATAAAGCATCTATTTTATCAGATTCTTGGAACATCTTTATTTTACCCTAATACAAGCTAATTTCCAAATACTTCTTTTATTTTTGAAGAAACAGAAAAATGTCCGTTCGAGCGCAGTCGAGAACTATAAGGACATCAACTTCATAAACCTTTCGGCTGCGCTCAGGAAGACTATAAATTATAATGATGCAAGAACCAAAAAAACGCCTTTTCCTTGTTGATGCCTACGCTCTTATTTTTAGAGGGTATTTCGCATTTATAAAAAATCCACAAATTAATAGCAAAGGTCAAAACACTTCGGCTATTATGGGATTTATGAATTCACTAATAGACGTAGTAAAAAGAGAACGTCCAGACCATCTTGCGGTTTGCTTTGATAAAGGCGGCAGCGAAGCTCGAAACGAAATGTTCCCTGAATACAAAGCGAATAGAGACGAAACTCCAGATGCAATACGTTTTGCAATTCCATACATCTATAGCATACTTGAGGCAATGAAAATCCCAGTAATGGTAAAAGAAGGCTTTGAAGCAGATGATGTAATTGGAACCTTGGCAAAAAAAGCTGAAAAAGAGGGTTATACCACCTATATGGTAACTCCAGATAAGGATTTTGCACAATTGGTTTCCGAAAATATATTTATGTACCGCCCTGTTTTTGGTGGAGGTTATGAAACATGGGGAATTCCAGAAGTTCAGAAAAAGTTTGAAGTAGAAGATCCGCTTCAGGTTATAGACTTCTTGGGAATGATGGGAGACAGTAGCGATAACATCCCGGGACTTCCAGGTGTAGGTGAAAAAACAGCGAAAAAATTCATAAGGGAATTTGGCTCAATGGAAGCCCTACTAGACAATACCGATAAGCTTAAAGGCAAAATGAAGGAGAAGGTAGAAGCTAATCGCGAAATTGGTTTACTCAGTAAACAACTGGCAACTATTATGCTGGATGTTCCTGTAGAATTTAATGAAGAAGATTTTGAAGTTTGCTCTCCTGATACAGAAAAGGTATTAGAAATATTTGACGAATTAGAGTTCAGAAGACTTAAAGATAATTTCCTAAAATCTTTCTCTGTAGAAGCTATGGCTTCTAATGGCACAAGCCGTGAACCAAAAGATGCAGAAAACAACGCTCCTACTACAAAGCAAAAAACATCAAAAGTAGCTGAACGCAGCCAAAGTGCTGGTCAAGGCCAATTTTCACTTTTTGGAGGCGATGGAGAGGCAGCAGCAGATGCTAAAGATTTTAATACACGGGCAACTATTGAAAATACCGAACACTTCTACCAAACCGTTCAACCTGGGATGGGCGCAAAGTTGTTTTTTCAAAATTTAATGAAGCAGAAAAGCGTGTGTTTTGACACAGAAACTACAAGTTTAAATCCGCTCGAAGCAGAACTCGTTGGTATTGCTTTCTCTTGGGAAAAAGGAAAAGGTTTTTACATTCCGTTCCCAGAAAACCGCGAAGAAACACAACAGATTCTAGAAGGTTTACGTCCTTTCTTTGAAGATGAATCAATTGAGAAAATAGGACAAAACTTAAAATACGATATTAAGGTTTTAGCAAAATACGATATAGCTGTAAAAGGGAAACTATTTGATACTATGCTTGCGCATTATCTTATCAATCCAGATATGCGCCATAATATGGACGTATTGAGCGAAACCTACCTCAACTATACTCCTGTTTCCATAACCGCATTAATCGGTAAAAAAGGTAAGAATCAACGCAGTATGCGCGATGTTGATATTGTTCAACAAACCGAATACGCAGTAGAAGATGCCGATATTACCTTACAACTTAAAGAACATTTTGAGAAAGAATTAGGCGAGGCAAACACTCAACAACTTTTTGATGAAATTGAGGTGCCACTATTACGTGTATTGGCCGCGATGGAATTGGAAGGTATTAATCTCGATAAAGGCTTTTTAAACAGTTTATCAGAGGCTTTAGATAGCGATATACTTCAATTGGAAAAGAATATTTACGAAGAAGCTGGAGAAACATTCAACATTGCTTCTCCAAAGCAATTGGGAGAGATTCTTTTTGGGAAAATGAAGCTTATCGACAAACCGAAAAAAACCAAGACCGGTCAATATTCTACTTCAGAAGATGTGCTTTCATACTTAGCGAAAGACCATAAAATCATCCGAGATGTATTAGAATATCGCGGCTTAGCTAAGTTAAAAAGCACCTATGTTGATGCTTTACCAGCACAGATAGAACCAACCACAGGTCGTGTACATACCGATTATATGCAAACCGTCGCAGCAACTGGGCGATTGAGTAGTAATAATCCAAACCTTCAAAACATTCCTATTAGAACAGAGCGCGGACGCCAAGTGCGAAAAGCATTTGTCCCAAAAAATAAAGACTATGTTTTAATGGCTGCGGATTATTCGCAAATTGAACTTCGCGTTATCGCTGCTTTAAGCGAAGAAGATAACATGATAGATGCTTTTAAAAACGGAGAAGACATTCACGCTTCTACGGCTGCAAAAGTCTTTAATGTACCATTAGAAGAAGTTACCCGTGAACAGCGAAGCAATGCTAAAACTGTTAACTTCGGGATTATTTACGGGGTTTCGGCTTTTGGATTAAGCAACCAAACCGATCTCTCTAGAACTGAAGCCAAAGAACTAATAGACACCTACTACAAAACCTACCCAAAACTTAGAAATTACATAAGTTCTCAAATAGACTTCGCACGGGAGCACGGATATGTGCAAACCGTTTTAGGCCGTAGACGCTATTTAAAGGACATTAATGGCAGCAACCAAGTGGTAAGAGGTGCGGCTGAAAGAAACGCTGTAAACGCTCCAATTCAAGGTAGTGCAGCAGATATCATCAAGCTTGCCATGATTAATATTTACAACAAGCTTGAAGAAGAGAATTATGAAAGTAAAATGCTCCTTCAGGTTCATGATGAATTGGTTTTTGATGTTTATAAACCTGAGTTAGAAAAGTTAAAAGCCATGGTAAAACACGAAATGGAAAACGCTTACAAGCTTACCGTTCCTTTAGATGTGGATTTGGGAGTAGGAGAAAATTGGCTAGAAGCGCATTAAACACCTAAAGGCTAAAATGCAAAAAAAATCAAATACTGAAGTAAAACAAAGGGCGTTTCTTAAGAAATGCCCTTTGAAATTTCATCAGTTTATGTCAATCTCTTTGCGAAATCATTTCTAAAGTGCCATAATCGTCTGTTGGCATTATGATTTTTAGCGTATTGTCATTTAGCGTATAGTCAAAAGTTTCTGTTATTGGCTCTGGACCTTCTATGGTAAACTTAATTTGGTCTCCCACAATTTCATAAGTGCCTTCATTTCTTTCGGTGCCTTGGCATCCAAAAACAATTTCTCCGTTTATTTCCTCTTGTGTTATCACACTAAACGATTGTGAGAAATCATTATTAGCAGAAAAGTTACTCGTTCCCTCTATACATGGAATTTCGTTAATTAGATTTCGATTAAAAGATCCGTCGTTGTTTAAGTCTACAGGAATAGCCACATTCATTTCAGTTAGCGACCAAGAACCTACTATAGACGTTTCTGCTGAATTACTATCATCATGAGAAGAGCAAGACGTAAATAAAACTATTGTAAATAAGGCGATAACTAATTTTTTCATATCATTTGATTTTCGTTAGAGATTCTCAAAATAAAACAATTATTTTCTTTTCTCGCTTGTCGCTACATCTTTTTAAATTTTTGAATTAAAACTACACACTCAATTTTAACTTAAATTCTATCTTTGATACTATGGAAAACACCCCATTAATATCGATTAAAGATCTTGTTCTTTCCTTTGGGGGCAAGAAAAAGAAAACTGAAGTTTTACATACTATATCTTTTGATGTATTTGAAAACGAAATTTTAGGGATTGTAGGCGAATCTGGTTCAGGTAAATCGGTTACATCTTTAGCACTTATGGGGTTATTGCCAAAAAAACAAGCCAACTTATCGGGAGAAATCTATTTCCAAGGAAACGATTTATTGAAGTACGATGAAAAGAAATTTAGAAAAATCCGCGGTAGCGAAATCGCAATGATTTTTCAAGAGCCTATGAGTGCGCTTAACCCTTCATTGAAATGCGGTTTTCAAGTTTCTGAAATACTCATGCTTCACTTAAATATGAATGCTTCTGAAGCCAAAAAGGAAACCATTTCGCTGTTTGAAAAAGTGAAACTGCCACGTCCCAACGAAATTTACAACAGTTATCCACATCAAATAAGCGGTGGACAAATGCAGCGAGTTATGATTGCCATGGCTATTGCTTGTAAACCTAAATTACTCATAGCAGACGAACCAACAACAGCACTTGATGTTACGGTACAGAAAGAAATTATTTCGCTTCTAAAATCGATTCAGAAAGAAACTAAAATGGCTATGCTATTTATTTCACACGATTTAAGTTTGGTTTCAGAAATTGCAGATAGAGTTTTGGTAATGTATAAGGGGAATATCGTTGAGAGTGCCACTACCGAAGAGATTTTTAAAAATCCTCAAAACGAATATACCAAAGCATTATTGGCGTCGCGACCTTCATTAAATGTGCGTTTAGCAGAATTGCCAACCATTGCTTCTATTGCTGATAAAAGTTTTAAGCCTAGAGAAATAAAAGCGACCGAACGCGCTAAAAAACATAAGCAGATATACACTCAGTCCCCTATTTTAGAAATCGTCAACCTTGAAAAATACTATTTCAGCAATGTGGGGCTTTTTGCCAAAACAGAAGTTGTAAAAGCAGTAGATAACGTTAGTTTTTCAGTTTTTGAAGGAGAAACTTTAGGGCTTGTAGGCGAATCGGGTTGTGGAAAATCTACTTTGGGAAAAACAATTCTTCAGCTTGAAAAAGCGACTGAAGGAAGTATAAAATATCGCGGTAAAGAACTTACAACGCTTTCAAAAACTGATATTAGAAATCTGAGAAAAGAAATTCAGATTATTTTTCAAGATCCATTTTCCTCTTTAAACCCTCGTTTGATGATAGGCGAAGCTTTGATGGAGCCCATGGAAGTTCACGGTTTAGGGAAAAATAAAAAAGAAAGAAGAGAGCGCGTTATTTCGCTTCTAGATAAAGTAGGTTTGGATGAGACATACTTTTACCGTTATCCGCACGAGCTATCAGGGGGGCAACGACAACGTGTTGGAATTGCTCGAACAGTAATAGTAGAGCCAAAACTTGTTATTTGTGACGAATCGGTTTCTGCTTTAGATATTTCTGTGCAGGCACAAGTTCTTAATCTCTTGAACGAACTGAAAAACGATTATGGCTTCACATATATTTTTATATCGCACGATTTGGCGGTGGTGAAATACATGTCGGATCAACTATTAGTGATGAATAAAGGGAAAATAGAAGAACTAGGAGATGCCGACGAAATTTACGAAAACCCGCAGACCGAATATTCAAAAAAGCTTATTCAAGCGATTCCTAAAGGGATTTAATCTTTCCTGAACAAAAAAGGCTATCCAAAAAGCAAGTCTCACTTTCTGTTCGAACGCAGTCGAGAACTTTAAATTACTGACTTCTAAATAGGTCTCGACTACGCTCGACCTAACAAATCAAATAATTTTTGCTTTTTAAATAACCCCTATTATATAAAAAAAGTAGAATTATTTTAAAATTTCATTTCAGGAATGTCACCTTCAACTACTAAATCACCTTCAGTTGCTTGTTGAATTTCTTCAACAGAAACACCAGGTGCACGTTCCAACAGGTGAAATTTACCATCTCTAACTTCCATTACTGCAAGATTGCTCACAATCTTCTTTACACAGGCAACTCCAGTAAGCGGTAGAGTACATTCCTTAAGCAATTTCGATTCGCCAGCGCGATTCGTATGCATCATGGCCACAATAATATTTTCGGCTGAGGCTACTAAATCCATTGCGCCTCCCATTCCTTTTACCATTTTACCCGGAATTTTCCAATTGGCAATATCACCGTTTTGAGATACTTCCATTGCTCCCAAAATAGTTAAATCGACGTGTTGGCCACGTATCATACCAAAACTCATTGCAGAGTCGAAGAAGGAAGCTCCGGGAAGGGCTGTAATAGTTTGTTTACCGGCATTAATTAAATCTGGGTCTTCTTCCCCTTCATAAGGGAATGGTCCCATTCCTAGAATTCCATTTTCACTTTGAAATTCTACACTAATATCGTCACGCACAAAATTCGCAACTAAAGTTGGAATTCCTATTCCTAAGTTCACGTAGTATCCGTCCTTAACTTCTTTTGCTATTCGTTGTGCTATTTGGTTTTTATCTAACATCTCAATATTGTTAATTTGAAGTAGGTTTCCACCTTGGTTTATTCTGAGCGATGCCGAAGGGCTCAACCTGACATAATTATTTTTCCTTTGCGTTCTCTGATTCTTTATAGTCTAATATTTCATCTCTGAAAACGCTAAGATTCCAATTACTTATTTTTTACGCACTGTAAGTTGCTCAATGCGTTTTTCATATTTCTCACCTTGAAAAATTCGCTGAACAAAAATTCCAGGAATATGAACTTGATTCGGGTCTAATTCACCAGCAGGAACAAGTTCTTCTACTTCAGCTACTGTAATTTTTCCAGCACCACACATGGCAGGGTTAAAGTTTCTTGCTGTACCTTTAAAAATAAGATTTCCAGCTTCATCGCCTTTCCAAGCCTTTACAAATGAGAAATCAGCTTCAAAAGCTCTCTCCATTATGTGCATTTTTCCGTTAAATTCACGGGTTTCTTTACCTTCAGCTACTTCGGTTCCGTAACCTGCAGGAGTAAAAAAGGCTGGAATACCAGTTCGAGCAGCTTCACATCTTTGTGCTAGCGTTCCTTGAGGAACAAGCTCTACCTCCATTTCGCCACTTAGCATTTGGCGTTCAAATTCGGCGTTTTCTCCTACATAAGAAGAAATCATTTTCTTTATTTGGTGCTTTTTAAGCAAAAGACCTAGACCAAAATCATCTACACCTGCATTATTTGAAATACAAGTAACACCTTGAATGTTTCGTCTAACCAATTCGTTGATTATGTTTTCAGGAATACCACAAAGACCAAAGCCTCCGAGCATAAAAGTCATTCCGTCTTCAATGCCTTCACAGGCTTCTCGAACGTTTGCTACTGTCTTATTTATCATTTTTAAAATTTTTCTGAAAATTACAAAATTTGTCTGAGTATTCAGGACAATTCTACAAACACCTAATAAACACCTAACTGTTAAATCAATAGAAAAACAGCTCTTTTGATATCAGTAAAAAGTCTAAAATTTAGTTTTTATGATTATTAGATTTTTAATTAAAAATCAAACTCATCTGGAATTTCTTCCTTATCAGCATCCCTATCTCTCCATACTGCACAGTTAGTTTCAATAGAAAGATTACTTGGACGCTTAAAGTTTTCAGTAGACACATCTAAATCTTTATCGGCATAGCAACTCTTCATATACATTCCCCAAATTGGTAGTGCCATTGTTGCTCCTTGTCCGTATCTAGTGCTTCTGAAATGTGTAGCTCTATCATCTCCTCCTACCCAAACTCCTGTAACGAGATTTGGAACCATCCCCATAAACCAACCATCACTGTTGTTTTGTGTAGTCCCCGTTTTACCAGCAATAGGATTTTTAAAATCGTATGGATATCCTGTCATAACTTCTTTGTAAAAAGGTGAATTAACAGCCCAATTTCCTCTTAAACGAGTACCCGTTCCTGATTGCGTTACTCCTTCCATTAAACTAGTTGTAACATACGCAGTTTCGTTACTTATAACATCTCGTGTTTTTGGAACATTTTGATAAAGAACAGTTCCATTTTTATCCTCAATTCTTTGAATAAGAATAGGCTCTATATATACTCCTTCATTTGCAAAGGTGCTGTAAGCTCCAACCATTTCATAAACCGATAAATCTGCAGTTCCTAAAGCAATTGATGGTACTGCAGGCATATTATCTGTATTTGCACCCATTTTTTTCACTAGGTCGATAACTGGTTCTGGTCCAACCCTATCAATAAGTCTTGCTGTAATTGTGTTGATAGAATTTGCAAGAGCGTGTTTAAGAGAGACCATTCCTCCATAACTACCTCCCGAGTTTTTAGGTGTCCAAGGTTTTATTAAGTTGTGTTTTCCAGCTGGGATTGTGTACATAGTATTTGGTAATGTATCACAAGGAGACATATGCATTTGGTCTATAGCTGTTGCGTAAACAAATGGCTTAAAAGTGGAACCTATCTGGCGTCTTCCTTTTTTAACCATATCGTATTTGTAATGTTTGTAATCTATTCCACCAACCCATGCTTTTACTTCACCTGTTTGTGGTGTCATAGACATCATAGCTGCTTGCAAAAATGATTTGTGATAACGAATAGAATCTAACGGAGTCATAATTGTGTCAATGTCTCCTTTCCAAGAGAAAACACGCATCGGGATTGCTTTTTTAAAGCTTGCAATAATTTCTTCCTCGTCTTTTCCTTGTCTTTTCATATCGCGCCAGCGATCACTTTTTCGCATGGCTGAATTTAAAATCCCTTCGGTTTCTTTTTCTGTAATATCTCTAAAAGGCGCTGTTTTATTCCCTTTATTTTGTTCGTCAAAAACAGCTTGGAGGTTTGCCATATGCGTTTTAACAGCATTTTCGGCGTGAAGTTGCATTTTACTATCTATAGTAACATAAACCTTAAGTCCGTCTTGGTAAATATTGTATTTACTACCATCTGACTTTGGATGTTCTTTTATCCAATTTTCCATAAAATGACGCGCATACTCACGGAAATAAGTCGCACTTCCTTCATCGTGACCTTGCGGTGTAAATTCGATATTCAGTGGAAGAGCTTGTAGCGAATCTTTTACTTTTTCTGAAATATAATCGTATTTCTCCATTTGTGCTAACACCACATTTCTTCGGTTTTTAACACCTTCTGGATTTCGAATTGGATTATATAGGGAAGCATTTTTAAACATTCCTACAAGAGTCGCAGATTCATTAGTTGAAAGCTGAGACGGCGGTTTGTCGAAATAAATATAAGCTGCAGACTCTATACCAACAGCTTGATTCACAAAGTCGTATTCGTTAAAATACATTGTAATAATTTCCTCTTTTGTATAACGACGTTCCAAGCGAGTTGCAATTATCCATTCTTTAACTTTTTGTAGTCCTCTTTGGAATTTATTGCGAGATACCTGTTCGGTAAAAAACAGTTTTGCTAGCTGTTGACTAATTGTACTTGCTCCACCTCTAGAGCCTAAAAATGCAATTGCTCTTAATGTCCCGCGACCATCAATCCCGGAGTGATCGTAAAAACGAACGTCTTCAGTTGCAATTAATGCGTTAATTAAGTGGTCTGGTAAAGAATCGTAAGGTACTGGAGTACGGTTTTCTTTGTAGAATTTTCCAATGGTTTTTCCGTCGGATGAAATAATTTCAGTTGCGAGGTTTTTCTCTGGATTTTCTAGGCTTGTTTCATCTGGAAGACTTCCAAAAACGCCCCAAGAAGCCATTAAAAACATTAAGACTATTAGTAGTATAAACCCTGCGAAAATCTTCCAAAAGGTTCTAATGTGACGCCCTAAACTGCGTTTTTTATCTTTTGCGGATGCCTTTTTTTTTGCCATATTTTATTTACTATTTGGAAGCTTCTATACTAAACCCAACATCTGATATACCTTCAAGTTTGCTAACGCCTTCAATAGAACCGTTATTGCGCATTGCATGCCCTATGTTAACCTTGTAAGACCCTTCTTCAACAAACTGTACGTTTTCTTTATACCACAATTTATTTTCTTTTAAGTTTCCTATACCGTGTCCCATCCACGAACCATCGGGGTTAGCCATACGGTATTCTAAAGTGTCGGTAATTGTTTTACCGTGTGGAAACTCCATCGAAACTATTAAAAATAGGTTGTTGTACTTATATTCGTTAGTGTTTCTAATGTTTAAAAATAAATTATATTTTTTTAACGAATCTAATTCAGGCAATGTAAACACTACAGTTTCAGCAGCACCCCAATGCCCGTCCATTGCCTTTGTATCACTAAATACTGTATTAGAATCGCAAGAAACGAAACATACAGCAGCCACAAAAATCATTACTAATTTATTCATTTTTTGACGACTTTCTATTTCTATTTTGATTCGTTGGCTTATTAGATCCTTTATTACTTGACTTATTTGTAGGTTTATTTGCTGGCTTACTACTTGGCTTATTACTAGGCTTTTTTCTAGGTTTAGTATTAGCCTTTTTTGAAGCATTTTTATTTTCTCCAGCTGCAGGTTTATTGGCTGAATCCGCATTTGCACGAGGCTTAGATTTAGTCTTTTTTCTGCGCTTTTTAGGCTTCTGTTTTGGTTTGTCAAAACGCGTTAAACTATCTTGACCTACAACATTACTATACGGTTCTTTTTCGGCTACTGGAGCTTCAATAATGAATTCCTCTAATGCAAAAGGTTTTTTACCAGCCTTATTTAGCTCGATAATTTCGTTAGCCTTTTCAGCAGTAAGCTCGTGCCAATTCATGAAATCCTTTTCGTAGGCATACCAAAGCAAGCCTTTAAAAATATCAATTTTTTGGCAAGTAGCAGTTCCTTTTTCAGTTTGCAACTTAGTATCAGTACTTGGAAAAGACTCTAATGCTTCTAAATAAGTGTCTAATTCGTAATTCAAACAACATTTAAGCTTTCCACATTGTCCTGCAAGTTTTTGAGGGTTTAGAGAAAGTTGCTGATAACGTGCTGCCGAAGTATTTACCGAACGGAAATCTGTAAGCCATGTAGAACAGCAAAGTTCACGACCACAACTACCAATACCCCCTAAGCGCGCAGCCTCTTGGCGAAAACCAATTTGCTTCATTTCAATACGGGTATTGAAAGTTCGTGCAAATTCTTTAATTAATTCACGGAAATCTACTCTTTCTTCAGCGGTATAATAGAATATAACTTTTGATGCATCTCCTTGAAATTCTACATCGCTAATCTTCATTTGAAGTCCTAAACGAATAGCTATTTCTCGGGAACGTTTCTGAACATCTGCCTCCTTGTTACGGACCTCTTGCCAGATATCTATATCTTTTTGAGTTGCCTTGCGATAAATTTTTGGAAGCGCCTCGATTTTAGTAGGTACTCGTTTCTTTTTCATTTGAACTCTAACAAGCTCGCCTGTTAAAGTTACCATTCCTATATCGTGACCTGGCGAAGCTTCTGTAGCTACAGTATCGCCAATGCTTAGTGTGAGGTTATCTGGATTTTGGTAGAAATCTTTTCTACCGTTTTTAAAGCGAACTTCTACCGCATTGAAGGGTTCCATATTAGCGGGAAGTTGCATATTTGAAAGCCAATCAAACACCGTTAGTTTGTTACAGCCATCGGTTCCGCAAGTACCATTGTTCTTGCATCCCTTTGGCTGTCCGTTGGCGCCTGTGGCACAGCTGGTACAGCCCATATATTTTATATATAAAGCCCTGTTCTAAATGAAGAGGGACGAAAAATTAAACAAAATTACTAATCGGTAAAGATACCAATAAATAATTATGAATGCTGAATTCAGAATTATGAATTTTACTAATGAAATCGAGATTCAAAAATGAAGAGAAACACCTCAAAGTTATATTAGAAGCTGCAACCACCCGTTATCCTTAATCCAGCACTCAACACGTATTTACTTTTTAAACTTCAGCTTTTCAGAACGTCCCTTTTTAAATATTTTATTGCTATTCGGGATGCCTTGACGTCTTCTTTTTTGCTCTTCTTCTGGTAGATGAATAATCTCAATACAGTCGTCTGAACAGCAGTTTTCCATAGCTACAGCACACTTTTCACACTGAATAAACAGTAAGTGACAAGCCTGATTCGCACAGTTAGTATGCGTATCGCAAGGTTCTCCACATTGGTGACAGTGACTTATAATATCATCGGTAATTCGTTCGCCACGACGGTGATCGAAAACAAAATTTTTGCCTAAGAATTTATTTTCAAGTCCTAAGTTTTCTACTTGTCTAGCGTATTCAATAATACCACCTTCTAATTGAAAAACATTTTTAAAACCTTTGTGCTTGTAATATGCACTGGCTTTTTCACAACGAATACCTCCTGTGCAATACATCACAAGTTTTTTATCCTCCTTATGATCTCTTAAATCTTCTTCAATAATATCTAAAGAATCGCGGAAAGTATCTACATCCGGAGTAATCGCATTCTTGAAATGCCCTATTTCACTTTCGTAATGGTTTCGCATATCGACCAAAACTACATCTGGATCTTCAATAAGCTCATTAAAAGCAATAGCGTCTACGTGAATTCCTTTGTTGGTAACATCAAAAGTTTCATCATTTAATCCATCCGCCACAATTTTATCACGAACTTTTACTTTCAGTTTTAAAAACGATTTTAAATCTTGTTCAATAGCAATATTTAACCGAACATCTTTTAAAAAGTTTATTCCGTCTAAAAACTCTTTAAACTCCTTAAAACGTTTTGCCGGAACCGAAAGTTGCGCATTTATACCTTCGTGAGCTACATAAATTCGACCTAGAACATCTTGTTCATGCCAAGTAACAAAAAGGTGATTTCTGAAAAGATGAGGATTGCCTATTTTGGCGTATTGGTAAAATGAAAGGGTAAGCCGTTCTTCACCGGCTTCTTCTAATAGTGCTTCCCTTTCTTTAGCACTTAATTTATTGTACAGTTGCATGCTATACTAATTTTTAGGTGAAAAGAATTGATTTTTAAAGCTGCAAAGGTAATAGTTTTTGTAAAAAACGGAAGAAAGTCAAGAATTAATACTATCAACAACTACTTTAAAGATCTAATAGGAAGTGATTTTTATTTTAAAATTGAAAATAGACTTGCAACTATAAAAAATTTTAAAAATTAATTCCGAATAGAATAAAGGAAATCAACAACCTCCTCTATTACAATTTTAAAAAGATTATCAAATATAAAGCGGTTGTCATAAAAACCTAATTTACAATTGTTTAAATATTTAAATTGATGCAAGCTTAGTTTTTACAAGCCAAACTTCTAGCTTTCAAATTTGTTAACAAAAACACCTACCTATTCCATATTATTTTTGCCCTTCGCCTGAAGATATAGTATCTTAGCTAATTAAAATTCTATCATTAAACACATTGAAAATGAGCACTGAAAAAGACGCAAAACTTAAAGCTTTAAAGCTTACACTTGATAAACTTGACAAAACTTACGGTAAAGGTACCGTAATGAAAATGGGCGATAGTGCCGTAGAAGATGTAGACGTAATCCCAACAGGTTCCCTTGGTTTGGATGTGGCTTTAGGCGTTGGCGGCTATCCACGTGGAAGAGTTATTGAAATTTACGGGCCAGAATCTTCTGGTAAAACTACTTTAACGCTTCACGCAATGGCAGAAGCTCAGAAAAAAGGAGGTATTGCAGCATTTATCGATGCAGAGCACGCTTTTGATCGTGTATATGCCGAAAAACTTGGGGTAGATATTGAAAACCTTATTATTTCTCAACCTGATAATGGGGAACAAGCATTAGAAATTGCCGATAATCTAATTAGAAGTGGGGCTATCGATATCGTGGTTATTGACTCGGTTGCAGCTTTGACGCCAAAAAGTGAAATTGAAGGCGAAATGGGAGACAGTAAAATGGGGCTTCACGCACGTTTAATGAGCCAAGCACTACGAAAACTTACAGGTTCTATCAGTAAGACAAAATGTACGGTAATCTTCATTAACCAATTGCGTGAAAAGATTGGTGTAATGTTTGGAAACCCTGAAACCACAACAGGTGGTAACGCCTTAAAGTTCTATGCTTCTGTTCGATTAGACATTCGTCGCTCTACACAAATTAAGGATACCGACAGTAATGCTACCGGTAATAAAACCAGGGTTAAAGTTGTAAAAAACAAAGTAGCTCCACCATTCAAACAAGCTGAATTTGACATTATGTATGGTGAAGGAATCTCTAAAGTCGGGGAGATTATCGACCTTGGGGTTGACTTCGAAATCGTTAAAAAAGCAGGTTCTTGGTTTAGCTACGACGATACAAAACTAGGACAAGGCCGTGACGCAGTTAAAAGACTTTTATTAGACAACCCAGAGCTAATGGAAGAATTGGAAGTAAAAATTAAAGACGCCATTGCAGCATTAAATCAATAAATTTTTCAAAGAACCACGCAACCCTTTTGATACTGTGGCATCTACACAACGTAGGAACCTTGAATATTTACGGTTGCCCTCTAAAAATATAGAGGTATTTACAACTTAATGTTAATTCACGGTACCGCAATTGACTTTAGAAGAGCTCATACAACAATGCAAAAAGCAGAATGCAAAGGCACAAGGCGAATTGTACGAAAAGTACAACAGAATCCTATTTGCTATTTGTCTTCGCTATTCGCCTAATTACACAGAGGCAGAAGACAATTTGCAAGATGCATTTATAACCATTTTTAAAAAGGTTGAGCAATATAAAGGCAAAGGTTCTTTTGAAGGATGGATGAAACGGGTAACCGTGAATACTGTACTTCAAAAATACCGGAAACAGCGTAATTTTGAAATTGTAGACGAAGGCCAGATTGAAGATGAGGCAGAAGTAGAAATTGATAGCGAAGAAATTCCATTGGATTTTTTGTTGAAAATTGTACAAGAATTGCCAGACAGATATAGATTGGTCTTTAGTATGTATGTTTTGGATGGCTATCAGCATAAAGAGATTGCCGAAATGTTAGGTATTAGCGACGGAACGTCTAAATCTAACCTAGCACGCGCTAGAATGATATTGAAAAATAAGATTGAAGAGTATGATGCTAAAAACTATAACACTTAATGCATTATTGAATTGTTTAGAGTAATATATCCCCTGCTTTTAATTGGGTAGGGGTTTATTAAAAAAACTGACAGTTAAGTTTTAAAATAAAAGCCGAAAGTCAGCGATACTAATGAAAGAAAAGAAAGACATAGACAACATTTTTAAAGAAGGTTTCAAAAATCTTGAAGCCACTCCTTCGCCGCGCGTTTGGGAAAACATTCAAGCGGAGCTCAACAAGGAGAAAAAAGAACGCAAAGTTATTCCGTTATGGATAAAACTTGGCGGTGTTGCTGCGTTACTTGCTCTGCTCTTAACTGTTGGCAATTCTCTTTACAATTCTCCTGATATAATGGATGGTGAGCAAATCACCAATGAAAACTTTGAGCAAAACAATAAAAATCTTCAGAAAACTAGATCAGCATCAGAAATCCAAAACGCTAAAGTAGCTACTGAAGATATTACAACTCAAAATTCAAATTCTTCAGAAAAAATTGATGCGAAGGATAAAAATGAAACCAGAGCTTCAAATAAAACAGTTAAGGGAACTTCAGAAAAAGCTACCAATATAGTAGTTGCTTCAAGCAATTCTGAAAAGGAAAAAGCAATTCAAAAGCAAACTAATTCAGAAAGTCATATTTCTAAGAATATTTCAACAAAAGAGTTGAATGAAGGAATTGCCACTTCACAAAATCTATCAGAAAAAACCACACTAGACAAAACTGAAAAGAAAGCTGCTGATAAATTCATTAATTCCGAAAAGGAAATCATTATTAAAAATAATGAAGGAGTCGCTGAGATTGACAAATCAAAAGATGTAAACTCGAAAGTCATTCCAACGGATACAGAAAACGGTTTAGTGAAGGCTGAAGCAGAGATTAAACAAGATTCGGTAGTTAAAAAATCAATATTCGATGCCATTGCTGAAAATATTGAAGAAGATGAATCACAAAAGAAAAAGAAACAAAAACCAGAACATCGCTGGAAGATAGCACCAAATGTAGCTCCAGTTTATTACAGCAGTTTAGGTAACGGATCCTCTATAGACCCAACATTTACAGACAATCCACAAAAAGGAGATGTAAATATGAGCTATGGCGTACAAGTTAGTTACGCTGTTAGCAACCGCTTAAGTGTTCGAACCGGACTGAACAATGTAGATTTAAGCTATAGCACTTCCGATATTTTGGTAGGTACTGGCCCAGTATCATCTGCACTAAGGACTGTAGACTATGGTGGAAAGCAAATTGTTACGACTGTAGTTTCAAAATCAACTTTTCATAGCTCTGCTCCTTCAGGAGGTTTTGAAAACATCAATCTAAAATCTACTCAAGGAAACGCTAGGGTGATACAAAACATAAATTATTATGAAATTCCTGTTGAACTTAAATACTCACTATTAGACACTCGATTAGGAGTAAACCTGATAGGTGGATTAAGCACTTTAGTTTTAGGGAATAATGAAATTTCTGTAAAAGCAGATAACTTTAGCACTGTACTAGGAGAAGCTAATAACCTTTCAGATGTAAGCTTTTCAACTAATATTGGATTAGGACTAGATTACAAATTATCTAAGAAATTTACTTTTAATATTGAGCCTATGTTTAAATACCAGCTCAATCCATATACCGATTCTTCTGTAAACTTTAAACCGTATTATTTAGGAGTGTACAGCGGAATAAGCTTCAAGTTTTAAGTTAGTTTTAAGTTGATTGCGTTTGATTAAAAATCAACCATTGAAAAAACCGTTCTTAGCCATAGGATGGTTTTTTTGAGTTATAAAAAATTGAGGTTAAACTGTGGGCTTCAACAACTCATTCAAAATCACTTCTCGAGTTGCGTTTTTCAATTCCTTACGATCGGTCATTTCTAAGTTTTCGGTTTCGAATAGATTGTGAACTCTTACGCGCATTTTCCCAGGACCTCCCTTAAAAAAAGAGTATGGAAAACGTTTCTTATTATCATGAAACGTCATAGGCGCTATTGGGATTTTATGTTCAATAGACAATCTAAAAGCCCCATCTTTAAATTCATCTAAAAGAATAGACAAGTCGTCTGGCACTCCTCCTTCAGGGAAAATACATACACTTAACCCTTCATTTAGTCTTTTTTCTGCTCTGCGAAAAGCTTCCACCCTACTTTTAGTATTACCGCGATCAACCAAAATACAGGTGTGTTTATAGATATATCCGAATAGAGGTATTTTTGCCAACTCCTTTTTACCAACAAATACAAACGGATTTTTAGCAGTATAAAACATTAGCATTATATCCGTCATTGAGGTATGGTTTGCAACAAACATATAGCTTCTGCCTTTTTGATATTTTACATCTCTTTTAATAACCGGATAACACCCTATTCCATATATAATTATTATTGACCAAACTCGTGCCACCTTGAAAAAGAATGGATACCAGGAGCTTTTTAAAATACTTATTAGTAGAAAAGGAAAAAGTAAAATTGTAGCAAATGCTATTATTATATAAAACCAAATACGATAGAATGTCGCAAATATCTGTTCAAATAATTTCATCAGGGTCAAAAGTACATATTTGAAGTATGCAAATTATTGAAAAAAGGTACCTTTGCTAAAATTTTTTATAACAATGTCTAGAATACTTACAGGAATCCAAAGCACAGGTACACCTCACTTAGGAAATTTATTGGGTGCTTTAATTCCCGCCATAGAAATGGCGAATGATCCAAAAAACGAATCGTTCTTGTTTATTGCAGATATGCATTCGTTAACCCAAATTAAAAACGCTAAAACGCTTCGCGCAAACACCTACAGTACAGCGGCAACTTGGCTTGCTTTAGGTCTTGATGTAAATCGTGTAATATTTTATAGACAAAGCGATGTTCCACAAACAACAGAGCTCACTTGGTACTTAAACTGCTTTTTTCCTTTTCAACGTCTTACTTTAGCACATTCTTTCAAAGACAAAGCAGACCGTCTTGAAGATGTAAACGCTGGACTTTTCACTTACCCGATGCTAATGGCGGCAGATATTTTATTATACGATGCCGAAATAGTACCTGTTGGGAAAGATCAAATGCAACACATTGAAATAACTCGCGATGTAGCCTCTCGTTTCCATACTCAAATGGGCGAAACATTCGTAATGCCTAAAGGACAAGTGCGAGAAGAAACTATGTATGTTCCAGGTACCGATGGTTCAAAAATGAGTAAATCGAAAAATAATTATATCAATATCTTTTTGGCTGACAAAAAGCTGCGAAAGCAAGTAATGGCTATAGAAACCGATAGCACTCCATTGGAAGAACCTAAAAACCCAGATACTTGTAATGTTTACAATATTTATAAGTTATTAGCCACTCCTGAAGAAATTGCGCAAATGCGTAAAAACTACGAAGGCGGAAACTACGGGTATGGTCACGCAAAACAAGCGCTATTTGAATTAATTATTGAGAAGTTCTCTGAAGAACGTAAACGCTACAACTACTTTATGGAAAATCTTGATGAAGTTGATGCAGCACTTGCAGCGGGTGCAGAAAAAGCACGTAAAGTTGCCGATGGAGTTTTAAAAAGAGTAAGAGAGAAAGTAGGCTACTAGACCAACTGAAATAATTTTCCAGGCAAAGGGCGCACTACGCCCTTTATCTCCATATTCATAAGAATGCTAGCTGTTTTATATGCGGGAATATTACATTCCAAGGCGATTACATCTAGCATTTCTTTTTCTTTATCTTTTAGATATCGAAAAATAACCTTTTCCTCCTCATCTAGTTCAACAAAAAGCTGAGTTTGTTTAGATTTCTTATTTTCTTGAATTTCCCAGCCTAATAGGTAAATTATATCTGCAGCGCTTGTTATTAAATGAGCTTTTTGTTGCTTTATTAAATTATTACAACCCTTACTCTGCTTGTCTGTAGCTCTTCCTGGAATTGCAAAAACTTCTCGATTATATGATTGTGCTATATCTGCAGTAACTAAACTCCCCCCTTTTTCGGCAGATTCTATTACAACCGTCGCTTCTGAAAGACCAGCAATTATCCTGTTTCTTTTTAGGAAGTTATTTCTATCAAAAGCATCACTACTCCAAAATTCAGTTATAAAGCCTCCGTTTTCTTCAATTTTCGAAGCATAGCGTTTGTGATCTTTAGGATACATTTGATTTAACCCATGAGCGAGACATGCTATATTTTGCAAATTATTATCTATTGCGGCTTTATGAGCGCAAATATCAACCCCGTAAGCCAAACCAGAAACAATAACAGGGTTTAATGGAGCGAGGTCTTCAATTAACTGTTGACAAATAGCATTGCCATAACTCGTGATTCTTCGCGTGCCAACGATACTAATTATACGTTTTCCAACTAAATCGATATTACCCTTGTGAAAAAGTAAAATTGGGCCGTCTATGCAGTGTTTCAGTTTCTCGGGATAAGTTTTGTCTTGAAAATAACTATACTCAATATTATTGGCCTCAATAAACTGAAGTTCTTCATCAGCTTCTTCTAATTGTTTATTCAGGTTTATTTCCCTTAATTTCGACAATCCGATGCCATCAATTTTGGCGAGATTAGATTTCTTTTCTTTAAAAATTGCTTCGGCAGAACCTGTTTTTCGCAATAACTTTTTTGCGGAAATATCGCCCAAATTTGGAATTCGCTGTAAAGCAAGAGTATAACGAAGTTCATTTTTTGAAAGCATAATGGTAATTTTTAAAACCTCACAGACTCTTAAAATTACAATATTTTTTCACTTTAAGCTTATCTACCTAACTATCTGCAAGTTATTATGAATGAATTCTAACAAAAAAAGTATCTAATAATCATTTTGTAAAAGATGTTGATAATTTTTTAACTGATAACTTGAACCTCATCATAAAATAACTAACTTTGTTTCAATGCAACTAATTACCTACATAAACGATTTATTATACCGCTATGAATGCGTTATTATCCCAGGTTTTGGCGCTTTTTTAACCCGCCAAAAATCTGCTTATATCGATAGTAATACTAACACATTTCATCCGCCTTCTAAAATTGTTTCGTTCAACAGACAATTACAGGCTAATGATGGTTTACTTGCTAATTATGTGGCTTCGGTTGACAAGTGCAGTTATGAAACAGCACTTCAAAAAATAAGAAACTTTACTGCGGAAGTTTCTAGAGATTTATTGGAAGGAAAAGAAGTTTCTTTTAAAAACATAGGTGAGTTTTCGTTGAATGAAGAAAAATCAATTCAGTTTGAGCCTGTTCAACATCAAAACTTTAGCACCTCGTCGTTTGGACTTTCTACATTTGTTTCAGAAGAAATAAATCGTGAGATCTATAAAGAGGAGTCTAAATCTCAAAAAGAAAAAGAGCCTATAGTTTTAAATACCGAGAGAAAATCTTCAAAACCATATCTTAAATATGCCGCAATTGCAGTAATTGCTCTTTCCGCAGTTGGTTTAGGTAGCATGAAGATTTATGAATCTCAAATTCAGGAGTTTAATTATGCTGAACGCCAAAAAGCAAATTCACTTATTGAAAATCAAATTCAGGAAGCAACTTTTGTAATTTCAAATCCACTTCCAGTTTTAAGTCTAAATCTTCCAAAGCATACCGGAAACTATCATATTGTAGCTGGTGCTTACAGACTTGAAGAAAATGCAGTTAAAAAAATGGACGAATTACGCGAAAAAGGGTACTCTCCTTTTAAAATGCAAGCCTCTAAATACGGACTCCATCAAGTTTTATATGCAAGTTTTGAAAGTCGTTCGGAAGCTTTAAAAAAGCTCTATCAAATTCAAGCCAACGAGAATGCAGATGCTTGGATGTTAGTGCAAGAGCTTAAATAATTTTACAACACTCAGATAAAGTTTACCCATATTTCTCTTTTTTCTATTCTTTTACTTTTAACTTAGATATCTTTGCCAAAAAACCATCTAATGCAACCAAAAAAAGCCAAAGAATCACTTACTATTTATACAGATATGGTTTTGCCTAGTGAAACCAATCCAATTGGAAATATGTTTGGAGGAGAGCTTCTAGCTCGAATGGACAGAGCCGCTAGTATTGCCGCGCGTAGACACAGTAGAAGAATTGTCGTAACAGCTTCAGTAAATCACGTAGCTTTCAATAAAATGATTCCTTTAGGAAGTGTAGTTACCGTTGAAGCTAAAGTTTCTAGAGCTTTCAAAAGTTCGATGGAAGTTTATATGGATGTCTTTATTGAAGATCGTGAAAGTGGCGAAAAGAGTCTTTCAAATGAAGCGATTTATACTTTTGTGGCTGTCGATGAAATGGGGCATCCTGTAAGAGTCCCTGAACTAATTCCAGAAACTGAGTTGGAAAAAGAGCGTTTTGCCGCTGCTTTACGCCGCAAACAACTAAGTTTAGTCTTAGCTGGAAAAATGAAGCCTAACGATGCTATAGAGCTTAAATCTATCTTTCAATAAACTTACACTGAGAAGGTTAAGTTTCGTTGTATTTTAAGGCATTTTAATTGTTAAAGTAGAATATTTCTGCGAAATCTTGATTGCTTTTAAAGGTTAATAAATATATTTGGAATCTTTTAGTAGAAATCCTTATGAATTTATTATTAACTTAATTGCAATTATGAAAAAAACTACGCTTCCCCGGTTAAAACTTTTTTTGTTTTTTGCCTTAATATTTGTCTTTTCGACTTCCTTTGGGCAAAACAATTACAACATCAATTTTCAGGGCGAAAATTATGAGATGCCTGAAAATATCTCAAGCTTTAAATGGAGCCAACTTCCTGTATCAGCTAAAATGGCTGAAGGCTATGTAGGTTGGGTTCAATTTTATGAAACTCCAAAGCAATCTGTTCAAGATGCTTTTAAACAAAAAAACTTAGAATTAATTGAGTACATTCCTCACAACACATACTTATTCTATTTCCCAAAAAATACTTCTGTAGATTTTTTAAGAAATAACGGAGTACGTTCTATTGTAGCTGTGAATGGAAATGCAAAACTTTCTAAGGAATTACAAAACCCTCCTTATGAGTATTGGGCTATGGATGGGGATAACATTTTAGTGACTTTAGAGTTTCACAAAAATATTTCAGCAGATCAAGTTATTCAAGAGTTAGCTCAAAGACAAATTGCAGTAAAGCAACAATACAAAGGCGCTAACAATATAGAACTTTCTATTCCAAACAACTGCTTAGAGGACCTTGCAAATCTTTCATTTGTAAAATGGATTGAGTTAATTCCAGCTCCTTCTGTTCCAGATGATACTCGTGGTAGAAGTCTTCACCGTTCAAGTAATTTAGATACTCAAACTACTGCAGGTAGAAACTACACAGGTGAGGGAATTGGCGTATTATGCCGTGATGATGGTATCGTAGGACCTCATATCGATTTTCAAGGAAGAATAGACAACTCACAAGCTAGTGGTACAGGCCAGAACCACGGTGATGGTGTTTCAGGAATTATGTCTGGAGCAGGAAACTTAAACCCTTCGTACAGAGGTATGGCTGCTGGTTCAACACTTCACGTAGTAAATTACATACCAAGCTTTTTAGATGGACCAACCGTTTCACTTATCAATAGCGGGGATGTAGTTATCACAAACTCTTCATATAGTAATGGTTGTAATGATGGTTATACTTCTATTACACGTACTGTAGATACTCAAACAAAAGATTTCCCTAACCTTCTTCACGTATTCTCTGCAGGAAACTCCAATGGAAACAACTGTGGGTATGGAGCTGGAAACCAATGGGGAAATATTACAGGGGGTCACAAACAAGGTAAAAACGTAATCGCTACTGCAAACGTTTATTTTGACGGTTCATTGGTGTCATCAAGTAGTAGAGGACCTGCACATGATGGTAGAATTAAGCCAGATATTGCTGCAAATGGTCAGAATCAAATGTCTACAGATGAAAACAACACTTACCGAAGCTTTGGAGGAACTTCTGGAGCTGCTCCAGGTATTGCTGGTGTTTCGGCTCAATTATACGAAGCCTATGCAGGATTAAATGGCGGAGACCTTCCTCAATCTGCACTTATTAAAGCGGCTTTATTAAACACTGCTAACGATGCTGGAAACGTTGGACCTGATTACAAGTTTGGTTTCGGTATAGTAAACGGACTTCGTGCTGCAAAGCTTATCGAAGACGAGCGTTACCTTTCTAGCACTATCTCACAAGGTGATGCAAACAACCACACAATAAATGTTCCTGCAGGTACTAAGCAAGTACGTTTTATGGTTTATTGGAGTGATGCTCCTGCATCTCCAGGTGCTAACCCAGCGTTGGTAAACGACTTAGATTTAGTGGTAAAAGATCCAAATAACACAGATCACCTACCTTATATTCTAGATCCAACTCCAAACCCAACAACATTAAACTTACCGGCTACCAATGGTGTAGACCGTCTTAATAATGTTGAGCAGGTTGTAATTAACAACCCAACATCAGGAAACTACAACATAAACGTAACAGGTTTTAATGTACCTGTTGGACCACAAGAGTACTTTGTGGTATACGAAGTTATTACTGAAAACATCACGGTAACTTACCCTAATGGAGGTGAAAGTGTAGTTCCAGGTGAAGCTGAATCTATTCACTGGGATGCTGTAGCTGTAAACACTACGTCAAGTTTTGAACTTGAGTACTCAATTGACAATGGAAGCAGCTGGAATAACATCGCAACTGTTCCTAGCTCGACTACTAACTACGAATGGAATGTACCAAACTCAGTGTCTGGTAAAGCATTAATTCGTGTAAGTAATGGTTCGTCGCAAGATGTAAGTGATGATACTTTTGACATTGCTCCTTTAGTAACAGGGTATTTAGTAAGTCAAGTTTGCCCTTCTACAGCAACCTTTACTTGGAATGCAGTTACTGATGCAGAATCTTATGATTTTTATATCCTAGGTGAAAAGTATATGGAGGTTGTTGGTACTACTAACACTAACTCTATCACTGTTCCTATTACAGACCCAGAAGCAACGTTATGGTATGCAGTTTTAGCAAAAAATGCTACAGAAGGATGGGAAGGACGTAGAAGCGTTGCTAGAAAGCACGACGGTGGACTTCTTAACTGTACGTTAGCTAATGATGTGGCTGTTGAAGTAAATAATACTCCAAGTGATTTCAATCAGATTTGTAATCCAGGACCTGTTACTGTTTCGGCTAAGTTGACAAATACTGGTATAGATTCACAAACTAATTTTGATGTTAGTTATCAATTAGACAGTGGAAGCGTTATTACTGAAACATTTACAGAAACACTTTCTTCTGGTCAAACTATGATTTTTGATTTTGCAGAGCAAATTGAAATAACTACTAGTGGAACATACACTTTAACTGTCTCGATAGATTTACCAGATGATGAAAACCCAAATAATGATGAGGATGCACTTACATTCTATTCAGAAATTGAAGCAGCTCAGTTAGATTACGAAGAGCCGTTTGATGTAAACGGAATGCCACCTGAGGGGTGGACTATCTTTAATCCAGACAATAGTATTACTTGGACGCCTAGAAGTGTTACTGGAAGTACAGGTGCATCTACTTTAACTGCTTATGTTGATAATAACAGTTATAACGGCAACGGACAAGAAGATATATTACAAACTCTGTTTATCGATTTAACAACCGCGAATACAGCAAACTTAAGTTTTGACATTGCCAAAGCGCAATACTCATCAAGTTTCTCTGACGCATTTAGAGTAGATATATCTACAGATTGTGGAGCTACTTTTGATCAAATCTATTACAAACAAGGTTTAGATCTTTCTACAATACCAGGATATTTTACTGGATCTTGGGTTCCTAGTTCAGCGAATCAATGGCGTACAGAAACAATTGATCTTTCAGCTTATTTAGGTGAAAATGTTCAATTTAGATTTGTAAATATTACTGGTTACGGAAATAGCACTTATATAGATAATATAAATGTTAATGGTACATTAGGTGTTAACAAAGAAATTTTCAGCAATGTATCAATGTATCCTAACCCAGCTTCAAGTGAAGTAGTTATCAATTTGAATACTACGGTTCAAAACGATGTTTCTATTGAACTATACAACAGCTTAGGGCAAAAACTACAGACTATTTCTGAAAATGAAATGAGTGGTAAATCAAGAGGAACACTTAATGTTTCTGGTTATGCTACTGGTATTTACTTTGTGAAAATAAAGTCTGGAAAAACTAGCGCTACTAAAAAGCTGATAGTACAGTAATAATTTTAAAAAGTAAAATTCTAAAAACCAAAAAGAGGCTGTCTAACAAGACAGTCTCTTTTTTTATGAATCAACTTTACTAAAGCTTAGTGTTAATCCCTAAAAATCATGAGGTTAAGGCTATTAATGAATATGTTATATTGATACAACCATTTTCAACTATTAAGTAGCTAGAGAGAGTACAAATGCCTAAAAACTCCAACATGCCTTATGGCCTATATAACACACCTGTTGGTTTTACAACGATTCCAAAAAACTATTAATTAAAATAGAAGCTCTGCGAACAAGAGACAACGAAGCAAATTGTTGAAATTTATTATTTAGAAACTCTTAATCTAAACCATAACCAATCAACAAATACTTAGGAAATCAACTAAAAACGTATTAGTAATGTGTATAGGAATATTCAGAAAATGAATATATGAGGTTTGTGAAGGTTTGTATTATAATTTCAGCAAAGACCCTCCTTTAAAAGGAAGGTCTTAAATGCTTAGGTAAATTTTCTACATTCTATAAATCCAATCTGCTGGATTAATTTTTGTCTTATTCTTGTAGATATAGAACTTTAATAGCGTGCGCCCTTCTGTAGCGCTTTTTGCTACGGTACCAATAGTTTGTTTGGTAGATACTTTATCGCCTGTGTTTACGGAAACTGTAGCCAAATTACTGTACACAGACAAATAGTCTCCATGCTGAATAATAATCACCTTATTGGCACCTTTTATCATTTGTATAGACAACACTTGTCCTTCAAAAATAGAACGCACAGCAGAGTTATCATTTGTAGCAATTTCAACTCCACTATTATTAGTTGTAACATTCGGGAATTGTGGATGCCTATGCGTACCAAAACTCTTAGTTACCATTCCTTTTTCTACTGGCCAAGGCAGTTTTCCTTTGTTATTTGTAAAACTCGCTGCCAACGCCTTGTCTTCAGCAGTTAATGAAAATTCTTCCGATTTAGCCGGCTTTGTTATTTCATTCTTTGTTGAAGTAGTAACCGTAGTTCCTTTTGCCTTAGCTTCTGCAGCCGCTTTTTCTCTTGCAATTCTATTAGCCTCTTCAATTGCAGCTCTAATTATAGCTTCAATTTGGCGGTCTATAGCATCGGCTTCTTTTTGCTTATCACGTATTTGCGAAACAAATTTGCCCTCATCCTTCTTTAAGGTAGCCATTAGAGCTTGTTGGTTCTTTCTTTCTTCTGTAAGCTTTCGTTTTGCCTTTTCATTTTCAGCAATCAGCTTTTGTTTCTGCTTTTTCTGATCGATTAAATTTGTATTTAGCTGTTGTAATTCCTCAGTTTTTGCTTTTATTCCTTCGCCTTGTTTTTTTCTAAACGCCGCATATTGCTTCATATACTGAACGCGTTTATAGGCTTGCAAAAAGTTTTCAGATGATAGCAGAAACATTATTCTACTCTGCTGGTTTTTGCTTTTATACGATTTTTGAATCATGGCTGCATAATCAGCTTTCATCACTTTTAACTCCTCCCGAAGGGTACTAATCTTATTGATATTCTCGTTAATATTTCGAGTAAGCAAGTTTGCTTGCTGATTTGTAACTCGAATTAAATTTTCTGAAGCTGTAATACGTTGATTTAAATCTTCTACCTGTGAAAGCACAGATTTTTCTTCTTTTCTAGTTTTAAAAAGAAGAGAGTTTATTTGCTTAATCTCCTTAAGTATAGCTTGTCGCTTTTCCTCTAGTTCCTTTTGTTTGTCTATTTGTGCAAAGGAAGAAGTAACTGTTAGGAAACAGAAAAATAATAAAATATATGTCGAGAATTGCTTCATTTAATTAAGTTGAATTTCTTCGTAACCTTCTGGAATATCAAATGGAAAACCTATGTTCACATTCAAATCAATTTTTCTAAACGTAATTTCAATCAATGTACTCGATTCGTTTTCAGAAGTATTAATCATTATATTTTTTGGAAAATATTGTTCTTCCACTTTTTGATAGTCTCCATAACGAATTGCTAATATGCGATTGTCATCTGGTTGCGATAATGTTTCTGAAGCTATTTTAAAATTATCAGGGTTTATAAAAAGTGAATGTATGAAATTCTTAGGCTGTTGCTTTGGTTGAATTTTAAATTTATTTTGAAACACCTCAGATGTGTAATCTCCAGGGTTTAAAGTAAATATTGATTGCCCTAAAAGTAGATTTTGTGCTTGCTGAAAATTAATTGGAGTACCCAACCATTCACCTAAAAGTGCAAAATCCCCCTCAAAATAAGTTTTTCCGATTGTTTCATAATAGCTAACGCTTGTTGGAGTAATCAACACTTTTGCAATTGTAATTCCTAAGATGGAAGCTTTCACCCAAATGTTTTTATCTTTTTCCATACGCAAGCTAACGGTTATGCTTTGCGACTTCTTTTCGTCTTCATACTGCAACTGCATGCGGCCTGCCATGGTTTTAAATTCGGGAGCAGCCATTTTATGGGAAGAAATAACTTCCTTAGCAGAAGCGTGTTTTACGTTAGTTACAGACTTAGTTCCTCCACAAGAGGCTAGTACAAGTAAAAAGATTAAATAATATGGTTTCAGCTTCATAAAACTAATTAGGCATTTTAAGATTCGCAGCTTTATCTGAATAGGTTTTTGCTTTTTTTGCATCGCCTTTTTGCGAATAAGCTAAACTAAGTTGATTGTAAAAATCATGCTCCATTTTGGGATCTTCCATTAAAAAGTCCAATCCCATCTCTAAACTTTCAATGGCGTTATCGCTCAGGTATAAGCCATTGTTTGCAACTCCATTAAGCAAATACAAAAGCGGTTGCGCTGGAAAAATCTCCAAGCCTTCCGAGCTCAGTTTGGCCGCAGCTTCATATTTTTGAAAATCGATTTGCAGCAAGATGGTATTTTTTAAAAGATTGAAATTGTCTGGATTGATTACAATCCCTTTTTCATAGGCTTTTAAGGCATCTTCTTTTCTGTTTTTTGCAGCGTAATAGTCTCCTATCTTTTCATAAACACGTCCATTTTCAACAGAAAACTGTTCTACCACTCTTGTCAATTCTGCTTCGTAATCTGGATTGGAATTCACAAACTGAATAAAATCTGCGAGAACTTTATACTTAGTTTCTTTATCAATGTCTTCAGAAGCAAACACAGTTTTCATTGAGTTTATTGCCTCAGTAGCATTTTCATCATCTAAGTAAAACTTATAAAGCGCTAAGTGAACTATCTCAGATTTGGGATTATTTTTCAATAGATTTTTAGCTGTTTCGAAGGCTTTTTCAGTATTTCCTTGCTCGCTATAGAGGTAAATAAGGTTTAAGTATTCTCTTTCACTTTTAGGATTTTTATCAATCTTTCCTTCAAGATTTTCAATTGCACCTTCGGTATTTCCGGTAGCGCGGTAAATCTGCGCTCTTAAGGCATTGCGAATATCCGATTCACCCCAAGTTTCATCTAAATCGTCTAACTGCTTTAAAGCTTCGTCATACTTCTTTGTAAGCGTGTATAGATTCGCAAGATCTTCTTTATAATCCTCATCAAATTCCACCAGCTTTTTTACGAGAGGAATTGATTTTTCATACTCTTTTTGTTGATAGTACAAATCGTAAAACTGTTCGAGAACATCTAGCTTATCCCCTTGCGATTTTAGCACTTTATTGAAGTTTATTTCAGCAAGGTCATACTCTTTTAAAAAGACGTGGTTTTTACCCATCTCAAAATACACCACCGCTTTATTTTCTTCAGTATTAGCAGCTTTTTCAGCCTTATTTAATGCTGAAAGTGCTAACTCATAGTTTTCTATCGCTTTCTGTTTAAGACCTTCGAAAAAATTTTCCTGAAATGCATCACTCACATTTCCCAATTCATCCATCGGGTTTTCAACAGTATCGTTATTGTCTTTGGATGGAGATGGATTTATTTCTTGAGCATAAATATGCTGCGGAACAATAATTCCGAAGAGAAAAATGAAAGTATATAAAAAACTTTGTTTCAAATTTTATGTTTGGTCGAGCGCAGGCGAGACCTCAATTGTAAATTTAAGTATTAATGTCCCCTCGACTGCGCTCGAGGGGAAAATTGTATGCTATTTCAATTCAGAATAATCTCCAATACTCACATTGGTAAATTTACCATCAAATGTAGCGTAATTACCAATCATCGCGTTGTCAAGATTAGCGTTTTTAATCTTAGAATTTGTCTGAATTATAGTGTTTTTCACTGTGCTATCCTCAACTACCGTACCTTTACCAATAGACACAAACGGACCTACAGTACTATTTTTTAAAACTACTCCATCCCCAATAAAGCAAGGCTCGATTATATTAGAATTTTCAGTAGTAATATTCTCTGAAATTAATTGCTGATTTGCATCTGCAAGAAAACCTAACATTCTCTGATTGGTTTCAACTGTTACTTCTTTATTACCACAGTCCATCCACTCATCTACGGTTCCGGTTTTGAATATTTTTCCAGACGACATCATTCTTTTAATTCCGTCGTTAATTTGATATTCACCTCCGTTTATAATGTTGTTATCTAATACAAACTGCAACTCATTTTTAAGTTGAGCCACGTCTTTAAAGTAATAGATTCCAATTACAGCTTGGTCGCTTACGAATTCTTCTGGCTTTTCAACCAACTCGATAATTTCGTTTTTCTCATTCAAGTTAACCACTCCGTATGCTTCTGGGTTTTCTACTCTTTTAGTCCAAATTACCGCATCTGCATCTTTATCTAGGTCGAAATCTGCGCGAATTAAAGTATCGGCATAAGCGATTACCGCTGGGCCAGATAATGAGTCTTTAGCACACATAATTGCATGACCAGTTCCTTTAGGATCTAGCTGTCTGTAAATAGTTGGCTTTGCTCCTAAACCTTTTGCAAGTGTTTCAAGTTCGGCAATAACATCATCTCCAAAGAAGGCAGGATCGCCAAGGATAAATGCGATTTCGTCTATCTTTTCATTTAAAACTCCGGCGATATCTTCAACCAAACGGTGTACAATTGGTTTTCCGGCTACGGGAATTAATGGTTTTGGAACTGTTAAAGTGTGTGGGCGAAGGCGGCTTCCGCGACCTGCCATTGGTACAATAATTTTCATATATCTTCCTCTGAAATCACAGAGATTTTTATTTTATATTCTAATTAATCAAACGATTAAAAAAATATTTAATTAAACTTATATTTAAATTTTACATTTTTGTTTTCGACACTTCTGTTACTCAGAAATTGCTACTTACTGCCAGTGCTTCCAAATCCTCCGGCTCCACGTGAAGTATCTGAAAGTATTTCTACTTCTTCCCACTCGGCGCGTTCGTGCTTTGCAATTATTAATTGTGCAATACGTTCAGAGTTTTCAATTGTAAAATCTTCGTTTGAAAGATTCACTAAAATCACTCCAATTTCACCACGGTAATCGGCATCAATTGTACCAGGTGAATTTAATACTGTAATTCCTTTTTTGGCTGCTAAGCCACTTCTAGGGCGAACTTGAGCTTCAAAACCAACAGGTAATTCGATAAATAGCCCTGTTTTAACGATTGCTCTTTCTAATGGCTTTAAAGTTAATGGCTCATCAACACAAGCACGTAAATCCATTCCGGCAGAAGCAAATGTTTCATAAGACGGTAATGGATGGTTCGATTTGTTTATAATTTTTACTCTCAAAGCTTTTCTTTTTAATTGTTTTCAGATTCGTCTCTATCAATAACAAAATCTACAGCGTAAACCGATTTAGGAATCGCAAACATCTTTAAGTCTGTAGAAGTAAATGATCGAGCTTCTCCTTGTTTCAATTTATATTTAACAAGTAATTTGTTCTTTTTGAGCTTTGTTGCTGTAATTAAAATTTCCTGTTTAACATAACTAGGTTTAGCTATTAAAGCAACCACTTTGTTCTCTTCAAAATCAATTGGTGAAATTACGTTATTCATAGTTTTTGCTACTCCAAAAAACTGCTCAAAACGCTCTTTATCACTAATAACCACCGTTTTTACGGGAGAATTAAATTCGATTTCATTTTTAGGAAAATAATTTTCTAATAACTCAACTGAAAAACCTGAATTTTCATTTTCAATTACTCCTAGGTTTTCTTTATTCCCATCATTACATGCCAATAGCACGAACATACAGATAATAGAAAATAATATTTTCATTTTTAACTTTACTTTTTTAAAATTTTTAAAAATTCATTTTTTTCAAAATAGAATAAAATAGCGATAAACAGTAATAATAACGCAGATCCTATCCAAATATTTCGGTCGAAGAGGTAAAAGGAAATTGCTGAAAATCCTACAGCTAAAACCAAATAGCCAACTATCTTTTTCACTTCATAAGGAACATTGTAATACTTACGTCCGTAAAGGTACGAAAGCACCATCATACTTCCGTAAGCAGCAAGGGTTGCAAATGCCGAACCTATATACCCGATATAGGGGATTAAAACAAAGTTTAGCACCAGTGTAACTACAGCTGCAAAAACCGAAATATAAGCCCCGTATTTGGTGCGGTCTGTAACCTTATACCAAACAGAAAGGTTGTGGTAAATTCCAAGAAACAGATTTGCCAATAAAATAATGGGTACAATCTTAATCGCCTCCCAATATTGGCTGTTTGGAATTAGAATTTGTTTGAAAAGATCTATATATACTATTACTCCAAGTAAGATTAAGCAACCACACAGGGTAAAATATTTCGTAATTATTGCATAGGTATTTTTCGCATTTGCATGCCCCGAGTGATTAAAGAAAAACGGTTCTATTCCCAAACGGAAAGCCATTACAAAGAGCGTCATAAACATTCCTAACTTATAACAAGCCGAATAGAGACCAACTTCAACCTCAGCTACATTTTCAGGTAATAAATACTTTAGTAGGATTCTATCGAAGGCTTCATTAATACTAAAAGCAATTCCAGCAATAAGAACAGGAATTGCATATTTCATCATTTGGTTCCAAATAGTTTTACTGAAGCCAAAACCAATTTTAATATACAGAGGCAGTAATACCAATAGGGTTACTCCACTTGCAATTAAGTTTGCAATAAAAACATAAGCCACTTTATTCTCTGGAAACCATAGCGAATTCCAATAAGTGCTGTTTTCCGCTAGTTTAGGCAGCATTAACAAGAAAAACAGATTGAAAGCTAAGTTTATAACAACGTTAAAGATTTTTACTACAGCATAGCGCAAAGGCCTTTCATTTACTCTAAACCAAACAAATGGTAAAACTACCAAAGCATCCAGAGCTAGAATTAACAGGCCGTAAGTAACGTATTCAGGGTTAAAATCAGCAATAACAGCAATTTGATTTCTAAAAAGCATTGTTATTCCCAGGAATATAAAAGTAGAAACTGTGAGTGATGTTAAAGTCGTGGACTGTACAATTTTTTGATTGCTAGAGTCTTTGGTTACAAACCTGAAAAAAGCAGTTTCCATCCCGTAGCTCAACAGTACATTTCCCAAAATAAGGTATGCCATTAAAGTTGAGTAAATCCCGTATTCTTCGGGTAGCATTACCGAAGTGTATAACGGCACTAATATCACAGCCATTACCCTTGGTAAAACCGTGGCTAAACCATAAATAAATGTTTGCTTAAATAGTTTTTTAAAAACGCTCAAGTAAGTTCGGTTTTAATTCTTACAAGGTTTATTTAATTCCTTATATAAGTAGGCAAAAGTATTGAAAATTATGGTTTTGTAAGTAGTATGTGGGACTACTTATTTAAAGGAAAATTTTAGAAATTTCTTCAGTGATTTTAGTAGGTCTAAAAGTTTCAGCATCTAAGAAACACCACAAAGTTTGTGCTTCAACAATAACTTTACCATCTTCAGGTCTCACTATTTTATAATGCCTTTCGCTTTTCACACCTTCGTAGGATTCAATCCATGTATGTATCTCCAACTCTTCCCCTAAGAATGAAGGAGCTTTGTACGAAATAAAGTGATTAAGCACCACCCAAACATTTTGTTTACGTTGTTCTTCTGAAGTTTTAGAAATCCAATGAGCTTCCGCTGCTTCTAGACACCACTGTAGATAAATCACATTATTAACGTGATTTAACCCATCAATAGCCGAAGCCGGCACTGTGAAACGTTGTATAAAGATATCCGATTTCAAAATCCTAGTATTAATTTAGCAATTAGGAAATAAGTAAGAATTCCAAAAACATCGTTGCTAGTAGTAATAAACGGTCCCGTTGCTACTGCAGGGTCGATTCCTCTTTTATCTAAAATAATTGGAATGAAAGTACCGATTAAAGCAGCTAAAAGAATTACGGTAACCAGGGCTATACCTATACTAATAGACTCTAAATAGCTCGTTGAAAAGATAAAATGGCTTATAAAAAGTACTATTAGTGCAATGGCAAGACCGTTTACTAAGGCCAAACCAGATTCTCTAAGCAACCTAGCGAAAACATTGCCTTTTATAGTATCATTTGCTAAACCTTGAACAACTATCGCACTAGATTGTACCCCTACATTTCCAGCTGTTGCTTGAATAAGCGGGACAAAAATTAAAATTCTTGGAAAGCTCTCTAATATTTCTTGAAATCCTGAAATTATACTTGCAGCACCTAAACCACCAAACATTCCAATTAAAAGCCAAGGTAATCGAGCTCGAGTCTGCTTGATTATTCCATCGTCGGCTTCAACGTCGTGACTAATACCCGCAGCTAATTGGTAATCTTTCTCAGCCTCTTCTTTTATATAATCTACAATATCATCAATGGTAATTCTACCTACAAGAATTCCGTCTTCATCAACCACAGGAATCGCTTCCAAATCGTATTTCTGCATAATACGAGCAACTTCATCGGCTTCGGTGTTAACTCTTACGTAATCCACCTTTGGGATATAAACTTCACTAATATGTGCTCTTCCTGGTGCAGTAAGTAAATCTTTTAAAGAAAGTCTACCTTTTAGTCTTCCTTCTTTATCAGTAACATAGATAGAATGAACACGAGTAACGTTTTCGGCTTGACGGCGCATTTCGCGTACACATCCTGCTACTGTCCAAGTTTCTTTAACGCTTACTAACTCTTTTGCCATTAACCCCCCTGCTGTATCTTCATCGTAACGCAGAAGGTCTACAATATCAGCGGCGTGCTCTTCGTCTTCGATATGCCGAATTACTTGCTTTTGAATATCGTCATCGAGTTCTGCGATAATATCGGCAGCATCATCGGTGTCCATTTCTTCAAGCTCATCTGCAATCTCTGAAGGCGAAAGATTATCTAATATTCGCTCTCTAAAATCTTCATCTAGTTCGATTAAGATTTCACTAGTTACTTCACTATCTAATAGCTTTACAATATAAGTTGCTTCTTCGGTGTCTAACTCGTGTAGAAGCTCTGCTATATCGGCAAAGTGAAATTCATTTAATAATGCTTTTAGCTGCTCGCCATCGTTATTGGCAATTAGCTGTTCAACCTGCTCAATAAATTCATTAGTCAGTTGAAATTGCATCATTCTCCAGTTTTTTTGTAAGAGTTATAAATTGTGAAACAGAAAGTTGTTCTGGACGCTGGCCAAAGATAGTGTCTTCTTTTAGTTTATCAGAAATATTAAAAGATTTTAAACTATTTCGAAGCGTTTTTCTACGTTGTTGGAAAGCAGTTTTCACTACTTCATAAAGCATTTTTTCATCACACGGAATAGAATAATCTTCTTTCCGTTTTAATCGCAGTACACCACTATCAACTTTTGGAGGTGGATTAAATACTGTAGGAGGCACTGTAAAAAGATATTCGGCATCATAAAATGCCTGCGTTAAAACCGAAAGTATTCCGTAAGCCTTACTTCCTTCTTTCTCGCAGATACGTTGTGCAACTTCTTTTTGAAACATTCCTGTAAACTCTGGAATTTGCTCTTTCCATTCCAACATTTTAAATACAATTTGTGTTGAAATGTTATACGGGAAGTTACCTGTTATGCCAAATTGTTCATCATTGAATAGTTCTGAAAGATCGTATTTTAAAAAATCTGCTTCAATAATTTTGAGATTTTTGTTTGGGTAATTTTCTTTTAAATAAACAATAGATTCGGCGTCGAGGTCCATAGCTATAACCTCAGCGTCTTTGTTTATTAAATATTTGGTGAGAACTCCCATTCCAGGGCCAATTTCCAAAATGTTTTTGTAACCTTCAAGCGTAAGTGTATCCCCGATTTTTTCGGCAATAGTTTCGTCTTTTAAAAAGTGTTGGCCTAGGTGTTTTTTGGCGCGTACTGCACCGGTTGTATTAGCTTCTTTTTGGATCTTCGATTTTTTCTTCATTCATAACCTTTAAAAGGATGTTTAACTGTAAAAAACTGAAAAGGTTTTCCCCACAAACACAACAAAATTAATTTTTTCTGAAAAGCTCATTATGCGCTTCGCCTATTACCTCAAGTTCGGTACGGAATGAAACAACTTTCCCTTCAAAAGGTAAGCTTTTACCGCGAAGTTCTTCGGCATTTTCAGCAAAATATTTCTTAAGTGTTTCTTTACTATCTGTAGTGTATTGAACCGAATAGGTTTTCCCTCCCATTTCTTCTTCAACAACAACACGAGTCATAAGTGCTTTACTGAATTTACCTGTAGCTAGCATTGCTGGAATGTAATCAGACAACATCCACTGTAACCAAATGTCGTGGATAATTTCTTCTACATTCATTGTAACGTTATATATATACATATTTAAATATTATAAGTGTTTAAATCCCTATACCTTCTTCAAAAGCATTGAGATATTGATTATTGAATTTTGATTGATATTAGTTTATCGCATCACCGCGCAAAGTTCTATATTTTTTTCTAGCTTCAATAAAATAAATGCTATCGGCATAATTAAAAATTATTGCTTCGTAATGTTCTTTTGCTTTTACAGGTAAATCTAATTTCTCTTCATAAATTTTTGCTAAGTGATAATGAGCGTCATCGGCTAAAATATCATCGCTATAAAATTCTATTATTTTCAAGTAGTTGCTTTCTGCTTTAGAGTACTCCCCTATCTTTTCAAAGATTTTACCTTGCTTAAATAGAGCTTCATCTTCAATTTTCTCACCTTTATGGTTGGTTAAAATATCGTCTAAAACTAAAATAGCTTCGGAGTTTTTATCTTGAAAAGCCAATAGATCTGCACGAGCATATTTTTTTAGGGCAGTTTGAGTAGAATCTTCAATAGTATTATCGCTTATCAATAAACTGAGCTCCATAGCGTCATTAGCTATTAGTTGTGATGTAGATTTTTTTAAAACATCCAATTGCACTTGAGCCCAATCAAAATCGCCTTTAAAATAACTGGTGCGTGCCACTTTAAATCTTGCTTCTTGTGCAAGAACATCGCTCTGAACTTTTTTCTGAATTTGAGAATAGTAAATCAAAGCTTCGTTGAACTTTTCGTCGAACACCAAAATATCTGCAAGTTCCATTTTCACCCTTGCTTCTTGGTAAGCAGACAACGGCTCCTTAGCTAAGTCTTTTAGGTTTTTGATAGCCTGTTCTTTTTTGTTATTCTGAAAAGCTAAAAAATGGTTGTAATCTATTTGCAATAAATACGTTTCTCGTCCTCTTCCAAACTCTTCTAATAAACTTTCAAACTTTTTCTCAATATCGGCAAATTCTTTTGGAGTGGCAGTTTTGACTTCCATTTGCATTAAAATCTGATTGCCTTGTAATCTACTTTGAGGTGTAAAGGAGTTTTCGATTAAATAACTCACTATTTCTCTACCCGAAACATAGTCTTCATCTGCTATTGCTATATAGGCTAACTCTGTAATGCCACGTAATTCCGCGCCTAAACGTTTGTAGATTGCTTTTTCCTGAACAAAAGCTTTTTTGTATTCTTTTTGTTGAATGAACAACCAGCTCAACAATTCGTTGTAAAGTACATCTGGGTTTTGTTGTGAACGCTGAAGAAGAATTCTTCTAAGAATTTGATTTGCATCGTTGTTTGAATCTTCAGTTATATACTGACTAAAATAGCGTTGTGCTGATGACTTAAAGCTTAAGTTTCTCTCAATAATTTTAATATAGCTGTCAAACATTTTTTCGAGTTGCCCTTGCTCCCCATAAATTCTCGCCAACTGCGTATGAAAATCCATTTTATCGTTTAAGCTCATTCCCTTTTCATAGGTTGCAACAGCTTCATCTAATAGGCTGTATTTTTGAAATGCCGCACCCACATTATAAGCGAAGTTTGGATTTAAGTCTAGTGTTTCAATGGCTTTATTGTAGTTTTCGACAGCTAATTCTGTTTTATTTTGAAGTGAATAATTATACCCTAATTCTACATAAAGCTGAGGATAATTTCGACTTCCGTTTAGCTTTTCATTTAATAGGGATTCAACTTTCGAGAAATTCTCGAGTTGTTGATTTGCTTCCACCATTCCCAAAAAGAAATCCATTCGGTAGGGGTTTTGCTCGCTTAGTTTTTCATAGATACGAAGTGCTTTTTCAAATTCGCCTTGTTCAAAGTAATTTTTTGCCAAAGCATCGCTCTGCGAAAAGCTCGCTGTAGTTACAAATAAAATTAAAATGAGAAGAAAATTACGCATGCGGTAAATATAATGAAATGACTTGAGAGCTATTGAGTTCTGAAATTTTTTATAGAAATCTTACTTCAATCAATATACCACAAAAAAAAGGCCGCGATATCACGGCCTTACATATTTAACATTAAACAATCTCCTCACTTTTGTCTAATATTCAATAATTATATATTCAAATTTATGGTAATCATTTTGAGAGGAATAACACTATTGTAACAATCCTGATGACAAATGTTCCAAAACACAAAAAGGGCTAAAAACACTACTGCTTTCAGCCCTTTTTAATGTTGTTTTAAGTTGTATTAACCTAAGTCGTCTATATCTAATTCATCAATAGCATCCCAAGTTTCATCGAGATCCATATTAGTTCCTGTAGCATCTATATAGAAACGATTGCCTTCCATAAGTTGAATTTTGCTTCTATTGTCTCTAGTTCTATATTCTTCAATAGCTTTAGTTCCTCTTTTAGTAGTGGTTCTTTTAAAGCCATTTTCATCTTCTTCTTCAAAATCTTGAGTCATTACCATTCTCATACCTGCTGTTGCAGCTGCACCCATTTGACCGGCTCCATCGATAATATTAAAGCTAAATTTTTTAGACTTATCTTCATTAGCATATGTAGCCTCAATAGATGAAATTCCCATCATCCCAGTTTGACCAGCTTTATAGCTTATACGCTTCATACCATCAACTTGGTCTGGAAGCCAACTCTTAAAATCTTCGTTGGTAAGTGGAGTAATTTCTTGCAGTTCTTTAATATCGTCCTGCATTTTGGTCATTTCCTTCACAGCATTTGTAGTATTGGAAACCGATTCTCTTGTTTCTTTTACTTTTTTGCTCACAGGATTGTCTTTACACGCTATAAGTGTACCCAGTACAAAAAGTGCTACTATATATTTTTTCATAATTCTAAAATTTTAATTGCAGAAAAAAGGATTTCAGAAGCTAAGTTAAACAAAGCCAACTAAATATAATTAGAATATACGAAAAATGGGGGAAACCCCTATAACTCAGAAGCCACTTTTTCTAGTTCGGTATACCAATTTTCGCCAAATTTTCTGATAAGAGCATCTTTTGTAAACTTATAAACGGGTACTTGAAGTTCTTTCCCTAAGGTACAAGCGTCATCACAAATTGGCCAACGGTGGTAATTTACTGCAGAAAACTCGCTGTACTCCTGAACCCGTATTGGGTATAAATGACAAGAAATAGGTTTTCGAAAGTCTATTTCGCCTGCATTAAAAGCGTCTTCGATTCCGCAACTTGCAATACCTTTATCGGTAAAAGTTACATAAACACACTCCTTCCCATCTACTAGAGGAGTTTCTAGTTCGTCTAAATCGGATACTACGTGGGTGCCTTGCTTTTCTATGGATGCAATTCCTTCAGGGCGAAGGAATGGTTTCACCTTAGGGTAAATATCTTTTAAAATTTGTACTTCTTCCTCATTTAGGGGTGCTCCCGCCTCCCCTTCAATACAGCAAGCACCTTTGCATGCGTTGAGGTTACAGACAAAATCTTTCTTGATAATGTCTTCGGATACTATTGTTTTGCCTAGTTGAAACATTTTGCAAATATACTACTTCGATACAATTTTACACCTACCGGGATAAAATCAAACAGATGACTCAATATTTAAGATTCAAACGCTTATTTTTTTTTTTGACTAACACACATATCAACGGAAGCCTAATAGAGTTTGAGAGTTTCAGCGGATATACATTCACTAACTTTACTTCTATCCCAATTTAATTATTACCCATTAACAGTCAATACTTTATAGCCTTAAAAAAACTTTTTATTTTATTGTTTATTTATTTTATTAGACCAAACATAAAACTTACTTTTGCCGCCTGAAAAATTTCGCTATGCTATTAAATTTTAAGGAGATACTAACGGCCACTATGGTTCTTTTTGCTGTAATCGATATTATTGGAAGCATTCCAATTATTATTGGCTTACGTGATAAAGCAGGTCATATTAATTCTGCAAAAGCATCAATAATTGCAGCGGTTGTAATGATTCTGTTCCTTTTTCTTGGGGAGAGTATTTTAAATCTTATTGGCGTAAATGTTAATGAATTTGCTGTTGCAGGTGCATTAATTCTCTTTTTTATTGCTTTAGAAATGATATTAGGGGTAACTCTTTTTAAAGAAGGAGATACAAACCCCGATATGGCTTCAATATTTCCTTTAGCTTTTCCATTATTAGCAGGACCTGGAAGTTTAACTACACTTCTTTCATTACGTGCAGAATATGAAATTCAAAATATAATTGTAGCTATAGTAGTAAACATAGTAATTATCTATACCGTGCTAAAAACTTCAGGAAAACTGCAACGCTTTTTGGGAAAAAACGGAATTGCTGTGATTCAAAAGGTTTTTGGTGTAATTTTGCTAGCAATTGCAGTAAAACTTTTTACTTCAAACATTCAATTGTTATTCAATTAAGATTTAATCGGATACTATTGAAAAACTGAATTCAATAAAATATTACTATGAAAGTATTTATCTACATCTTGATGGCTTTATCATTTGCCTTGATAATTTTTAATGCTACAAAATTAGAGTTCGACAACATCCTTGTGGGAGATAGCTCAGTTGCGGTATTCGGCATATTAGCTGGAATGTGCTCCTTTATCTTACTTGGTATATTATTGATATCTAAGAAGATAGCTTCTAAGGTAAAAAAATAATCTTACTCTTCTTTTTCTGAAGAATTAGCAGCTGCTTCTAACTCCAATACTTTAAGTAGCATAGGATCTGCTTCATTGAGAATAATCTCAAATTGATTAGGACCATATAACTGTTGCGCAATATTTGCTTTTAATAATCTTTTTAGCTCTTCGGTATAATTAGACAAATCTATCTGAGCTTCGTTAAGTCGAGCGTATTCAATAAATTCAGTAGATAAACTATCATCAGCCTGATAATTATTTCTGAAATCTTCAAAGTTCATTCCTTCAAATTGAGCTCTGTTCTTTTCGAGATATTCAAAAATAAAATAGCTCATAAACCCACTTTTTGAAACGTATTGTAGGGTTTCATTTTCCACACTTGTATCTTTAGGGACAAACACATCTGGTATTATTCCCCCTCCACCATAAACAACCTTTCCTTTAGGAGTCGTATACTTTAAAGAATCGGCAACTTTAATACTGTCTAAATGAATCAACTCACCATTTCGGTAGCGTTTTTCATAATCGCTATAGTAATTATCATTCCCATTGCCATAAGGACGTTGTATAGAGCGGCCAGTAGGAGTGTAATAGCGTGCAATTGTTAGTCGTACAGCACTTCCATCGCCTAACGACATTTCCCGTTGCACCAAGCCTTTTCCAAACGATCTTCTCCCCACAATAACACCTTTATCATTGTCTTGGAGTGCACCAGCTACAATTTCACTTGCCGAAGCTGAATTTTCGTTAATTAGAACATAAATTTTTGCATGATGAAACTCGCCGCGACGGGAAGCGTAGGTTTTGTTTATATCACCACTTTTATTTTTTGTGATAAGAATAAGCTTGTTATTTTCCAAGAACTCGTCTACTACTCTTTCTGCAGTAGAAATATACCCACCAGGGTTATCACGAAGGTCTAAAACCAATTTAGATACACCGTCTTCTTTTAATTTTTCTAAAGCCCCTTCAAACTCTTTATAAGTAGTTTCAGAAAAACGGTTGAGTTTTATATAACCTAAATCATCTGTTATTTTATACGAAGCATCAACACTAATAAGCGGCACTTTATTTCTTCGTACAGTTATATCAAGGATTTTCTTTTCGCTTGGACGATAAACATCTAAAGCGACTTTGCTATTTATTTCTCCTTTTAAATAACTAGATATACTGTCGCGATTAATTAATTCACCAAAGAGTTTTTTCCCATCGGCATACAGAATACGATCACCACCTTTGATACCCGCTTTTTCAGCTGGCCCTCCTGTAATTGATCTTATAACAGCTATAGTGTCTTTATAGATGTAAAAACTAACACCTATCCCTGTAAAGGCTCCACGCATATCATCGGCATTGTGTGCGTAGCTTTTCTTCGGAATATAGACCGAGTGAGGGTCAAGGTTTTCAAGGATTCCATTAACTGTAACATCAACAATACTGTCTGTGTTTACATTATCTACATATTCGTAGTCGATGTAGTCTATAAGTCTGTTAAGTTTATCCTTTTTTGAACTAGTTGCAAATATTTTTTCAGTTTTGTCTCCAAAATTGAATTTTGAACCAATAAATACGCCAATAGCAAGTGCTAATCCAACCCACAGTGGTAAGTATTTTTTGTGTTTGCTAAAATTTGTGGGATTATTGTCTGTCATTATTCTGTTTCCAAATCTGGAATATGTTGAATGCTAATTCCCGCCTTCTCTAAAAAAGCTATGCCAGCATTATCTTTATACTCATTTAAATATACTACTCTTGTTATACCTGCTTGGTGAACTAATTTACTACATTCCTTACATGGCGACATAGTAATATATAGCGTTGCGCCTTCACACGATTGTGTACTTGAAGCTACTTTTAAAATTGCATTAGCTTCGGCGTGTAATACGTACCATTTTGTTAAGCCTTCATCATCTTCACAACAATTTTCAAAACCTGTTGGAGTACCATTGTAGCCATCGCTAATAATCATCTTATCCTTAACAATAAGCGCACCAACTTGTTTACGCATACAATAAGATAACTTACTCCACTCTCTTGCCATCCTTAAATAGGCAATATCGTATTTACGTTGTTTACTGTCTTTCATTTATTTAAATAGATAGCGAAATTAGCAGGAAGTTACACTACAACCAAAAAAAATAATGTTAAGTTGTTGCAAAAAGAACCGAAGAGCGAGAAGGTTATCAATTAAGAAAAGTGCTGTGTTAAATGTGAATCAACACCGTTAAATTTTGAAAACGTCAAGCTATACTTCTGTTTTACTTCCCTTTTCTCTATAGTGCTGCGTCCCTTCTATTAAAAAATCCAATTATCAACCAGCATCGGGATTACCATTCCTATTACAATTGAAGATAAAACCAAAATCCAATCGCGTTTATTGAAGCGGAAGATACTTTGAAAAATAAACGCAAAAATCAGCAAGACTATTACAACTATTATTTGAGCCGCCTCAATACCTAAGGCAAATTGTAATAGTGGAAGTAGTTTTCCTTCACTTTCTAATGCAGTAAAGAATGTTGCAAAACCCAATCCGTGTATTAATCCGAAAAATAATGTCAGCACATAAAAAACAGTCATTTTATCGTTTTTCTTATGCTTTTTGGCAGTAATCAAATTATAAACAGCCGCCACCAAAATAGTTATCGGTATTAAAAATTCAATAACACTACTTGAAACACTTATCACTTTATAATTTACTAATACTAACGATAGCGTGTGTCCTATGGTAAATAGAGTAACCAAAATTAGCAGCCTTTTCCAAGATGAAAATGTATAAGCCGCACTAAGCACTATTAAAAGTAAAACGTGGTCGTACGCTCGCCAATCTAAAACATGGTTTAGACCTAGATTAAAATAAAGCCAAAAATCTGACATTGGGGATAATAATTATGGTATTACGCCAAATATAGAGATAATGTAGAAGAATACGCTTATATTTTCAACTCAAATATTTAGATATATTTACTAATTCTAGGTGTTTAACAATTGATTTAATAAATTATTTAAGGAAAAGGGCTTTATTTTTCATTTACATCATTCTACACAATACACTTAAATTTTAATACTACTAATTATTTTATTTACATTTTTCCTATTGAAAGTATTTATTATTCATTAAAAAGGCAATAAAACGCGTGTTATCGCTTATCATTACAGCTATTTAAAAATATTTGAGGTTGTTATTTTTATAATAGATTTGCGGAAAATCCCTTAATTTAAATGATGAAAAAACTACAAATCTTTTTAGTATTATTTTTGGCATTCACAACCTTTGCCAAAGCACAAACTTATCCTACAACATCTTGGAGCGATCTTGCTGATATAAGTTGGTACGATTCTGCACAAGATGAATTTACACTTGCTACTGCAGAAGAGTTAGCTGGTTTAGCTCAATTGGTTGCAGACGGAAACTCTTTTGATAGTAAAACTATTATAATTGGTGCAGACATCGATTTGGGTGGGAACTTATGGACTCCAATTGGTGTTGAATTTGAAATTCCTTTTTCTGCAACTGTAGAAGGAAACAACCATATTATAAGCAATTTGTGGGTTAATATGCCAGAAGAGGAAATGGCAGGACTTTTTGGACATACTCAAAGTGCTTCTTTTTCAAATATTCATATTGACACTGCAAATGTAATTGGCGATGATAATACAGGGTCTTTAGTAGCCAACCTTTACGACAATGGATCAATTACAAATTGTAGTGCTATTAACGTAAATGTAACTGGAAAATATACAACTGGTGGATTAGTTGGTGGATTTTTAACGAACTCTACTATCACTAAAAGTCACGCAATTGGTAATGTTACAGGTACGCTTCAAGTAGGTGGTCTTGCTGGGACAGGTTTTGATGCTTCTGCTGTAATTGAATGCTACTCTGAAGGTACGGTAACAGCAGATCTTCTATCAGGTGGTTTAGTTGGTTCTTATCCTTTTGGATTTTCAGGAACTAGCACAATAGACAACAGTTATTCAAGATCTAATGTGGTTGCTAACGTAGAACGCGCAGGTGGTCTTATTGGTGGTGGAGACAATGGATTAATAATTAAAAATGCATATTCTACTGGAACAGTAACAGCGCCTGATTATGCAGGTGGATCAATTGGATTATTTGGTCAAATAGTAGTTGAAAATTTGTATTTCGACACAGAGTCTTCTGGAATGACAGAGGGCGTTGGTGGAATACAAGGGCCTCCAGTTACTCCAGACGTTACTGCACTTACTACAGCCGAAATGAAGTCTGCTGAAACAGTAGATTTATTAAACGCAGGTTCTCCTGAAGCACCTTGGGCTATCGATTCAAGCGTTAATGAAGGTTACCCTGTATTAAACTTTGTTTTAGGTGTTCAAAACAACAATCTTGATGCAACTGCAGTAAGCGTATATCCTACTGTTTTTGATTCTGAATTTACAGTTTCTTCTACACTAGAGTTAGATTCATACCAAATTTATAATATCTCTGGCGCTTTGATTTCTAGTGGAAAATTAAACGGAAAATCTACAAAAGTTTCAGCAAGTAATCTCTCAACTGGTAAATACATCCTAGCAATTCATTCTGCTGAAGGAATGATAACTAAAAGAGTAATCAAAAAATAAATTGAATTTTTAGTAATTCTATTTTTAACATAATTAAAATCCTCAGGCACGTTCTGAGGATTTTTTTATTCTAATAGCTGGAACATTGGTTTACATAAAAAAATTATTTTAATATTTTATCTCTACCTAATAATCCCTAAAACTGTTTTAATATAAAAGAACATCTAGTCACAATATAAATATTTGTTTTAAACAAAATTCTGATTAGCAACAGCTCAGTGTTCTATAATGCCTTAGATATTTTTAAAAGAATACCTTCTGTTACCCGGATACAGTTTTTTTTAATGTGAATGCAGTTGAAAAACTCTTAAGTAAAATCTGTTAGGTTTTTCGAGAGAAATCAATCTGTAAATTTTAAATTAGCCGAAAAATAAATATTGAAATGAGTACATCACCTAATTCCATTCAAGATCAACTAGAGGCCTCTAGAGAAGAAGGAGAACAAGCTTTGAAATTTAAAAGAAAGCCAGTTTGGTTAAAAGTAAAATTTCCTTCTGGAGAAAACTTCACTAAAGTTCGAGGTATTGTAAACGACAATAAACTACACACCATTTGCCAAAGTGGAGGTTGCCCGAATATCGGCGAATGCTGGAATGCGGGTACAGCGAGTTTTATGATTCTTGGAAACACTTGCACACGAGCTTGCAAATTCTGTAATGTAAATACTGGTCGTCCCGATGCAATAGATGTTGGAGAACCCAAACGCGTGGCAGAAGCCATTTTAAAAATGAAAATAAAACACGCTGTAATTACTTCGGTTGATAGGGATGAATTAGAAGATTGCGGATCAACAGCTTGGGCAAATACCATTCGCGTTGTAAAAAGAATGAACCCCAACCTAACTTTGGAAACTCTGATTCCAGATTTTAAAGGTGTTGAGGAAAGTATACAAAGAATTGTGGATGAAGCTCCTACTGTGGTGTCTCATAATCAAGAAACCGTTCGACGGTTATCTCCTAGTGTTCGTCCGCAATCCAAATACGATCGAAGCCTTTTTGTACTTAAATATCTAAAAGAAAATGGAATGCGCACCAAATCCGGAATTATGTTGGGATTGGGAGAAGAATTTGATGAAATTTTAGAAACCATGCGCGATCTTAGATCAGTGGGATGTGATATTATTACCATTGGTCAATATTTAAGACCGTCACAAAAACACTTACCTGTTCAACGATTTGTAACACCTGAAGAGTTTCTTCAGCTACGAGATGAAGGATATAAAATGGGATTTGATTATGTGGAAAGCGGACCGATGATCCGATCTTCTTACCACAGTGAAAAACAAACGATTCCGGGATACGGAATTAACACTTGGAGAGCTGCTCAGGCTAAAAAAGCTTAATTTCTAAATTCTTCAATGTAGTTTAATCATTATTAAGGCTATGAATCAAGTTAAATTAAAAAGTTTGGGCACCATTGCTTATAAAGATGCGTGGGATATTCAGGAAGAATTATTAAAAACAGCGGTATCGAAGAAAGCAAGCTCAAATGAGTCGGATGAAGTTGAAAACACTTTGTTGATTTGTCAGCATCCACACGTTTATACCTTAGGGAAAAGCGGGCATCCTGAGAATTTATTATTCAGAAAAGAAGAACTCGCAAAAAAAGGAATTGAATTTTATGCCACAAATCGTGGGGGCGATATTACCTATCACGGGCCAGGACAACTTGTAGCCTATCCGATTTTGGATTTAGAAAAATTTGGAAGCAGTATTCACCTCTACCTTAGAAATCTAGAAGAGGCTGTTATTCAAACGCTTCAGGAATACGGAATTAAAGGGGAAAGACTTAAAGGATACACAGGAGTTTGGATAGAACCTGAAACGTATCGAGCGCGTAAAATTTGTGCAATCGGCGTTCGATGTAGTCGATGGGTGAGCATTCACGGACTCGCTTTGAATGTTAATACCGATTTATCGTATTTCAAAAACATTGTTCCCTGTGGAATTACGGACAAAGGCGTAACTTCAATGAATATTGAATTAAATGGGAAAGTAGACGAAAACCAACTGTATGAAGTTTTTATTCAGAAATTTAAAGAGGTTTTTAATGTTGAAATAACAAAGGCTCAAACACTATCAACGGCTATAGAATAAACTTATAGAGGTCGTTGCTATATTAAAATCCATTTATTGTTTTTTAAAAAATTATTGAGGCACTTTCAATATTGATTTTTAAAGCATGAAAATTTTAGCAATAAAAAACTTTATAATTCAACTAACGTAAATAGTATTCTAGACAGCCGAACCCTGCTTAAAGCCTACATTCTAATTCAAAAACAACCGAAATAAAAAAAGCTCCAACATTGCTGTTGGAGCTTTTACAGTACTCGAGGCGGGAATCGAACCCGCACGTCTTGCGACATTGGATTTTGAATCCAACGCGTCTACCAATTCCGCCACTCGAGCAATTGGGGATGCAAAAATAAGTAAATAATTACAAAATATTCATTTTTTATTCGGCGTATTTAAAATAAAATTTCTGTTTTAATTTACTACACTTCAATGCAAAATTCACCGGCAAGTTTATATTTCTCATTTTAAACAAACTTTAGTTCTTCTCAGCACATTATTTTGAGTGAATCTGAATTGATTTATTTTGTTTCGATAAAGGGTAAATTATCAAAGTGACTATCGATTAATTTTTACCTTTGCACCAAAACCAATAATCTGCCTTATGCCAAATATTGCTCCAACCCCGAAAATTTTTGCCTGTAAACAAAGTGAAGAACTTGGAAAAAAAATCGCCGATGCTTTTGGTATCCCACTAGGAAAAGTGATTACTTCTCATTATTCAGATGGAGAATTTCAACCTTCTTTTGAGGAATCTGTACGTGGAAGCCGAGTGTTCTTAATTGGATCAACCTTTCCAAATAGCGACCATTTAATGGAGCTATTATTAATGATAGATGCTGCAAAACGCGCTTCTGCTAGACATATTACTGCCGTTTTACCTTATTTTGGGTGGGCACGACAAGATAGAAAAGACAAACCTCGTGTTCCTATTGCTGCAAAACTTGTAGCTAAAATGCTTGAAACTGCTGGTGCAACTCGAATTATCACAATGGACCTGCACGCAGATCAAATTCAAGGATTTTTTGAAAAACCTGTAGATCACCTTTTTGCTTCAACTATATTCCTACCGTATTTAAGAAGTTTAGAGCTAGATAATCTTACAATTGCATCTCCAGATATGGGAGGCTCAAAAAGAGCTTATGCATATTCTAAGTTTTTAGAAAGCGATGTAGTTATTTGCTACAAACAACGCGAAAAAGCCAATGTGATTTCTTACATGGAATTAATTGGCGATGTAAAAGGAAAGAATGTAGTTCTTGTTGACGATATGGTAGATACTGCTGGAACCCTTACTGCAGCTGCAGACCTTATGATGGAGCGCGGCGCACTAAGCGTTAGAGCTGTATGTACTCACCCACTACTTTCAGGAAACGCATACGAACGAATTGAAAAATCTCAAATGTTAGAATTAATCGTTTCAGATTCAATTCCTACAAAACCTCATAGCAAAATACGCGTGATTAGCTGTGCAAATCTTTTTGCAGATGTTATGTTAAGCGTTAATGCTAATAAATCAATTAGCAGTAAATTTTTAATGTAGCCTCAGTAAGATTCCGAGGTTTTATAAGTTAAGATTTCAGCTTATAACGCTTTATAAAATTGAAAAATAGAGGGTCAACAACGAGAATAACCCTCTAGCCTTCAAGGAATTTACCTTAATTTCCATTAGTTTAGGATCTTACTTCAAAAAATCCTAATTCCTAAATCGGAAATCCAAAATAAACCATATCTTTGCACTCCCTAAAAAACAGCTTTTTAGGGAGTTTTTATTAATAAACAAATTTCAAAAGAAATGAAATCTATTACAATTAAAGGATCAAAAAGAGAAAGCGTGGGCAAAAAGGCAACTAAAGCCCTACGTAATGCTGGAATGGTTCCTTGCGTAGTTTACGGAGGGGAAGAACCAATTAGTTTTTCAGCAGAAGAAATTGCATTTAAAAACTTGGTTTACACTCCAGACGTACACACGGTTGTAATCGACCTAGGAGGCGAAACAGTTAAAGCTATCCTTCAGGATATCCAATTTCACCCTGTGACAGACCGTATTCTTCACATCGATTTTTACCAAATCTTCGATGATAAAGAAGTTACTATGGAAATTCCAGTTCGTACAACAGGAAACTCTCGTGGTGTTCGTAGTGGTGGTACTTTACGTATTGTTACTCGTAAATTAAGAGTGAAAGCTTTACCAGAAAATCTTCCAGATTTTATTGAAGCAGACATTACTGATATGCGTATTGGTAACAAAATGTACACTAAGTCTCTTAAAACAGATAATTACAAAATCATGCACCCAGACAACACAGTTATCTGTCAAGTTAGAACATCTCGTACTGCAATTGCTGACGTTGATGAAGACGAAACTGAAGATGGTGCAGAAGCTACTGAAGCTGAAGAAGCTCCAGCCGAAGCATAAGTTAATCTTATTAAAGATAAGTGAGAAGCATCCTGTTAATTCAGGGTGCTTTTTTTATTTTTACCGAAGAATTTAAAAAAAGATGTTTTCTATTATTAAAAAGTTCTTTTCAACTAAAGAACATAATACTATTTCAGAAGAAACAGATCCTATGAAAAAATTCCTTATTGTAGGCCTAGGAAATATTGGTCCAAAATATGCAAATACTCGTCATAATATCGGGTTTAAATTACTCGATTTTTATGCAGATAAAAACTCACTTACTTGGGAAACAGCAAAATTGGGAGATATTACTTCACATAAAGTAAAGGGACGAACATTTATTTTTCTGAAACCTAGCACTTTTATGAATCTTAGCGGAAAAGCTGTAAATTACTGGCTTGATAAAGAAAAAATTCCCTTAGAAAATATGCTGGTAATTACCGACGACCTAAATTTAGCTTTCGGTACAATTCGCATTAAAACGAAAGGTAGCGATGGAGGACATAATGGATTAAAAGACATCCAAAACACCCTACAAACAACCAATTACAACCGTTTCCGATTCGGAATTAGCGATGCATTCTCGAAAGGAAAACAAATAGACTACGTCTTAGGGGAATGGGATGAAGAAGAAAACAAATCACTCCCTGAACGATTAGAAGTAGGTTGCAAAGCAATTGAGTCTTTTGCGCTTGCTGGAATGAATATAACTATGAATACCTTTAACGGAAAATAATTTTGAAGAAATACACCTCTGCTTCAACTTTTAAGAGCGACCGCCATAGTGTGGTAACAATTGGCACTTTTGATGGTGTTCATATCGGGCATTCGGCTATCCTAAAACGATTGGTCGAAACTGCCAAAAAAGAAGATTTAGACTCGGTGGTTCTTACATTTTTCCCGCATCCCCGAATGGTACTTCAGCAACATTCAGAAATAAGCTTGTTAAATACAATTGATGAACGCGCTCAATTACTTGAAAAAACAGGACTTGAACATTTGGTAATCCATCAATTTACCCATGCGTTTTCACGTTTAACTGCCTTAGAGTACGTTAGAGATATTTTGGTTAACGGACTGAAAGCCAAAAAAATAATCATAGGATACGATCATCGTTTCGGAAGAAATAGAACAGCAAATATTGAAAACCTAAAAGAATTTGGATTAACTTATGGTTTTGAAGTTGAAGAGATTTCTGCAAAAGAATTAGATGATGTAACCATCAGCTCTACAAAAATCAGAAATGCTTTAAATGCAGGAGATATTGAAACTGCCAACAGCTATTTAGGATATAATTATATGCTTACTGGTGAAATTGAAAAAGGCAAAGCTCTAGGTCGAACCATAAATTACCCTACAGCCAACCTTAAATTAAAAGAGAAATATAAACTCATCCCTAAAAATGGAGTTTATGTAGTAGCGTCTATAATTGAAGGCAAAAAAATATTTGGAATAACCAGTATTGGCACAAATCCTACGGTTGGTGGGAAAAAAAGAACGATAGAAACACATTTCTTAAACTTCAACAAAGACTTATACGGGAAGGAAATTACTATCGAATTTTTAAAACACATTCGAGACGAAGAAACTTTCGATTCAATTGAAGAATTAAGGCAAGAGATAGAAATAGACGAAAAAAAAGCAATTCAATTTTTAAATCAACGTGAATAAACTCCTGTTCAAACAAATAGACAATATTAGTCTTGTTCTATTTAGAGCAGTGTTTGGCTTTTTAATTACCGTTGAGGCTTTTGGCGCGATTGCTACAGGTTGGGTTCGCCGGACCTTGGTAGAGCCTCCATTTACTTTCAACTTTATAGGTTTCGATTTTCTGCAATACCTGCAAGGAGACTTTATGTACTTCTACTTCGTTGTAATGGGTGTTTTCGGAATTGGTGTAATGCTTGGGTACAAATACCGATTGAGTATGTTGGCTTACGCCATTATGTGGACTGCTGTGTATTTAATGCAAAAGTCTAATTACAATAACCATTACTATTTAATGATGTTGTTGTGTTGGATTATGGCTTTTCTGCCAGCAAACCGATGGTTTTCAATAGATGCAGAAAGAAATCCTTCCCTCAAGTCCCCTTCAATGCCTCGCTGGGTATTATTAGTGCTAATTTTACAAGTTTGGATAGTTTACACTTTTGCTTCTGTTGCAAAGTTTTATCCCGATTGGCTTGACGCTTCAATGGCCTCGCTTTTAATGAATAGTAAAAGTGATTATTGGCTCATTGGCGACTTTTTACAGCAAAACTGGGTACATTGGGCAATTACGTACACCGGTATATTATTCGATTTGCTTATCGTTCCATTAATGCTTTGGAAACGTACACGGTTATTAGGATTTGCAATATCTGTGTTTTTTCATCTATTTAATTCTATCGTTTTTCAGATTGGAATTTTCCCTTATATGTCGATTTCCTTTGCTTTGTTTTTCTTCTCAAAGGAAATCCTTCAGAGAGTATTTCTTCCGAATAAAAAACTATATACTGCCAACGAGGTGATTATTCCTAATAACAAACATCTGATAGTTGGTGTATTTTCTATTTATTTCCTATTTCAGCTTGGGCTTCCATTGCGTCATTGGTTTTTTAAAGACGATGTACTTTGGACAGAAGAAGGGCACCGTTTAAGCTGGAGAATGATGTTACGCTCAAAAGGTGGAATGCTGAAGGTATATGTAAAAGACAAAGAAAATGGAAAAAGAGAGCTTTATGACCATCAAAGCCTTTTAGGGCTTAAGCAACAAGCTTCAGTTACCACAAAACCTGATATCATGTGGCAGTTAGCTCAAAAGATTAAGCAGGTTGAAGCCAAAAAAGGAAGAGACGTAGCGGTTTATCTTGATGCTAAAGTGCGAGTGAATTATGGCCCGTTTCACCAATTTACAGACCCAAGTATCGACATTGCAGCTGAAAAATGGCTTCCATTTAAGCATAGTGAATGGATTTTACCTTCTCCCGAAGAATTTACTAAACGCAAAACTCCTTAGGTTATTTAGCTATTGAAATCTTACATTAGCAAGTGAAGCTTTTATTTCCATTCTAAATCACAGTTAATTCTTCATTTTTATAAATAAAGACCACAAAGCATTTGAAAACCTTTTGAGTCTGTTGTAACTTAGCCAATTCAAAATATATTATAGAATATGCTACAAGTAACCGACATTCGCGAAAACAAAGAAAAGTATATCCAAGCACTTGCTAAACGTGGCATTGATGCTACTTCAACATTAGAAGATGTATTGACTTATGATGAAGAACGCCGTGCTACACAAGCGCAGTTAGATGATGTTTTGGCACAGAGCAATTCCTATTCTAAAGAAATTGGAAAACTTTTTCAAAGCGGAGAAGTTCATAAAGCAAATGAGTTAAAAGAAAAAACAGTTGCTTTAAAAGAATCGTCTAAGCAATTGAATGAGAAAATGCTTGTTGCAGCCGAAAAGTTGCAAGAGTTATTATTTACGCTTCCAAATATTCCAAACGATTTAGTTCCCGCTGGAACTGATGAAAATGACAATGAAGAGATTTTCAAAGAAGGTGAGGTTCCAACCCTTCATGAAGGTGCCTTACCACATTGGGAGCTGGCAAAAAAATACGATTTAATAGACTTCGAACTTGGCGTTAAAGTAACTGGAGCAGGCTTCCCTGTGTATAAAGGAAAAGGCGCTCGTTTACAACGTGCTCTTATTACATACTTCCTTGATAAGAACACTAAAGCTGGTTACACCGAATACCAAGTACCACTTTTAGTAAATGAGGCATCTGGGTACGGAACTGGGCAATTACCAGACAAAGAAGGGCAAATGTATCACGTAGGGGTTGATGACCTTTATTTAATTCCTACATCTGAAGTTCCAATTACGAATCTCTTTAGAGGAAATTTATTAAACAATTCAGATTTACCGATTACTTGTACTAGTTACACCCCTTGTTTCCGAAGAGAAGCTGGAAGTTATGGCGCTCACGTTCGCGGACTAAATCGCTTACACCAATTTGACAAGGTAGAGCTTGTACGCGTTGAACATCCAGATAATTCTTATAAGGCTTTAGATGGTATGGTAGAACACGTACAAGATATTCTTCGCGAACTAAAATTACCTTATAGAATCCTTAGATTATGTGGTGGTGACTTAGGTTTCACTTCTGCCCTTACCTATGATTTTGAAGTGTTTTCAACGGCACAAGATAGATGGTTGGAGATCTCTTCAGTATCAAACTTTGAAACATTCCAAGCGAATAGATTAAAGCTTCGATTTAAAGATTCTGATGGCAAAAACAAACTTGTACACACATTAAATGGAAGCTCTTTAGCCCTTCCTCGCGTATTGGCAGGAATTCTTGAAAACTACCAAACAGAGAATGGAATTAAAATTCCAGAAGTTTTAGTTCCTTATTGTGGGTTTGATATTATTGACTAAAAGACTTCAACAACCTAATTTATAAGTGTAGCTGCGATAAGTAAATGTATCGCAGCTACATTTGTTTTATGGTGAAAGATTTTAATTTTTTGTAGCTTTAATGAACCATTAGAGATAAACCTCAGCATTATGATAAAGCGCATTAATTTAGAAAACATCCTGTTTTTGGATATCGAAACCGTACCTCAGCATCAATATTATGATGAGCTTGATGATACTACAAAATCACTGTGGGATCTTAAAAGCAAGTATCAACGAAAAGATGAAATATCAGCCGAAGAGTTTTATGATCGAGCAGGCATTTGGGCTGAATTTGGTAAAATAGTCTGTATTTCTGTTGGATATTTTGTGCTTAAAGGTGATGCTAGAAACTTTCGAGTTACTAGTTTTCACGGGGATGAAGTAAAGATTTTAAAAGACTTTAAAAATCTTCTAGACACACATTTCAACAAACCTAATCATCTACTTTGTGCTCATAATGGAAAAGAATTCGATTTCCCTTATATTGCTAGACGAATGATAATTAACGGAATTGAAATTCCATATAAACTTGACCTTTTCGGGAAAAAACCTTGGGAAGTTCCTCACCTAGATACGCTAGAACTATGGAAGTTTGGGGATTATAAAACTTTTACTTCACTTAAATTAATGACGCACGTACTGGGAATACCTTCACCCAAAGATGACATCGACGGCAGCCAAGTGGGTAGTGTATATTATGAAGAAAAAGACATTGACAGAATAATCGTTTACTGCGAAAAAGATACTATTGCAGTCGCTCAAATTTTTTTAAGACTCAGAAATGAAGAGATTTTAACTAAGGATGAAATACTCTCCGTATAGCTTTAAAATTTGATCTGTAATCTACTACGAGTGATTCTATGTAATTTTTTGTAGTTTTAGCGGTCATAAATTAAACAAGAAGAGAAGTATGTTATTTTCAAAAATTAAATCAAAATCATTTCTAACCTTATTCGCTGCTTCAGCATTATTATTCGTTTCTTGTAATGATAAAGAAACTAAGACTGAGAGCACAACACAAACTCCACAAGAAGTTACACTTGAACAAAAAAAGCAAGCTTTACAGAATGTAGCTCCAACCCAAACTCAGGGATCAACAAATTCAAGTGGGAATTTAGCTGTTAATCCACCTCACGGACAACCGGGGCATGATTGTACAATTCCTGTTGGCGCACCTTTAAATGGCACTGGATCTAGTACTATAAAAGCTAAGCCAATGAACACAAACACTACAAGCCCTATTCAGGCATCTGGTGAAGGGAAAATAAACCCTCCTCACGGACAACCAGGTCATAGATGTGATATACAAGTGGGAGCTCCACTATAAGTTTTAAAAGACATAAAAAATAAGAGGCCCGATTCAAATTTGAACCAGGCCTCTTTGCTAATGAAAAAAATACTTACTCTTTAACGAATCGCTTCATCATTTTTGAGTCTTCGGTGTTTATCTCTAACATATAAACTCCGTTTTGTAAGGAAGAAACATCTAAGTTTTCAGTAAATGCTCCCTTACCTACTACTTGCCCCATAACATTATAGATTACATAATCTTTACCTACTGCATCTAATAACGCAATGTTTAGATAGTGTTTAGCTGGGTTTGGATATAGCGTTATATTAGATGAAACAGAGTCACCCCCATTAAATCCTTGCGGTGCAACACCATTCGCTCCAATTACAACAGTATAATCTTCTACCTCACCATAACTAAATGTTTCACAAGCAGTTTGTGAGCTATTGTATTTCATAGAAACACGCATTCTTGTTGGTCCTGCAAGAGCTGTAGACGGCACATTAAAAGTTCCGCTTAACGTTCCGCTACTTCTAGACGAACCGCTAACAGCAAGTTCATTAGAATCGAAAGTTCCATTCTGGTTGTAATCAATCCAAACTTTCCAATATTCAGTATAACCTCTACCAGAGAACCCTGCACTTATTTGAATTGTATTTGAGCCATAAGGTACATTTGCAGACATATTCGTATTGTCTTTATAACCACCATCATTTCCTGACGGATTGTTTAAGTTATTTAGTTTAACAAGATCAATCCACTCATAATTAGAGTTGTTTCCTTTAGAATTACAATATTCTACAGTACCATTAGAAAGCGTTGTAACATTTACAGTATTGCTATAACCAGAGTTATTTCCAGCAGCATCGAATGCACGTACTTTAAACGAATAAGCCGTAGCTGGTGATAATCCAGTAATATTTGCTGAAGTTCCAGTTACTGTACCTAAACTTGAGCTACCTTGAAAAACTTCGTATCCTGTAACACCCACATTATCCGTAGATGCACTCCAAGAAAGTGAAAGTGTAGTTTGCGCAACATTTGAAGCTGCTAAGCTAGTAGGTGCTGTTGGAGCTTGTGTATCTGGGCCAGCTGAACCTAAATTAATTGTATAATCTTCAACTTCACCGTAGCTAAATGTTTCACAAGATGTTGGTATTCCGTTGTACTTCATAGAAACACGCATTCTAGTTTCGCCTCCTACAGTTCCAGAAGGCACTGTAAATGTTCCGCTATTAGGTGTGTTTTTTGAAGCTGCCTTAGACCAAACAAGTTCTCCTGCATCGTTAAAATCCTTATCTCCATTATAATCAATCCAAACAGCATAACCTTCATTGTATGTAGTTCCCGTCCAAGTTGGTGTAACAGTAATAGTGTAGGTTGATCCTTCTTGTAAGTTTGTAGAGATACTTGTAAAATCTGAATATTTCTGAGCTCCAGAAGCATTGTCAATAGTATTTAATTGAACTCTGCTGATATACTCATCATTTACATTATTTCCTTGTGAAGCACAGTAGTCGCTACCACCTCCGCCGCCACCGCCGTAAGCTGCGCCAACTCCAACTGCATACCACGCATTTGTAGTTGCAATTTCTTCTGCACTTCCAGCGCCATAAAGATCTTTCGCCGCTTGGATTGCTCCGTTTCTAGCGTCGCTATATTGCGAGTTAGAATTTAGATAAACAGTAAGGTTTCTGTATGCAATTGCTGCTGCCTTATCCATTCCAATTCCTGTAACGTTATAGCTGTCTCCTTTATCATTTGTACCGCTTTTACCTACGCTCAACACGTAAAACCAAAAGTTCTGTACTCCAGAGTTTATATGCACTCCTCCGTTATCACTTGATGCTGTATGCCAATAGGTTCCTTGAAAGGTATCAGGATCATTAAAAGCATTAGGATTACTCATAGAGCGCAAGGCTCCACCGCTTCCACCTGCTCCTATATCGTCTCCCATCAACCAATCGTTTGTTCCTGAAGCATATTTTTCAATAGACTCTCCAAAAATATCTGAAAACGATTCATTTAAAGCTCCAGATTGGTAGCTATAAACAAGGTTCGCTGAATATTCTGTAACACCGTGAGTAATTTCGTGACCGCAAATATCTAATGAAACTAATGGTCCATAATTTACACCATCTCCATCGCCGTATGTCATTCGGCTACCATCCCAAAAAGCATTCACATAATTACTAGAATAGCTTACATAAGATTTTATAATTGCACCTGCATTGTTATATGAATTTCTTCCATGCTTTTGATTGAAATAATTCCAAGTGCTTTCGGCTCCCCAATGTGCTTGCACACCAGTAGCATTGCCAGTAAAGTTTGTAGAATTGCTGGTTACATCTGAAGCATTGTTATAATTGGTGCCATTATTTAAATCAAAAGTTTGAATACCTCCACCACTGGTTGTTTGACGCAAACGGTAAGGTCCAGATGCGTTATCTGCAGTAAAAGACACATTGCCATTGTAAAGACTAGTTCCTGTTGCAGGTACGTTTGCATGGTGAATTCGCTTGTTTTCCATTATAAATTGACCTGTTTTAGCGTCTATATAAACATCTGCTCTATATAGAGGAGCCGTTGCGTAAATGTCGAATTTATAGGCTAAGCGATTTGCGTTGTTAATATTTTCAAGAGCTGGTAAAATCACCAATTCTCCTGTAGGTTTCGAATAATTAGATAAAGCTGCTTCAGTTGGATTCTGCCACATATAGGAGCTAGCACCCACATGACTCATTGCTCTAGATAAAGCTTGATTATTGCTAATTGACGGGCTAGTGTTTAAGTCATCTTCTATAGGAAAATAAGCAGAGCTTAATGTTTGAACCTTACCATTTTTACTACTTAATGTTACCGTTGCAAATTCAACTTTTATACCCTTGTGGTATTGTTGCATCTTTTTATGAGTAAAACCTAAATGATCTTGCTCTTGTCTTAGTGTAGTAAAGGAAGTTTGTGGGGAGGGATTTAAAACATCCTTAAAAATTGTAGTTGAATTTTGAAGGGAATACGAATGAGAAGCATCGAATACTACTAGTCCTTGTTGTTGATTATTGCTTTTCTTTATATCATCTTTTTCTTGCGCGGAAACATGTCCAGGTAGGAAAAGTAATGATAAGGACATTGAAAAAACAATTTTGTAAATGTTTTTCATGATTACTTTGATTTAGTGAATAATTCAGTTAATGTTTGATTTATCTATACAAAATAAAACTAAAATTCACTTAAATAAAAGATATAAAACAATTATTTTAACAAATAAAATATCGTTTGATTAATAAAAATCATAAAAGTCAATAAAATCAGCATTTATCAAAGGGAGCGAATTAAAACTTTAACATAATTAGCAATGTTTTAATTGATTTATTTTAAACATCGCAATATAAAAGACACATAAATAATTTAAATTTTAAAATATTCATCCTTTTACAAATTAAAATCAACTCTTTAAATATTCTTTACACTTATTAACCGGACTCGTTTCACGGTTTTTAAATGCGTGATAGCCACTACTTATAAATAGTATTACCCCCACTAATAAAGACACATAAACAACAATTTTATTTTCATCCCAATTTGCAACAGCTATAGCAACTAAGGCCCAAGTTCCAACCAAAGCAAACTCACGCATATTTCTTTTCCAGGTAACTATTAAATTTATTATTCCCGCAATAACAATCATTATAACCGTCCAAGTAACTTCACTTATTCCCCATCCATTCCAGTTTATAGTTTTTAAATAAGCAGCAACATTTACGACACCTGCAATTGTAACCCATCCACTATAAAACACAAATGGCCACCAAACAAATGCAATTACAGAAATTGGAGCATCCCAAAGTTCCATTCGGTTATTCATTACGATTTTCAAAATTGAAAAGAGAAGTATAAAAATTGCAATTACTGAATAACCTATATATCCGTAAATCCATAAGGTAATCCACAAACAATTGGCGAGACACGATATTACAAACCACCAACCTGTATCCAATATAAATTGATCATCTCTCACTTTAGTAAAAAGACTTCTACATTGATAAACCACAAAGCCCAACAACATTAAATAAATAATCCCCCAAATTGAAAAGGCATAGCCTGCAGGCGTTAAAAGGGAATTAATATTATTCGACACCTCTCCTACTGTAGTTCCATTCATTTTTCCAGTATTGGCGAAATAATTAATAAAAACAGTAGCTACGAAAGCTATGATATTAGCGATTTGTAAAGTCTTTTTCATAATTATTTTAGTTAACGTGATACACAAATTACTTCTCCCTCTACTATTACAAACACCTCATCATTACTAGAAGGTGTTAATATATATTTCCCTGTGAAGTTTCCGAATGCCGGCAAAATAAGCTGATTTTCAGTTTTATAAAAACAAGGGAGTTTCACAAATTGTCTCCCCATACCTTTCATTCTTATCCCTGGATGTACGTGACCACAAAAATTAAAACCTTTATCAGTTTCAGAGGGATGGTGGGTTAAATGAAAATCGTTCAATACTAATTCATCTATAACCTCTACTCCCAAATTCTCGTATAAATATTGAGGAATAACATCGTGATTCCCTGAAACTAGAATAACTTTTGCCTTGCAATATTCTACCCATTTTTCAAATTCCCTCCACTCCTTATTCAATGTACTATGAAACAAATCGCCCAGGAAACAAACTGAATTCGGCTCAAAATGATTTACAACCTCTGTGAGTGTCTCAAAGTTTTTATAAGCAGCACTTGCCGGAATAGCCGCGCCATATTTTCTAAAATGAAGTACCTTCCCTAAATGCACATCTGCGATAAGCAACATTTTATTGGTCACCCAATAAATAGCACCACTTGGGTGTAATTGAAAAATATTATTATTTATTTCGATAGTTTCAATCATTTCTCTAGTTGCAAAGTCATTCTTTTAATTCTATCAGCCAGTTTTTCTGAAGATAGCTTTTCTCGGAGTCTATCTGTAATTATCGGAAAGCTAAACGGAGTCGCTTTTTCGCATTGTTTCCAAACTATTTCTTGGGAGTTAATACGTTCTAAAGCTTTCCGCAATCGACCTTCTTCCAGTTGATGTTCAAAGGTTTCACGATAAGCTTGAAGATATAATAAATTATCCGGTTCATAATCTCTAAACACATCAAATAACAACTGACTATTACTTTGCAGATGTTTTGTTTTAACCGCTTTATTCGGGTAGCCTTGAAAAACCATTCCGCTTATAACCGCAATATCACGAAACTTTCGACGAGCCAACTCCGTGGAATTTAAACTTTTGTAGAGATCGTCGTAGAGATATTCATCTGTAAAAAGATTGTTATCTAATATAGTCTGAATATCTAAAAACTGGTCGCTCAACAGTTCAAACCCATAATCATTGTAAGCCAATGAAAAGGTGATGGGAGACAACAAACTAATTCGATAAGCTAATAAACTACTCATTGCTTCGTGAACAAATCGCCCTTCAAAGGGATAAAAAAGCGAGTGGTAACCTTCACGTGTTTTAAACGTTTCTATTAAAAATTCATTTTCACCCGGAACTATACTTTCACGCTCTTGTCTTTCAAAAATATGACCTAAAGCCTTTAATTCAGGTATGCTTTGTTTACGATTTGCTTCAGGCAATCGAGCGCTCTGCATTTCTTCTCGAAGAATTTTACTCATCTGTGAGGAAAGCGGTAGGCGGCCACCCATAAAACTCACAATATTATTAGTGCGTTTATTACTTCTACGAACTTGTGCCTGCATTTGCCTAATACGAACCAATTCTAAGGTTCTCCCCGCAAAAACAAAAGTGTCTCCAGGTTTCATTTTACTAATAAACCACTCCTCTATTGTTCCGATAAACCCTCCCGAAACATACTTTACAAGCATCATAGAGTCACTTACTATTGTTCCAATACTAAGGCGATGCATCATTGCTATTCGTCGGCTCTCTACTTTAAAAAGCCCTTCGGGAGTAACTTCCACTTTTTTGTATTCGTCGTAGGCTTGTAAACTTTGAGTTCCTACTGTTATAAAATTAAGACACCAATTCCATTGCTCCTCTGTAATTCCTTGAAAACAAAACGTTTTTTTTATTTCTGAGTAAATATCTTTAGGAAAAAATCCATCACTTACAGCAAGGGTAACTAAATACTGAATTAAAACGTCAAAACTTAGTAAATATGGAGTCCTGTCTTCCACAACCTCATCTTTAACCGCTTTTTTCAGCGCCGATGCTTCTAAAAGTTCAAGTGCGTGAGTAGGAAGAAAATATATTACCGAAGGTTCTCCTGGTCGGTGGTTACTTCTCCCGGCACGTTGAAGAAATTTGGCTATCCCTTTGGGGCCACCAATTTGAATAACGGTTTCCACAGGGGCAAAATCTACTCCCAAGTCTAAACTAGAGGTAGCAACTACCGCTAGTAGCGATTCATTGCGTATCGCTTGTTCTACCCAAAGACGGGTATCTTTTCCAATACTACCGTGATGCATGGCGATTTCACCAGCAAATTCTGGATGTTTTTCTAATAATTTCTGAAACCAAATTTCACATTGTCTACGGGTGTTTGTAAAAATTATCGTGGTTTTACTGCTTTTAATGATAGGAACAATTTCTTCTAATAGGTGTAATCCCAAATGTCCGCTCCAAGGAAAAGTTTCCATCTTTTTAGGAATTATAGAACGGACCTGAATTTTAGATTTTTCTTTTGCTTTAATCAATACTGAGTTCTTTCTGAAATCAGAATCCATTCCCAACAAGACATCTTGTGCCTCTTCTAAATTTCCGATAGTTGCAGAAATCCCCCAAATTCTCAAGTTTGGCGAAACAGTTTTCAACCTAGAAAGTGCGAGCTCCATTTGCACTCCACGCTTACTACCTAAAAGCTCGTGCCATTCGTCTACCACCACAGCAGTGAGCGTTTTAAACGTTTTTTCGTAGCCTTTTGAAGCTAATAGGAGCATTAAACTCTCAGGTGTTGTAATCAACAAATCCGGCATCTGTCGTTTTTGCTTTGCACGTTCACTTTGTGAGGTGTCGCCAGTTCTAATTCCAACAGTCATCCCAGTACCTAAATCATCTGCAAATTGTTGTGCTGATTGTTGAATTTCTACTGAAAGCGCGCGTAAAGGCGTAATCCAAATAGCTTTAATTCCTTTGGTGTGTTTCGTTTTATAATCTGGGTTTTGTTTTAAATACTGAAGCACTATAGGAACCCATAAGGCATAGGTTTTTCCGCTTCCAGTGGGAGCGTTTAACAACCCGTGTTTCCCGTCCAAAAAAGCCTTCCAAGTTTGTTTTTGGAATGGGAATGGAGTCCAGGATTTGGATTGGAACCATGAGGTTGTTAATGATATGAGTTGCTTGTTATTCAAATTATTTAGTTTGTTAGTAATTAGGCTTCAACCACCCCGTCAGCAAAGCTGACACCCCTCCTTGGAAAGGAGGGGAACCTTATTTGGTTTAAATGCAAAGCTTTTATAGGTTACTCTTTAATTTTAAAATGGTCCGATATTTCCTTCAAAACAGATGGTAAAAAGTCGAAAACCATTTTATTTTCAAAACGTATAACTGTAAACCCTAAATTCTCCAAATCTATTTCTCGTTTTCTATCATATTCATCGGCTGTACTATTTAAATGAATTTGACCGTCAAGCTCCACAATAAGTTTTTCTGAAGGACAATAAAAATCAACTATATAATGCTCGATACTATGTTGCCTTCTAAATTTTCTGCCATAGAGTTTAGAGCCTTTTAAATGATTCTATAAATAAGCTTCAGCTGAGGTTGAATTATTTCGCAAATCTTTGCGGTAGACCTCCATTTCTTTAAGATTATGAATTTGCTTTTTCATAGCTTCAATTTAATCAAAATATCGCTTCAATCACCCCGTCAGCAAAGCTGACACCCCTAATTGAAAATGAGAGAGGTCTTACTTTGTTTACAGCATAGCTTTAATGGATTACTTCGGAATTAAGGCTTTTAAATCATCTAGCGTATTAGCTTCTTCTATGCGTTTATCTTTTCGCCATCTTAAAATTCTTGGAAAACGTGTTGCAACTCCGCTTTTATGACGGCTGCTTTCTGCTATTCCTTCAAAGGCAATTTCAAAAACGTGATGAGGAGTTACACTTCTTACTGGGCCAAAACGTTCCAAGGTATTTCGTTTAATCCACGCGTCCACTTGTCTAAATTCTGCATCTGTTAACCCTGAGTAGGCTTTAGCAAAAGTCACTAACTCACCTTCATGCCAAAGTCCGAATGTGTAATCGGTATACAAATTAGCTCTACGCCCGTGCCCACGCATGGCATAAGTTAAAACAGCATCAATAGTAAAAGGATCTATTTTCCACTTCCACCAATCGCCTTTTTTTCTCCCGACTAAATACGGGGAATCCTTTCGTTTTAGCATTAGACCTTCGCTGCGCTTCTCTCGTGATAACTCTCGTTCTGCCGTAGCTTCTTCCCAAGTATTAAAAGTCATAGTTTCACTTAAATATATTCCATTTTCTAAACTGTCAATTCCTTGAATGAGATTATCTAGAATTTTTCTTCGTTCTAAAAAAGGCATCTGCCGTATATCTTCTCCATTCCATTCCAATAAATCATAAGCATTCAAAATCACTGGGGTTTTCTCTAAGAGCGCTTTGGATAAATTTTTCCGTCCAATTCTCGTTTGTAGCGCATTAAAATTTCCAATTTCGCCATTTCCAAAAGGTAGAATTTCACCATCAATTACAGTTCCATTGGGAATTACTGAGAGAAACTTTTGAAACTCAGGATATTTATCGGTTACTAATTCCTCTCCTCTGGACCAAACAAAAACCTCGTCATTCCTTATGATTACCTGACTTCTAATGCCATCCCATTTATGTTCAAAACTCCAGTCGGAAATCGACCCTAAATCTTCTTGAAAATTATCTTCAACTGCATAAGCCAAGTAAAAAGGGTAAGGTTTGCTTAGGTAATCTTCCTCGTTGTGTTCTAAAATTAACTTTTTGAAAGTGGTTTTCTGTGGCGTCCAATCTCCCATTAGTTTATAAGCGAGAATATCTTCGTCAATTTCTGTAGCCTTTGAAAGCGCCCTTGTCATCAACTTCTGGCTCACACCTATCCTAAAACTTCCCGTAATGATTTTATTAAAAACGAAACGTTCAAAATAATTTAATGCAAGCCAATTTTCGTGTAAATATTTCTTCTTTTCCTCTTCAGGAAGCGTTCGAAGCTCTATAATTTCAAGTATAAATTGCGATAGGGACTTTGTTGTTTCCTCTGTTTGTGCTTTACTAGGTAAAATAAGAGCGATTGTTTCGGCAAGGTCACCAACTATATGATAACTTTCTTCAAAAAGCCAAAGAGGAATTCCACTAATTTCTGTAGCCCATATTCGCAATAATGAAGTATTTACAGGTCGTTTTGGACGTCGATGCGATAATATTGCAATTGTCCATAACTTATCCTCATCATTCGCCATTTGAAAGTAAGCCGTAAGCGCCGCCACCTTTTCAGTAGTTTTATTGGTGCTATCTAGTTTTTTTATGAGTCGGGCGAAATCTTTCATTATTCGTCTTCATTAAATTTGGCTTGTGTAGTACCACTGAACGCAGGCGAAATGTCATCCTCTTCTTTTTTCAGGGTTTCGCTACCTTCCTCTTCGTATTGCGTTTTTTCGGTACGTGCATCTAGTCCCATTTCTTCACGTAGATAACGAGAGAAAATTTCGGTATAACCATGGGTGGCAATTACTTTTTCGGCACCTGTTTCTTTAACTGTAGTAAGGAGTCCGTCCCAATCTGCATGGTCGCTTAGCACAAACCCTCTATCTATTGCTCTTCGTCTTCTCGCTCCTCTAAATGTCATCCATCCACTAGCACTAGCAGTAACAAAAGGCACCATTTTTCTAATCCAAGTTCCGCCGTGCGCACTTGGAGGAGCTAAGACTATATTTCCTAATAGGTCTTCTTTTTTAGTATCTCGGGTAACTCGAGTTGTTTGATGAAAATCATAATTCTCTCGTAAAACTTGAGTCATATTTTCTATGGCTCCGTGGGTGTAGATTTTTCCAATATTTGGGTCTAGATGCTTAAGTAGGCGTTGTGCTTTCCCTAAAGAATATCCGAAGAGAACAGAAGTTTTATTTTCAGCCCTATTTGCCGCCCACCAATTATTGATATCGGAAAAAACTTCCTCTTGGGGAGTCCATTTAAAAGCGGGAATTCCAAATGTACACTCGGTAATAAATGTATTGCACTTTACAAGTTCAAAAGGTTCGGCTATGCCATCATTTTCAGTTTTAAAATCTCCTGTAAACACCCATACTTCGCCTTTGTACTCCACCCTCACTTGTGAAGATGCTACAATATGCCCGGCAGGATGAAGTGAAAATTTAACCCCATTTATTGTAAAAGATTCGTTCCATTCTTTTCCAGAAACTACAATTTCACCCAATCGGTGTTTAATAATTGGAACGTTATTTTTATGAGTGATATATTTTTTGTGTCCCCAACGACTATGATCTGCATGACCGTGGGTAATAATACACTTATCCACAGGTTTCCAAGCATCTATATACACATCTGCTTGTTGACAATAAATGCCTTTTTCATTAAAAACTAATAGCGGTTGGTACACTTTCTTATTTTTATATCTCTTTAAAATTAAAGAAAGTCTAAGCCGATGGGCTCTCAATTAAGAAAAGTTTATATCAATGCAATAAAATAATACCGACAGCTATAAAATAGATTGCTTTGCTTTTGTCGTAAATTTCATTTACAAGTTTTATATTTGTAGGATATTTAAAACCAAATTATGTCATTTACAGATTTATTTGAGAGCGGGGAGCATTCCCGAAATTTAGGCCATTTTGCTTCAATAGTTAATATGGCTGCGGTTGATGGTGAAATCAACATTGAGGAAGAGAAAATGCTTAAGCGATTGGCGCGTAAATTAGATATTGTAGAATCTGAATATGCCGAAATCATAAAGAATCCTTTAAAATATCCTATAAACCCTCCTAACTCGGCTGAAAGACGTTTAGAGCGTATGCACGATTTGTTTCAAATTATTTTTGCAGACAATGTAATTGACGATCACGAGCGTTTCTTAATTGAAAAATACGCTATCGGACTTGGGTACACTACAGAACTTGCAAGAGATTTGATTAAAAGATCTATCGCAATTTACTCTGGAGGATTAAGCCTGGAAGATTACAGATACTTATTAAATAGAAAAGACTAAGTTTCTATTTTAAGATATAAAAAAGCCCGAAACAATAGTTTCGGGCTTTTTATTTTATTTTGAGTTTTTCATAAACTCTTCAGCTTTTTCAACCATATCGGTGTTTCCACAAATAAATGGAACGCGTTGATGTAAGCTTTTTGGTTCTATTTCTAATATACGTTGAAAACCATCACTAGCTTTTCCTCCCGCCTGTTCAGCAATCATAGCTATTGGATTACATTCGTATAAAAGTCTAAGTTTCCCCTTCGGATCTTTAGAAGTACTTGGATAGATATAAATCCCTCCTTTTATCATATTCCTATGGAAATCTGATACTAACGAACCTATATAACGTGAAGTATAAGGGCGATCTTCTTCTTCCTTTTGGCAATATTTAATGTAGTCTTTAATTCCCTGTGGGAAGTGTACGTAATTACCTTCATTTACCGAATATATATGTCCCTCTTTAGGAAACTTCATATTTGGGTGAGATAAGTAATATGTTCCGATGGCTGGGTTTAAGGTAAAACCATTTACACCGTGACCTGTTGTATATACAATCATAGTTGAAGTTCCGTAAACGATATATCCAGCAGCAACTTGATTGATTCCCGGTTGAAGAAAGTCTTCAATAGTTACAGGAGTTCCTGTAGGAGTTACTCTTCTAAAAATGGAGAAAATAGTTCCAACCGAAACGTTTACATCAATATTTGAAGAACCGTCTAAAGGATCCATCAAAACAACGTATTTATTGTCGTTTTTTTCGTTTCTGCCTTTAATTGTAATAAAGTCGTCTTCTTCTTCACTTGCAATCCCGCAAACTATTTCGCGATTTGTAAGTGTGTTTATAAAAACTTCGTTTGCAAAAACATCTAATTTCTGCTGATCTTCACCTTGTACATTATGATTTCCTGCAGTACCTAATATGTCTACTAATCCGGCCTTATTAACTTTGTGGTTTACCACTTTAGCCGCCAAACGGATTGAATTTATGAGTCGTGAAAGCTCACCTGAGGAATACTTGAATTCTTCTTGATTTTCAATTATAAATTCGCCAAGAGATTGATTTATTTTTGCCATTGTGATGTAGGGGTTCCTGAATTTCACGCAAATATCGGGATTTTTAAGAAATTGAACCGATATTTGCAAGAAGAAACTTAACTCGATTTTGAAAACGAGTAAAATAACGTGAATGGAGGTTAGAAAAGCGAATAAAATGGATATGCCACAGGTTCTAGAACTTATTAAAGAACTTGCGGTTTTTGAAAATGAACCAGATGCTGTTGAAATTTCGGTTGAAGTTTTAGAGATTAATGGTTTTGGCGAAAATCCACTGTTTACTTGTTTTGTTGCAGAAATTGATAATGTAGTGGTTGGAGCAGCGTTAATTTATTACCGTTTTTCCACTTGGAAGGGACGCACGCTTCACCTAGAAGATTTAATTGTAAAAGAAAAACATCGCGGCAAAGGTATTGGGGAGGCTCTTTATACCGAAGTTATGAAATTTGCCTACAATCAAGGGTTAAAAAGGGTTGCATGGGATGTACTAGATTGGAATACTGGAGCAATTCGATTTTACGAACGCAGTGGCGCAAATATTATGAAAGAATGGCGCGTTGTACATATGGATGAAAAAGGACTAAAAGCCTTTATTGAAAAATAATGTAGTAAACACTATTTTCAGTATTCATTCGTGTTAAAGAGATTGATATAAAAAATTTATGAGAATATTCAAGTTTGGAGGAGCATCTGTAAAAGACGCAGATGGTGTAAAAAATGTTGCTGAAATACTTAAAGCTACAGAAGAAAAGAATATTGTAGTTGTGGTTTCTGCAATGGGAAAAACTACCAATTTACTTGAAAATGTAATAGCTGAATATCTAAAAAATAACACTACTACTTGTAACGAATTTGTTGCAACGTTTAAAGAGTATCACCTAGAGATAGTTAATGGATTATTTGAGAATACAAACCACCTTATATATCAAAAAATAGCTAAGTTATTTGATAAGATGGTATCCTTTTTAAAAGTAAACAAATCTAAAAATCACGCTTTCGTTTATGATCAAGTAGTAGGATACGGAGAATTAGTTTCAAGCACTATAGTTTCTGAATACCTTACAGAATTTGGATTAAAAAACGAATTAATAGACGTTCGCAAATGCATAATTACCGATGACAACTATCGAGATGCTAGTGTAGATTGGAAATTAACGCAGCAAAAAATATCAAGAAAAGTAAATACTTCGGGACTTAGTGTAACTCAAGGTTTTTTAGGTTCAGAAAACACAAACAACTTCACCACTACTCTAGGTCGAGAAGGGAGTGATTACACTGCTGCAATTTTTGCCTATTGCTTAAATGCAGAAAGTGTAACTATTTGGAAGGATGTTCCAGGAGTTTTAAATGCAGACCCGCGATATTTTACAAAAACATTACTCTTAAATCGCATTAGTTATCGTGAAGCTATAGAGCTTGCATTTTACGGGGCATCGGTAATACATCCTAAAACCTTACAGCCACTGCAGCGCAAAGAAATTCCACTTTTTGTAAAGTCCTTTCTAAATCCTACAGCTCCGGGAACTTGTGTTGGGAAAGGAGACAGAATAGATCCAGAAACTTCTTGCTTCATATTAAAGAAGGACTTAGTGCTAATTTCCTTATCATCGTTAGATTTTTCATTTATGATGGAAGACAACATTGGCGATGTGTTTAAATGGCTTCATACCTATAAAATGAAAGTAGAGCTAATTCAAAATTCTGCTATAAGTTTTTCGGTTTGTGTGAACGATAAATTCGGTAATTTAGAAATTCTATTAGCAAAATTGCGAGAAAAATTCCGTGTGAAATGGAATGAGAACGTCACACTATACACAATTAGGCATTTTAACCCAACTGAGGTTAAGGCACTTGCTGAAAATAAAAACGTACTTTTAAAACAAGAAAGCAAAGAAACGGTGCAATTGGTAATTAAGGAGTAGTATCAATCGGTTTCGCTATATTTGTTGGATATAAACAGCTAAAATATTTCATGGGATTAGTCAACGCAAAGGAAGTTGCAAAAGCAATAAACGTAGATAAATTCGGCTTTCTAGGCACATTTATGGGCTGGTCTTTAATGAAGATTTTAAACATTACCACGCTGAATAAAATTTACGATAGAAACAAGCATCTCCAGGATCTTGAATTTGTAAATGCACTGCTTGAAGAGTTTGAAATAAAATTCGAAATTCCCGAAGAAGATCTTCGTAGAATCCCTAAAACAGGGGCTTTTATAACCATTTCCAACCACCCATTAGGTGGAATCGACGGGATTCTTCTGTTAAAATTACTGTTAGAACACCGCCCCGATTTTAAAATTATTGCCAACTTTCTTTTACATAGAATCGAGCCTCTAAAGCCCTATGTAATGCCTGTAAATCCTTTTGAAGATAGAAAGGATGTAAAGTCTAGTGTTGCAGGTTTTAAAGCAGCTATTACACATCTACGAGAAGGTAATCCGCTAGGAATTTTTCCTGCCGGAGAGGTTTCGACCTATAGGGAAGAAAAACTTTTGGTTGATAAGCCTTGGGAAGAAGCTGCGATGAAATTGGTTAAAAAAGCCGAAGTGCCGGTTGTCCCGATCTATTTTCACGCAAAAAACAGCAAGTTGTTTTACCGTATGGCTAAGATTAGTGACACCTTACGTACAGCCAAGCTTCCATCAGAACTTCTTACCCAAAAAGAGCGATTAATAAAAGTTCGAATTGGAAATCCAATTTCTGTAAACGACCAAAAAGAACACGAATCATTATCAGATTTTACCGAGTTTCTTAGGAAGAAAACCTATATGCTTTCTAATCCTTTTGAGAAGAAAAAGCTATTGGACAGCATCCCAAAAACATTAAAATTTCCAAAACCACCTAAAAAAATTGCTGGGCCAATTCCGCTGAAAGCAATGGAAGCCGAAATTGAAAAACTTCGTAATGCTGATAAACGTCTCTTAGTAAGTAAAAATTATGAGGTGTTCTTAGCGCAGGCAGATTCCATTCCTTATATCTTACAGGAAATTGGACGGTTACGTGAAATTACTTTTCGCGAAGTAGGTGAAGGAACAAATAACAGTACTGACCTCGATAAGTTTGACAGCTATTATCACCATATGTTTTTATGGGATAATGACGCTCAAAAAATGGCAGGGGCTTATCGCATGGGCTTAGGTTCAGAAATATTTTCTCGATTTGGAATTAACGGTTTTTACTTGCAGGATCTTTTCCGTTTTGAACCTGAATTATATGAAATGATGAGCAAATCCATTGAAATGGGCCGTGCTTTTGTTATTAAGGAATACCAATTGCGGCCAATGCCATTGTTTTTACTTTGGAAGGGAATTGTTCATACCACCCTGCGCTATCCAGAGCACAGCTACTTGATTGGAGGAGTGAGTATTAGCAATAAGTTTTCAGAGTTTTCGAAAGGTTTGATGATAGAGTTTATGAAATCGAACTACTACGATCCATATGTGGCGCAATACATCAATCCGAAGAAAGAATACAAAGTAAAATTGAAGGATGCCGATAAAGACTTCATTTTTGATGAAAGTGAGGCGGATCTCAATAAATTCGATAAAATAATTGACGAAGTGGAGCCTGGAAGTCTTCGATTGCCAGTTCTTATTAAAAAATATATCAAGCAAAACGCCAAGGTTGTTGCATTTAACGTGGATCCTTTGTTTAACAATGCAGTGGATGGTTTAATGTATATTCGTATTGCAGATTTGCCAGAAAGCACTGTAAAACCGGTTATGGAGGAATTTCAAGCTGAGTTAGAGAAAAAGTACTCGGAAATTACTGATAATGATGCAGGTGTTGAAACAAAAGAGAAGGAGTCAAAAAATTAGGTCATAAAAAGGCACTGTCAACAGGTTCCCAAAGTTCAATTTTATTTCCTTCAGGATCTAAAATCCAACCAAATTTCCCGTACTCGAATTCTTGCATTTCACCTACAATTGTCACCCCTTCTGCTTTTAATACTTCTAAAAGTTCTTCTAAATTTTCCACGCGATAGTTGAACATAAAGTCTTTTTCGCTTGGAGAAAAATATTCGGTATCGGCTTTAAAAGGGCTCCATTGTGTAGAGCATTTGTTGCCGTTTTCATCCGTCCACCAAAAGGTACAACCGTAATTATCTGTGTTTAATCCCAAGTGGTTTTTGTACCATTCCTTCGTTTTGTCTGGGTCTTTTGTCTTAAAAAATAATCCTCCAATTCCTGTTACTCTATTCTTCATCTCTAATTTTTAAAAGTTCTAATAATTTTTTCAGCAATTACTGTAGCGAGTTTCTCCTTGCTTTCCACCGTCCAACCCGCAATATGCGGACTTAAAATTACATTGTCCATTGCAAAAAGCTCTTTCAATGAATTTGGTAGATTATCTGAATCAAAAAGTGTTTCAAAAGAGAGTTTTTCAAATTCTAATACATCCAATCCTGCACCCAAAATTTTTCCAGATTTTAATGCTGAAACTAAATCTGAAGTAACTACACTTTTTCCCCTCGCGGTGTTAATAAGCCAAAAGGGTTTTGAGAAGGCATTTATAAACTCAGCATCAATCATTTTATCAGTTAAAGGGGTCCAAGGTGTATGAAGGCTTAGGACATCTGCTTGTTGCTGAAGTTCTTTTAATGAAACCTGTTTTGCATTATCATCCCCTACATTTTCTTTTATATCATAACAAAGTACTTCGCAATCAAAACCGCTAAGTTTTCTGGAAAATGCTTTCCCCATATTGCCATAACCAATGATACCAACAATTTTTCCGTCTAGTTCTATTCCACGATTGGCTTCTCGATTCCAAAGACCGTTTTTAACCTCCTTATCGGCCTTGTTTAAGTTATTGATTAGCGAAAGAAGCATCCCGAGTGAATGTTCGCCTACAGCGTTTCTATTGCCTTCTGGGGCGGCAATTAGCTTCACTCCGAGCTTTACTGCGTAATCGATGTCGATACTCTCAAGTCCAGCGCCAACTCGAGCTATAAATTTCAGGTTTTTGGCAGCATCGAGAAACTGCTTGTCAATGTTGAAACGGCTGCGGATTACAATACCATCATATTCTGAAATAATTTCCTCTGTATCGGCTTTAGAAATTGTGTAATTTTCTTCGTTCGTAAATCCGGCATCCTTCAACATTTTTAATAGTAAAGGATGATTGTTATCTAGGTGAAGGATTTTCATAATAGGAAGGTATTATAATTTCAAGAAGTTTTCTTTTCAGATTGGTTCATTATTGAATAGAAATTAGTGGTGTCCGGTTAACACGTAAGACCGTCTCGATAGCTATCGGGACTGAAAGACATAAGACGTAAGACTCACTCCTTAGCAGGATATAGCTATCTATTCGTGCTGATTTGGATTAGCCTGAGGATACGGAATCATATCTCTTTGCGAAATATTTCCGATTTTATAATAATTCTTTTTTCCACCATACCAATATTCAACTACCGCCTCGTTATCTTTCAATTGAAATGGAAATTCGTCTGAAATAGTGTTTTTGGCTTCTTTCATTGGGTCTGCATCCATAATTACGTCTCGTTTAGTGTTATTGTTGTGATACCCTACGAACTTATTAGGCGCGTTTATGTTTCCTTTGGCTTCTAGGATAGCATTTCTGAAGTAGATATTTTGAATCAATACATCGGCATCTTTTTCACTAAAAGTAAGGTGGATATTAACTCCCGAACCGCCTTCTTCTACTCCGGCTACCCAATTTTGGTAGAAGGCTTCAATTACTCTAAAAGGAGGGTCTTGAACAAGTTTTTTGCTGTTCGTATTCTTCATTCCTCCGCAGCTAGAAAGGCTAAAGAGAATGATTGGGAGGGTCAGTATTATAGTTATTTGCTTTATCATATTGGAAAATTACGAATTTTATTGAACAAAAAACCTACCAACATAATATTACATAGATAGGTTTAGGAAAAAATTAATATTTATGAACTAAAAAAGCCTTCCGATTTCGAAAGGCTTTTAAATAATTTATAATAACAAAGTTAGCTGAGTTTCCCGAATTAATACGGGATAAACCGAGGCTCGGTAACTAAGCGCAGCCGAAGCTATCCTGCCAATGCCTCTGCACCACCAACAATCTCAAGGATTTCATTGGTAATAGCTGCTTGACGTGCTTTGTTGTATTGAAGTTTTAATGAATCGCGAAGCTCGGTTGCGTTGTCGGTTGCTTTGTGCATCGCAGTCATACGTGCACCGTGTTCACTAGCAACACTATCACGAAGAGCTTTAAACAACTGAGTTTTTAAGCTTTTCGGAATTAAAGATTCAACAATTTCTTCTTTGAAAGGTTCAAAAATGTAAGCTGTTTCAGTTGTGCTTGCTGCTTCACCTTCAATAGCTTTTGGAGGTAAAATAGGTAAAAACTGCTCAGTCATTACTAACTGTGTAGCCGCGTTTTTGAAATGGTTATAAACCACTACAATTTTATCGTACTTGCCTTCAGAGAATAAATCCATTAGGTTTTGAGCAATTTCTGAAGAGTTTTCGAAGGTTAAGTCATCAAAAATATTGTTGTTATTTTCGATTACCGTTCCGAATTTTTTCAGAATGTCATTCCCTTTTTTCCCAAGCGTCATAAAATCTACTTGCTTCCCAGCATACGTTTCAGCTGCCAAGTTTCTAGCTTGTTTTATGATGTTTGAGTTAAAAGCTCCCGCCAAACCACGATTACTGGTAATGGCAACCACCAAAACTTTATTTACCTCGCGTTGGTCTGAATATTTGCTTCCGCTGTCTTCTCCAAGCGTTGCACTTAAATTTTGTAAAAGTTCAGTAAGTTTTTCAGAATAAGGACGCATTGCTGTAATTGCATCCTGAGCCTTCTTCAATTTTGCAGCCGATACCATTTTCATGGCACTAGTAATCTGCATCGTTGAACTAACGGATGATATTCTGTTACGTATTTCTTTTAAATTCGCCATTTTTTCAATTATGAATTATGAATTCAGAATTATGAGTTTTTTATAATCGACACTAACAATCTCATTAATTCATCACAATCTTCGTACATTCCTTTTGGAACTGGATAGATGTTTGTTTCATCAATGATATCTAACCAATATTCCGTTTCTTCAGCTTCTTTCAAAGCAATTCCCAGCTTATTTTTAAAATCTTTTGTGCTAACGCTACGTTGGGATTCTCTTACGTTTGCACCTATACTCGTTCCAGATTTTAAAATTTGATTGGCTACTTCGTAATAACGATTTGCCTTTAACTCCTCTGAATAAACAACAATTTTACAAGCAAAATAAAATGACTTGTCAACAATTGCATTATTTCGAGGCTTATACGCCATTCTATCAAATATGAATTTAGAATTCAGAATTATGAATAAATTGATAATTCATAATTCCGAATTCATAATTCTGAATTACTTTTTATATTTCGCAGACACGTCGTTAGCAACAGACACCATTACGTCAATTGCTTCGTCTGTAAGCTTACCAGCTTTTAGTGCATCTAGAGTATCTCTGTGCTTTAGGTTAAGCATTTCTAGATAATCTCTTTCAAATTCTTTTACCTTTTCTACTGGTACGTTACGCATCAAGTTTTTAGAACCTGCATAGATAATTGCAATTTGATCTTCTACTGTGTAAGGATCGTTTTCAGATTGCTTTAATATCTCTACGTTACGTTTACCTTTTTCAATTACATTTAAAGTTGCAGCATCTAAGTCTGAACCGAATTTTGCGAAGGCCTCCAATTCACGGAAAGCTGCTTGATCCAGTTTTAATGTACCTGCTACTTTTTTCATCGATTTAATCTGAGCGTTACCCCCTACACGAGATACCGAAATACCTACGTTAATAGCTGGACGAACACCAGAGTTAAACAAATCACCATCAAGGAAAATCTGTCCATCTGTAATCGAAATAACGTTTGTTGGAATATAAGCAGAAACGTCACCTGCTTGTGTTTCAATAATTGGAAGAGCAGTTAAAGAACCACCACCTTTTACGATTCCTTTTAATGAATCTGGAAGATCGTTCATTTCTTTTGCAATATCGTCATCAGCAATAACTTTTGCTGCACGCTCAAGTAATCTTGAGTGCAAGAAGAAAACGTCTCCAGGGTAAGCCTCACGTCCTGGTGGACGACGAAGAAGAAGCGACACCTCACGGTATGCTACCGCTTGTTTAGATAAATCATCAAATACAATCAAGGCTGGACGACCAGTATCACGGAAGTACTCACCAATTGCAGCACCTGCGAAAGGAGCATACACCTGCATTGGAGCAGGATCTGATGCGTTTGCCGCAACAATAGTTGTATAAGCCATTGCACCTTTTTCTTCTAGTACGTTTGCAATGTTTGCAACAGTAGAAGCTTTTTGTCCAACAGCAACATATATACAGTATACAGGCTCACCTGCATCATAAAATTCTTTTTGATTCAAAATGGTATCAATACATACTGTAGATTTACCAGTTTGACGGTCACCAATTACAAGCTCACGTTGACCACGGCCAACAGGAATCATTGCATCGATAGACTTAATACCTGTTTGAAGTGGCTCAGTAACCGGCTGACGATAAATAACTCCTGGTGCTTTACGCTCCAAAGGCATTTCATAAGTTTCACCAGTGATAGGACCTTTACCATCGATAGGCTGACCCAATGTGTTTACCACACGACCAACAATACCTTCACCTACATTAAGCGATGCGATACGCTGAGTACGTTTTACTGTTGAACCTTCTTTTACTTCTTTTGAAGGACCTAAAAGTACGATACCTACGTTGTCCTCTTCAAGGTTCAATACAATACCTTCAAGACCACTTTCAAAAGCCACCAATTCACCATATTCGGCGTTTGAAAGTCCGTATGCGCGAACAATACCGTCACCTACGGTTAAAACAGTTCCTACTTCATCCAGGGAAGCAGTTGCTTCGTAACCTGTAAGTTGTTGCTTTAAAATTGCTGATACTTCAGCTGGTTTTACTTCTGCCATTTTTATCTAGGTTTTAGGTGGTAGTTTTCAGGAATGTGGCCTTAAAAACCTGCACCAGTAAATTTTAATTATATTGATTTTGAAAATTCTCTTTTTAAATTTCCTAATTGGTTTGAGATACTCGCGTTGTATTGAATATCGCCAACCTTAAGGATAAACCCACCAATTATTGCGGGATCAACCTCACTTTTAAGTGTTACTTTATCACTACCCGTTAACTCTTTTACTTTAGCCATTACATTAGCTTCAAGTTCAGAGGTAAGTGGTACTGCTGTTATAACAGTTGCGGCTTTTACACCTTGATGGTCGTTATAAATATCTATATAGCTTTTTGCCACAGCTCTTAATAATGGTGCACGTTTATTATCCACCAATACATTAATTAGAGAGTGTGTAGCTTCTGATTGACCACTGAATATTTTTAGCAAAGCTTCCTTTTTATCGTTGGCTTTTATAACAGGACTTTGAAGTACTGTTTGCAATTCGCGACTGCCTTCAATGGTTTTATACACAGATTGCATATCGCCAAAAACAACAGCCTCGGTGTTGTTCTGGTTTGCCTTCTGCAAAATTGCTTTCGCGTATCGTATAGCTGCTCTGCTCATTGAATATTAGTTTAATTTTGCGTCACTTAACATTTCATTTACAAGCTTCATTTGCTTGCCATTGTCTGAAAGTTCGCTTTTTACTACTTTTTCAGCAATTTCTAAAGATAGTGTTGCTACCGTTGCTTTCATTTCAGCAATTGCAGCTTTTTTCTCACTCTCAATAGCTCCTTGAGCTTGAGTAATCATTTTATCTGCTTCTTCTTTAGCTTCTTCTTTAGCGTCAGAGATCATTTTTGTTTTAATCTCACGAGCTTCTTTTAGCATAGCTTCACGCTCTGTACGTGCCTCCTGTAACAATCTTTCATTGTCCGCCTGAAGGTTTGCCATTTCAAGTTTTGCTTTTTCAGCAGCATCTAGTGCTCCTTGAATTCCTTCTTCTCTTTCATTTAATGAATTTAAGATAGGCTTCCAAGCAAATTTTACCATTAGTAAAATAAGCACTATTAATAAGACTGTTTGCATCATGAACAGCCCTGGAGAAAAATCGTTTAATAATGTTTCCATAATATTATTACCCTGGGGTAAAGATTTTTGTTATTAATTTTTTCTTTTAAAATTCACTTCCTGTAACCAACCGTTACAGGAAAGTGAACTTTGGTTTTTTTGGATTACTTTCCTAAGAAAAGTGCACCGAATGCTAAACCTTCTAAAAGTGCAGCAATAATAATCATCGCTGTTTGGATTTTGTTGGCAGCTTCTGGCTGACGTGCAATAGCTTCCATTGCGCTTCCACCAATCTTACCTAAACCAAGACCAGCACCAATTACGATAATACCAGCACCTACTAAATTTGGAATCATTGTTTCCATAAAAAAATGTATATAAATTAATTAAACAAAAAAAATACGCTACTATACTACTATATAAAATTCTCTCTTATATCTTCTGCATCTGGAATTTCATTTCCATGTGCATCGTGCTCATGATCGTGATCGTGTTCCGCAACAGCCATACCGATAAACAACGCTGAAAGCATAGTAAAGATATAAGCCTGTAAGAACGCTACTAAAAGCTCGATAACAGAGATGAATAATGATAAAACAAAAGATAACGCTGTTGAACCAACAGGAGTTAAATCTGCTTTTAAGTTTATCATAATCGCAATTAAACTCATAAGGATAATATGTCCTGCTGAAATGTTTGCGAACAAACGCACTAAAAGTGAGAATGGTTTAATAATTAATGTTCCAACCAATTCGATTACCGCTAAGATCGGACGAATTAAAATTGGCACACCTGGCATCCAGAAAATGTGACCCCAGAAATCTTTATTACCACTAAATACATAAATGATTAACGTTAACACAGCTAGTGCTGCAGTTACTGCAATCTGTCCCGTTACGTTAAACCCAAGTGGAGTTAATCCTATTAAGTTTAGAATCCAAATGAAAAAGAACACGGTTAAAAGGTATCCTGTGAATTTTCTGTATTTCTTTTCACCGATGTTTGGTCTAGCAATTTCGTCTCTTACATAAATAACCAACGGCTCTAATACACGACCAAATCCTTTTGGAATACTTCTCTTTTTATATTGTCTTGCCAATGATGAGAACCACCATAACATTAATAGACCTACTACTAAAATACCAAAAACACTTTTTGTAATCGATAAATCTAAAGGTTTTGAAGCATTTACCGGATGATGCGCTTCGTCAAACACAAGCTCAGTTGCACCTTCCTCCAACTCATAAATCTTACTGTGGTAGTTTACAAAACGGCTTCCATTTTTCTCTACAATCACCTTACCTTCAGAGTCGTGGTGAAATTCAGACGACATAAATGTAGTAAAGCCATCGTTTCCGTAAACGATAACTGGAAGTGGAAATCCAACATGTACACGTTCACCTGCATCATTAGTATAAGATACTAAATGAAAACCATGTGAGTCTTTTAAGTGATGAAGAATATATTCTTCGATTTCACTCGGAGTACTTACTCTTCCGTCGTCTTGTTGCGCTTGTTCATTGCTCTGATTAGCAAAAACATTGATAGTCAACAAACAAGTAAGTAGTAATCCGAAAAATTTAATTGAATAAATTGATGTTTTCATTGCTTCTCTTGAAAAAATAATGCCTGTCTAATTCGGCGGCAAAAGTAGGGAATTTCTATTTAAAATACCCACAACAATTGCAAATTTATATTTTAGTTGTTTCTATTCAGAATTTTAACAATAATCAGAACCTCTAAAAAGAGAAACAGAAATATTGGAATTAACAAAGAAAGACTGTCTGTTTTTGACAACACTAATGATGAAAAAAGAATACTATTAAAGAATAGACAAAATAATCCAACTTTTATAGCCATTGCTGCTAAATACAAAAAGCCTAACTGATCTTTTAATTGCTGTGATTTCTGTGAAATAAATTCAAAAGAAGCACAAAGAATAAGCGTCGCTATACCTTGAAATAGGTAAATATTCCAAAGATTAAATGGGTGTTCTACATTAAAGTGGTTAAGAATGAAGTTGTGAATTGCAAAACCTGCAACTAAAACCAATCCACATAATAAGGTGTAATGAAGTATTTTTTTCTGAAGCATTTACTTATTTAATTTATTTACACCTCTAATTACACTAAAAATAGACAAGAAAATTGCCAAGATAGTGATTGTAGGCTCTAAAAAGTTTAATTCGAAAGTGCTGTCTAGCCATTTACCTAATAGATTTCCAAGGAAAATGGTAAGCCCCATCTGAATCCCAATACCCGAAAGGGCAATCCATCTATTATTATTCTTGTTATCGGCAGACATAACTATAAGAGAGGGTTAGTCTGATTTTGGAAGAGCAGACGCTTCCTTAATTTTTTGTTGTTTGTTAAAAAGACGAGGCTGCGAATCTCCAGGTAACTTCGGAGCGTTTAGTCCAGCTTTAGGCGTACCATCTAGCATAACACAAGATGCATTTAAAACCGCTCCTGGTTCTACAGATAGTTTTCCCACAACAATTTCACCTTCTACTAAGGCTGTAGATCGAAGCGTTAAGGTTCCTGAAACTTGAAGACTTCCTTCAAACTTTCCTTCTAAATCGGCATTTTCACAACTAAGTGTCCCTAAAATAACTCCTGTTTTACCTAAAACCACCTTTGAAGGTGTATGCACATTTCCTTCTATAGTACCATCAATTCTAAAAAAACCTGTTGAAGAGATATCTCCCTTTAGTTTTGTGCCTTCATTTATTCTGTTTTGAGCCGAACTTGGTTCAACATTATTTTTCTTGGCTTTTTTTTCTGAAAACATGGACTTAGGTTTTAATATTTATTATACTATAGAATTTCAGGTTCTAATTAACTATTGTGCGGATGCTTCTTGCTTTAAGTAATCATCCAAGTTTTTATGAATTTGTACGATTTTATAATTATCGCTAGAAATTTCAAAATACGGACGCTTCACCTTATACTCTTTATTTTCTTCTAATAATTCGGCAAAACCTTTCGCACCACCTTTAGTGTTTAATCCGTGAACGATTACAAATTTACTTTGCGGATTGTAGTAATCAATAGAAGCAGTCATATTAACATAACGGTGATTTTCTATCGCTTTATCTAACTTTTCTTTTAATTTTTCAGCAGCTTCGCCCTCAGTATTTTCAAACTTATAAACTAGCTTCCAAGATTTAGCATCTTCATCTTTTCCGAAGTTTTTAAATTCTAATTGAGGCAACACACTGCTGTAAATCTGCTGAGCTTGTTTCCCTTCTGCTGTACTTGGGTAGTTAAGCGCAATAAAGTTTAAAGCTTTTTTATACACTTCAAAACCTTGCTGACGCCCCAGAGCTGTAGCTTTAAGTAATTCAAATTTTGGTACAATGTCATTTCCATTATACACCATCATATACTCATCGCATTTTTCAATTACCTCAGCGTATTTTGCAGCTTCAAATTCTTTATACAATTGCTTGTATTTAAATTCTGGGCTAGATTCGTCTGTTGGTAATTGCGAATTTGGATTGCGTAATATTTCCGCATAACGCGTATCAGCATGATTTGTTAGAATATCATTCTTATACTTTTCAGCAGCTGAAGCGTTATCTAGTTCTTCATAAATTTTAACCAAGTTATATTTAGAAGGAACCACTAACCTATCTTCAGGATTGTTGGTAAGCAATGTCTCTAATCTATTTGCTGCAAGGTTGTACTCCTTGAATTTCTCCTTATAAATAAGCCCTAATTGGTAGTAAGCAAAGTTTCTATCTTTTGCTAAACTATCGATTACTTTTTCATCGGTTGGGATTAAAGCAATATAGGTTTCTGGCTTAAACTTTTCGTTTTCAGAAATTGGAATAACCTCAGCTTCAATGTCTTCATCAGAAATTAACGAAGAATTCTTACTAGAAAGTCTCCAGTTATCTTCAAGCTTTCTGTCACCCCAAATTTTTCTAAACTCTCCTTTTCCGTATGCTATAGTTGAAGTGTTGTAGAAATAGAAGGTGCTACCTTTGTTTGGACCGGCAGCTGTATTATCTTTTTTATAAAATTCGTTATTGGCAATTCTCTGTTCTGTTTTTACAGCTTCAATTGAATCTAGTCGAGCTTGTTCTTTTAAAGCAGTAGTATACGTAACGAAAAACGCTTCTTGTTCTGCTGGGCTCATTTTCACTAGCCTCAACACACTGTCGTTTACCGCAGCGATGTCTTCATATTTAATTACATCGTCAAGATTTTCACGCTTTTTTGTGATTCTACGCCATTGACGACTATTTTGTTCAAGGAAAGTTAGGGTACTATCGTAATACGCTCCTGCTTTTTTGTACTCGGCATCATCAAAATTAATTTCAGCTAGAGTTTGGTAGTTTACCGCTTGTAGTACTCTATCCTGATTAAACGCTTGAATCGATTTGTTGTAATACTCTACTGCTCTTTCGATACTATCGCTATTGCGGTAATAATCTCCAAATTGATTATAGATTTTATCTAAAAACGGACGGTTTTCACGGTTTTCTGCTAGGTCGTTTAAAAGTGTTAAGAATGCAGTACGGTCTCCACTTTCGTAATCGAAATTCTTTCCTTTTTCAAGGTAAGCGTTAATCATATAAACACGAGAAGTTTTACGATTCATTGCAATCACCTCATCGAAAGCCATATTTGCGCTATCTTTTTCTTGCAAACGGTTGTAAAGCTGACCTTTTATAAAAGTGTATCTTCCTTTTAGCTCGTTATCCTGAACGTTATCTACAGCCATCTTCATATACTCTAGCGCTGGCTCTAATGAATCAAGATTGATAAATGCTTGCGCCATCATTGCAGCACCATCTGCTAATTCTTCTTCATTAAGATCGTCATCTCGGAACATTCTTTTTAGGTTCTCGATTGCGTACTCTTCGTTTTTTAAACGAATATTCGTCTTTGCCTTCCAAACTTTAGCAATATTAATGCTGTTACTAGTAGGGTAACGGTCTAAGATAAAGTTGAAAGCATCTAGTGCAGGAACAAAACGTCCGTCGTAGTAACGTGCTTTTCCTAAAAGAATATAAGCCTCATCTATCTGTGGGTTATGCTCACGGCCATCGATATACATCGAGTGTTTTTGGATTGCCTTGGCAGCTTTTTCTTCTGCTCTATTAAAATCGCCACTGTTATTTTTCCCTGGGGCTTTAATTTCAGCTTCCTTAATTTCGATACGTTCTACCGGTAAGATCTCCCAAAAGTTATCGCGATAACCTGCTGCAAGTCTGTTCTTACCATCGGTAAACGCTAAATCTCCATTGTACAAGGTGTTGAACTCAGCAGTAACCGCGTGAACATTACGGTTTATAAAAGTGTTCTTTTTACGTGAACAAGCTGCAAAAAATATTACAGCTAGAGTGAATAATGTAATTTTATAAGTGCCTTTCAAAATGATTTCAGTTTTTATGGTATTCTAACTTAAAAGGTTCTTTTTTAGTATGTAGAATCGCTAAAGAGCGGTAAAAATACGTTTCTTTTTATTATCTGCTTAATGAAACCCTGAAAAAATACATCACTTTAAAGTGGTTGAAACTTTATTTAACTGATATCATTTGTACTTTTGCAAAAAAAATTACGATTATGAGCGAATTTCACGCGCTTACCGTTTCTGAGGTAAAAAAAGAAACTCCAAATTCAGTTTCAATTAGTTTTCAAATTCCAGATAATTTGAAAGGTACATTTTCTTTTAAAGCTGGACAATATATTACAATCAAATACCTAGCCGATGGCAAAGAGATACGCCGCGCTTATTCCATATGTTCTTCCCCAAAAAGTGGAACACTAAAGGTTGGGGTTAAAAAAGTTGAAAACGGACTATTTTCACAATATGCAAATTCAGTTTTAAAAGCTGGCGACACTTTGCAAGTAATGCCACCAACAGGTAAATTTACTTTGGAGCCAAATATTAAAAACTATGTTGCTTTTGCTGCTGGAAGTGGGATAACCCCAGTGTTATCGCTTATAAAATCTACTATGGAAGAAATGCCTCAAAGCACTTTCTTACTTATTTATGGCAATAAAACCGTAGAAGAAACAATGTTTTACGATGAAATAGTAGCGCTTAAAGACCAATATCCGGATAGATTTTATGTTGAATTTGTTTTCAGTAGAAAAGAAGAAGAAGGTGCTAGATTTGGAAGAATAGACCGATCTATCACAAATTATTTCTTGAAAAATAAATATGGGGAAGATATACACGAAGCCTATTATTTGTGTGGTCCTGAAGAAATGATTGACGAGGTTTCGGCTACATTGAAACACAACGGAGTAAATTCAAAACAAATCCACCACGAACTGTTTTCAACTGCAGAAAAAGGACTTTTAGTAGAAGCACATGACGGTAATACTAGCGTGGTAGTTATGCTTGATGATGAGGAAGAAACCTTTGTTATGCCACAAACGAAATCTATTCTTGAAGCGGCATTAGACGAAGGCTTAGATCCCCCATATTCTTGTCAAGGAGGAATTTGCAGTACCTGTATCGCTCGCTTAAAAGAAGGAAAAGCCGAAATGCGTAAAAATCAAATCCTTACCGATTCTGAAATTGCAGAAGGTTTAATCTTAACTTGCCAAGCACATCCTACAACAGCTAAGATTGTTGTAGATTATGATGATGTTTAAAGCTTGAAATCCCAAATTTTGAAATCCCAAATTCCAAAAAAAAGCGAGAAGATAGGGCTAAAGACTTTATTTTTTAAAATCAAAAGATCACTGAAACTTAAAGCCTCAACTACTGTCAAAAAATCATTGCACAGTGAAGAAATACACAAGCCGAAGTAAAGGAACCATTCGTGGAATTTAAATAAAATAAGCTATTCCAGTACCTCAACAATTTTAATGACAACAGTTTGCGGTGCAATAGTCTTTATTGCATCTTCATACCCTTTCGGAAATTTATTTCCATAAATAGAAGTTGGAATTAAAGGAAATTTTTTTCGGTCAGCAAGTAATTGATTGCTTTCTGGCTGGCCAAAAGGCACAAAACCAGCATACGGATGTGTAACGCCCCAAAGCGTAATTACTGGAATGCCATACATTGCCGCCAAATGACCATTACCACTGTCCATAGAAAGCATTAAGTCTAAATTTGAAATTAGAGCTAACTCTTCTTCAAAGCTTAATTTTCCAGCTACGTTAGTTACATTAGCGAAAGGATTTTCAAGCTTTTTAAGTTGTTCAATTTCCTTCTTTCCTCCGCCAAAAAGAAAGATACGGTATTTATTGGTTTCATCTAGCTCTTGAATAACTTCAGTCATTAAGCTTAAAGGATACATTTTTCCGTCGTGAGCCGCGAAAGGTGCAATGCCAATCAGTTTTTTTTGCTCTACACCAATTAAGCCGTTGAGCTTAGGGGTTAGTTGCTTTTTAGGTGGCGCTACATACTGACTTAAATCTAACGGAAAGCCAAGTTTTTCAAAAACATCGGCATAACGTTGATGCGTTGTTTTTAATTGCGAAATACTTTTCCCTTTAGCGTTAACCAATGCTTTTTTCTCTGCTCTGCCCTTATCAATCTTAACCGATTTAATCCATTTAAAAATCAGATACTTAGTGATTATTTTAGAGCGTATAACATTGTGTAAATCTGCCACAACCTCGACCCCATTGGCTTTTGCTTTTTTAGCAAGCTTAATTAACCCCAAGTTTTTATGTTCGCCGTAAACGTCTGCCTCAAGAAATTCTAAATTTGGTATCCCCTCAAAAAAAGGTTTAAAATGCGGTCGTGATGCTACTGTAAGCTTTATATCGGGATGGGTTTGACTGAAAACCCGAAGGACAGGCACCGTCATAGCTACATCGCCCATTGCAGATAGGCGAATTACTAATATATGTTTTGGGTTTTTAGCCATGGGAATAAAGAAACCCTAACGAGTTATTAAAACCTATTAGGGTTGATTGTTAAATTATTTCTTTCCGCGAAGAACTGGATTTAGTTCATCGTCGTTGTACATTTTCATTTGTTTGTACACTTTCATATACTTTCTACCATTAGCAATATCGTCTAGCAATTGGTTAATCGCAGTGCTTAAATCCACACGCTGCTCCAACAGCACATTCAATTTTGCTTTACAAGCCATTTGATGTTCTTGTGATGCATCTTCACGCTCAGCTTCTTCATTCATATGGTAAACTTTCAATGCTAAAATTGAAAGACGATCGACACCCCAAGCAGGACTTTCGGTGTTAATAGTAGCATCGACGTTTACCTTTACGTCCTTATATTTTTCTAGGAAATAGCTGTCGATATATTCAACCATATCGGTTCTATCTTGATTAGAAGCATCTATCTGACGCTTTAATTTAAGCGCAGCAACAGGATCGATATTTGGATCGCGGATGATGTCTTCATAATGCCATTGAACAGTGTCTATCCAACATTTGCGATATAATAGATGTTCCAGTAACTGACTGTCTTTATCGTAAGGATTACTGAAAGGTTGATCTACAGTGTTTACTTCGTGGTATTTATTTATAACTTCTGCGAAGATTTTATTGGCTTTGTCTGAAAACATATTTTTTTATTTATCTAAGGTTTTTCGAACCTTGTAGGTTTATTATTGTTACTTAACTTAATTATTACCTAAAAGGCTTTAAAGACCTTGCAGGATAATGCTAAAAACGCTGCCAGAGTACAGGTTAATATCTTCAAATAAGCTCAGACACCGAGCTTATTAGGCGGAACCTATATAGATACCATCACAGGTTTTTGCTTAAAATACAAATGTATCAAATTTTGCCTTAGGATTTAGAAAATGATGTTTAGCTTCCTATCTTGTTATGACGAATAAACGAATATCACTTTCAGTATTTATTGTACAACTGGCTATTATAAAAACATAAATACGAAGGGTAATAAAACAACCATCCAAAGCAGGGTTTCCTTAAATCTATATTCGATAACGTCTTCTTTCACAAAACCTTTTGCGCCAAAATTTTCGATATAATTGGCTGCTATTATAGAGAGTGGAGCCATTATAAATAAAACTTCAGCTCCTGTTTTTTCTGGACCTAAAAGTGCTACCACAATACTCACCATACTCACGTAAAACAGCAACAGATAATTCGGTTTACTTTTAGAAGGTATACTCGCAATTTTAGCTGTTCTAGAAATCCCTGCCCATATATAGAAAGCTAGTAATACCGTTACTGGTACTAATATAGATGCCGAATTGTAATTTGAAAAGTCTAAACTTATTTCATCCCTCCAGCTAAAAAACCAAGCAAATGAATCGTTTGTTAGCAATTGATAGGTAGTATTCAAAATTACGACTGCAAAAAAGCCAATAAAAGGAATAAGCATTTGCTTATAATTGGTGTTTGGTTTTTGGATAATCGCTATATATAAAGGAACAATAAACAGAAGGCTCCAAAAGTAGTACAGGGATGCTGCTGTAATCCAAAAACTTGAGTCTAGAATTTTCTTTTCAGAATTAGTATCACTTCGAAGACTCATTATCCTGCGTAATGCTAATAGGATTAACAAATTTGCAAGGAGTATTTCGTGATTAAGAAAAACAACAGGAAGCATCACCATAAAGCACGAGAAAAACAAAATTGCGAAAGTGTTGTTTTTTGTGAGGTGATTTTTTCGGATGATAAAATCAAACAATAGCAAACTAAACACACTTAATGCTATAAATAAGGAATGCTTAAATAGCGAAGTAGAGCTTAAGTCTATATTCGACTCAGAAAATAAACCCAATAAATATCCAAATACAATAAACACAGAGAGTATTAAATAGTTTATAGGATTAGATTTCCCGAAAAAGCTTGTTAACATAGGGTTTTTTTATATTTTTGCTTTCTAAAAGTTTAAAGATATGGCCTTGAAAGATATTTGGGAAGGAATTGCTTCCTTTTTTGAAACCGTTTTATTGAATCCACTAGATGGTATGCGTGACTTTGAATTACAAACTTGGTGGGGCGCTAATATTATGTCTTGGATATTTCTTGTAATTGGTTCGGTAGCTTTTGTATACTGGTTACTTCAATTGAAAAAATACGACGAAAATACTGAAGACACACATACTTACGAGGAAACAGTATAATTGAGGTTTATTTTTAATCCAATATTTTTAGAGATATTGGATTAAAGATCAAACCCAATATCTCTACGATAATTCATCCTATCGAAACTTAGTTTATCTATGTTTTGATAGGATTTTTTTAGCGCTTTTCTGAAGTCATTATCCATTGAAGTAATTGCTATTACACGTCCTCCATTAGTAAGTACTTTTCCTGCTTCAGATTTAGTTCCAGCGTGAAATACGATTGAGTCTTCTATATTTTCCAATCCTGAAATTTCTTTACCTTTCTCATAATCTTCTGGATATCCACCCGAAACAAGCATCACAGTTGTAGCCGCTCTTTCATCTATTTCAATATCGATAGTATCAAGCTTTTGACGATAAGTAGCTTCCAATACATCTACAAGATCTGTTTTAATTCGCGGAAGAACAACTTCAGTTTCAGGGTCTCCCATTCTAACGTTGTATTCTATTACATACGGTTCGTTATTTACCTTAATTAACCCGATAAAAACAAAGCCTTTATAGTCTATGTTTTCTTCGCTTAGACCATTAACCGTTGGTTTTACAATGCGATCTTCTATTTTTTTCATCAACTCCTCATCTACAAATGGCACTGGAGAGATTGCTCCCATTCCCCCTGTATTTAAGCCTGTGTCACCTTCGCCTATACGCTTGTAATCTTTTGCTGTAGGCAGAACTTTATAATTTTTGCCATCTGTTAATACAAAAACGCTTAGTTCAATTCCATCTAAAAACTCTTCAATAACAACTTTAGAGCTAGCTTCACCAAACTTACTATGGGTTAGCATATTCTCAAGCTCTTGCTTTGCTTCGTCTAAATCGTTAAGAATTAAAACACCTTTTCCTGCTGCCAATCCATCAGCTTTTAAAACATAAGGAGGGTTTAATTGTTCTAAAAATGTTTTTCCAGCCTCTAGGGATTCTACAGTAAAGCTCTCGTAAGCTGCCGTAGGGATGTTGTGCTGCATCATAAACTCTTTTGCGCGCTGTTTACTTCCTTCCAACAAAGCGCCACGCTTAGAAGGCCCTATAAGCATAACGTTCTTCAGCTCTGAAGTTTCAGCAAAGTAATCGGCTATTCCTTGTACTAACGGATCTTCTGGACCTACCACAACCATTTCGATATTGTTTTCAACAACATAATTTTTTATGGCTTCAAAATCGGTTACATTTATTGCTACATTTGTTGCAATTGACGCTGTACCTGCATTTCCAGGTGCAACAAAAAGATTTGAACAACGAGAGCTCTGTGCTATTTTGTAAGCAAATGTATGTTCGCGACCGCCAGAACCAAGGATTAGAATATTCATAATTGAAAAAATTTATTTCGGCATCAAAAATAAATCATTTTAAAGCTAAAACAAGGCAATAGCTGATAAAACCTACCACATTTGTATGTATTTCTTTTCTCAGGTTTATCGATTGTATTTTTATTCTAAAAAAATGAGGATAAGGGTTTCAGTATATTTGTAAATTGAGGCTCTAATATTTACAAAATGAATTTGTTTGAAAACACATTGAAGTTAAATGGCTTTCCAATTTCTAAAGCAAAATCTTTGCTTAAAGAAATTCAGCAAATTCCAGAAAATAAATATGAAAATTATATTATTAATGCTCGAGAAAAAATAGTTACATATCATATTCAAAACAATCCTTTTTACAGAAAATTAATAGGCTCTAAAAATTATAGTTGGGAAGATATCCCCGTAATGACAAAAAGCGACCTTCAACAACCATTGGAAAACCGCCTTTCAAAAGGATTTAATCAAAAAAATATTTACATTAATAAAACATCTGGATCTAGTGGAACTCCTTTTGTTTTTGCCAAAGACAAGTTTTGTCACGCTTTAACTTGGGCAAAAATTATCGATAGTTTTGGGAGTTTGGGAATTGACTTTAATTCTTCATTACAAGCTCGTTTTTATGGAATTCCTTTAAATCCTAAAGGATATTATAAGGAAAGAATTAAAGATTATTTTAGCAATCGCTATAGATTTCCAGTTTTTGACCTATCAGAAGAAAAGTTAAATGAAGTTTTAAACAAATTCGAAACCAAGAAGTTTAATTATATAAATGGCTATACAAGTTCAATCGTACTTTTTGCGAAATTCCTAAAAGGGAAAAATATTATTCTCAATCAAGTTTGTCCAACTTTAGAATATTGTATTGTCACTAGTGAAATGCTTTTTAATGATGACAAAGCATTAATGGAAGCAACTTTTGGAGTGCCTGTTATAAATGAATATGGCGCATCTGAATTAGACTTAATTGCTTTTACAGATTACCAAGATGAATTTATTGTTAATAGCGAAACACTTTTGGTTGAAATATTAGATGAAAACAACCAAACTGTTCCCTATGGGAGTTCAGGACGTATTGTAATTACATCATTATATAATAAGGCTCAACCAATGATTCGCTATGATATTGGAGATATCGGAATATTATCAAAAGCAAGTACTTACAAAAAGCCAATTTTAGAAAAATTGATTGGACGTACAAATGATTTAATTACATTACCAAGCGGTAAAACTTTAGCAGGACTTACATTTTATTACGTAACTAAGAGTATTGTTTCTGATAACGGAAATGTAAAAGAGTTTATGATTGAACAAACCAAGATAGATACGTTTAAAATTAAATATGTGTCTAACAGAGAACTCTTTCCGAAGGAGAAGATTAAAATAGAGAAAGCCATAATTAAATACTTGGAAAATGACCTTACGATTGTTTTTGAAAGAGAAAAATCATTAAAACGGAGTAAAAGCGGCAAACTAAAACAATTCGTTTCCATGGTTAAACAATAATTATTCTGTAGTGTGCAAAAAGAAATTCTCTTAATAACAAACTATTTTCCACCCGAAAAAGGAGCTGCGGCAAACCGCATGCATAGCATTGCAGAGAACTTAGGTAAAGCAGGATATACTGTAAAAGTAATTTGTCCTTTACCAAACTATCCCAACGGAGAAATATTTGAAGGCTATCGCGGGAAATTGTCAATATCTGAAAAAACTCCTTTCGGAGAAGTTTCGCGTTTGTGGACATGGCCAAGTAATTCTACAAACAAGTTTATTCGGTTGCTTTCAATGCTTTCATTTTCATTGAGCTTAGCGGTATTTTTCCTTTTTAAAAAAACTCCAAAAAAAATATTTATCCAATATTCTCCAGTATTTGTTGGGTTTACAGCAGTTTGTTTGGGAAAAATATTTTCAAAAAAGATCATTCTAAACATATCAGACCTTTGGCCATTAGCAGGTTTGGAAATGGGTATTTTAAACAAGGGGTTCTATTATACGCTACTTTTAAAAATAGAGCGTTATTGTTACAAGAAATCCGACTTAATTATCGGTCAGTCTGAAGAAATCCTCCTACATATTTCAAAACTAGAAAATAAAAAGCCACTCTTTTTATATCGGAATATTCCGAATTTCAAAATGCCAAAAATCAGTGATAGAACTACTTCTAAGGAGGTGAAAATAGTATATGCCGGCTTGTTAGGCGTGGCTCAAGGAATTTTTGAAATCTGTGAAAAAATCACTTTTCCACAAAATGTAAGTTTTCATATCTATGGAGCAGGACCCGATGCAGAAAGGCTAAAATCGTTACAATCTAAAAACGTTTACTTCTATGGGGAAGTCGATAGAGCGGTGCTACATATAGAGCTTGAAAAATACGACATTGCATTTGTTCCTTTAACAAATAGAATATACGGGTCTGTACCTTCAAAAATATTTGAATATACACGCTTAGGACTTCCTATACTTTACTTTGCAGGAGGTGAAGGAGGGAAAATTGTAGCTAAAGAATCTTTGGGTTGGGTAATTCCTGTGAATAACACTAAGAAACTTCAAGAGTTTATTAATACTATTTCCGAAAACGAATTGAATATGTATCCAAAAGAAAAAATTCAAAATACCACAGTTTCAGTATTTAATTTTGAAAAACAATTTAAGGCATTTATAAGCGCAATTGAAACTGTTTAATACGCTTTTTCTTCTCCTCTTAGGGCATTGTAAATTGTTTGAAATACAATTTTTATATCCAAGAATAAGCTCCAATTTTCAAGGTAAAAAATATCGTATTTCACGCGATTAATGATATCACTTTCACTCTCTACCTCTCCTCTAAATCCGCTTACTTGTGCTAAGCCTGTAATTCCTGGCTTAATAAAATGACGAACCATAAATTTGTCTATACGCTCTGCATACATATGTGTATGGCTCACCATATGCGGTCTTGGCCCCACAACAGACATTTCACCTTTCAGAACATTGATAAACTGCGGCAGTTCATCCATGCTCGTTTTTCTAATTATTCGCCCTACTCGAGTAACTCTCTCATCCCCTTTTTTAATCTGATGTAAATCGGCCATAGGATTTGGTTTCATCGATCGGAACTTATAACAGTAGAATTCTTTGTAATCCAAACCGTTTCTTTTCTGTTTAAAAAACACTGGACCTTTCGACTCCAGTTTTATAAATAAGCCTAAAAGTGGTGTAAGCCATGAAAGTATCCCAACAATTACTAGTATTGAAAGTACAATATCAAAACCTCGTTTTATAAACTTATTAAACGGTTCATCCATCGGAATTTTTCGCATAGAAAGTATTGGAAGCACTCCGTAATATGTGAAATCAAGTTTTTTGGTATAAATCTCCTTGTTATCCGGAAGGAACTTTAATATTTTAAGGTTGTTATCTACAAAATCTATGAGCTTTATTAAATCCTTATTCCCTATTTCTGCAACCGAAGAATACACCTCATCGATATTTTCTTTAAGAATGTAATCCATACATTCTTCTATAGAAGTTTTATTAGGTCCTTTTAAATCAAATGTTTTAACCAGTTGATAACCATATACTGGATTTTCATTAAAAAACTTTCTCAGCTGATCTGTTTTTTGGTTAAGACCGATAATCACCACCTTTCTAACGTTTCCGCCTAAATAAAGTCGGTATTTTTTTAGAAGAAAATATATTCCAAACTTCACTGTTGATATGCTTAGCATTACAACAACTATATATTTGAAAATAAGTGATGCTGAAACTTCTATATCATTATAAAACCCAAAGAAGGAGAATACGATTAACGCCAAAATTATCCCTTGCTTACCTAGCAAAGACATTATTTTTGACATATGTGTAAAACGATAGATTTCATAAAATCCTGATCGTAGCGAAAGCAATATCCAAGCGAAGGTTAGGTAAATAATAAAGTTAAATAGCGGAATGCTATTATTGAAAAACTCGAAAGCCAAAAAATAGAGTAAGACAAGATCTAGTCCGTATGAAATAGGCCTTATAAATCCAGAATATCGTCCGCTTTTAAACATACTTACCCTCTATTGTGTTTTGAAAAATCTTTGTGTTCGCTTTTAAAGAGTTCTTCTGGTGATAAATTTTTAAAATATTCAAAGGTTATTCGCATACCTTCTGCTCGTGACACTTTTGGCTCCCATCCTAGTACTTCTTTCGCTTTAGAAATGTTTGGTTCACGCTGTAAAGGATCGTCTTGAGGTAAAGGTTTAAAAACAATCTTTTGACTTGTGTTCGTAAGTTTTATAATTTCTTTTGCAAAATCAAGAATTGTAATTTCTTCTGGATTCCCAATGTTTACAGGTAATGCATAATCACTAAGCAGAAGGCGGTATAAGCCTTCAACTTGATCGTCTACATAGCAAAACGAACGGGTTTGTAATCCATCCCCAAAAACGGTTAGGTCTTCTCCACGCAGCGCTTGACCTATAAAAGCAGGAATAACACGACCGTCGTTCAATCGCATTCTTGGGCCATAAGTATTAAAAATTCTAGCAATTCGCGTTTCTAAACCATGGAATCGGTGATACGCCATGGTTAACGATTCCTGAAATCTTTTTGCTTCGTCATAAACTCCGCGAGGACCAATGGTATTTACATTGCCATAATATTCTTCCGATTGTGGATGAACCAATGGGTCGCCATAAACTTCAGAAGTCGATGCTATTAATATTCTAGCTTTTTTCTCTTTTGCTAATCCCAAAAGGTTATGAGTCCCTAATGAACCAACTTTTAAAGTTTGGATAGGGATTTTTAAGTAGTCTATCGGACTAGCAGGAGAAGCGAAATGAAGAATATAATCTACTTTTCCAGGTACGTGCACAAACTTTGTAACATCGTGATGGTAAAACTCGAAGTCTTCAAGTTTAAAGAGATGTTCTAAGTTTTTTAGATCACCAGTAATAAGATTATCCATTGCGATAACGTGGAAGTCTTCAGCAATAAATTTATCACATAGATGTGAGCCTAAAAACCCGGCAGCACCTGTTATAAGCACGCGCTTTTTCATCTGAATAAATTATTTGAGAAAAAGTAATGCTTCGATTTCGCGCTGCATAGGGATAGAATACCCCAACTTACATTTTCTGTTATATTATAATTGAATATCGTGCACATCATAAGTTCACTGCTTTTCTCCCAATTGAAACATAAGTAAACCCTTCTGCTTCCATATCGTTTACATTGTATAGGTTTCTTCCGTCGAAAATCACAGGGTTATTCAATGAGTTTTTTAATCTAGAATAATCAGGGGTACGGAAAATACTCCATTCTGTACAAATTAAAAGTGCATCTGCCCCTTCAAGTGCTTCGTACATCGATTCTGAATAATGTAATTTATCTCCAAAGCGTTTTTTGATGTTAGGCATTGCTTCCGGATCAAACACCTGAAGTTTCGCATTTAATTCCAACAAGCCATTCATCATATCGATAGATGGTGCTTCGCGAATATCGTCTGTTTCTGGTTTAAAAGCCAAGCCCCATACTGCAATGGTCTTTCCTTTTAAATCGTTGTTAAAAAACTTCTCGATTTTTGGTAGCAAAATTATTTTTTGGTCTGAATTGATTTCTAAAACTGAATTCAGAATTTTAAAATTGTAGTTTTCATCTGCTCCAGCCTTTTTTAGCGCTTTAACATCCTTTGGAAAACAAGATCCTCCGTATCCTATTCCAGGGAATAAAAATCGCTTTCCAATACGGCTGTCTGTACCCATTCCTGCACGAACTTTATCTACATCTGCACCTACTTTTTCGCAATAATTTGCGATTTCATTCATAAAGGTAATCTTAGTAGCTAAAAATGCATTAGCCGCATATTTTGTAAGCTCTGCCGACTTTTCGTCCATAACGATTATTGGATTGCCTGAGCGCACAAAAGGGCTGTAAAGTCGTTTCATTAACGCTGTAGCTCTTTCACTGCTAGAACCAATGATAATACGTTCTGGTTTCATAAAATCGTCTACTGCAAAACCTTCTCGTAAAAACTCAGGGTTGGATACTACATCAAACTCACAAGGAGCATGTTTTGCAATTATAGCATATACTTTTTCTGCAGTACCTACTGGCACCGTACTCTTATCTACAATTACTTTATAATCTGTGATTTTTTTTCCTATTTGTTCAGCTACATTTAATACATAAGACAAATCTGCAGCTCCATCTTCATTTTCCGGCGTTGGCAGGGCTAAAAAAACGATTTCAGCATGTGCTAACCCTTCATCTAATGAAGTTGTAAACTTTAATCGATTTGCTTTAATATTTCTTTCAAAAAGAAGTTCTAGGTGCGGTTCATAAATAGGCACTTCACCATTGCGCATTCTTTCTACCTTAGCCTCGTCGATATCTACACAAATAACTTCGTTACCTGTTTCGGCAAGACAAGTTCCTGTTACTAAACCAACATATCCTGTTCCTATTACTGAAATTCTCATATTTATTCCTTCCGTTGTTATTTACCCTAAACGCTTTTAATTTAAAAAAGTGCTTAAGGATATTGAAAACGGTATTTTTTTAGATTTATTAATTTGCAAAAATACTATTTGCAAATCTTTTTATTCGATTTTTGCTTTGTTGTTTTTAAGGTGATTAGCACTTGATGTTAAAGCAATAATAATATACCCCAAATAATAGGCTCCAATCTGCCTGTGAAATACATTTTCAACCATACAATACACTACCAAAATTGTAAGCATTGCTGTAGGGAAAAATTGTTTTCTAACCCTCAAGAAGCTAAAGCTTATGAAAGCTAAAAACAATAACAGCGCAATAAATCCAGCGCTTATATAAAAGTCTAGAAATTGATTATGGGTATTGTATCGTTTTGTAGTAAAGCGTTCGCGTTTTTCAGGATTTGAAATTTGCGAATCGTAACAAGACACAAGCTTTTCCTTAGTATTATAAAATCCTATTCCGTTAAATGGAACCTCATCGTTATTTATTATTTGTTGCGCGCATCCCCAAACCACTGCTCTAAGCTCGTAAGTAAGTGAGTTTTCTATAAATGCCGGCGGATTATTTTTGCTTTCTTTAATACTAGTTTCAAAATCGGTGTCACTTTTTATCATAAAAAATAGCGCCACTACTGCTGCAATAGCCCCGAGCGCAATAGCAATTTTCCAAATTTTACGCTGCCCATAAAACTGCCCTACCAACAATAATACAAACAAGGTAACCATTGCAATTTTGGAAGCCATTAATACGATGAAAAGCGCATTAACCAATATGTTTGCTAAGTAGTAATTATTGTTAGGATGATATTTCTTTTTAATTGCTTGAAAAGAGATTAATATACTGAATGTACTCAGCATGCCTAAATACAACCTGTCTATCAATAAAGATTCAACAACTTGAGGAGATTCCCCTAAGGAGAAGCTTCCCGTAGCATCAGTTATTAAAACAAAGTTATATACTGAAAAGATGATAGCCGCCAAAGCTGAAAAAATGATGGCGCTGTTAATTTTTCCAGCCCATCCAGAAGACGGATTCACATCGGATACAGGAATATAAAGAACAGCCAACCCTAAAGCAACCATTACTTTATTAATAACAGTAATATCTTCATCAAATCGACCTGCAAAATACGAGTTGATTAGCAGGTAGACTATTAACCCAAGAAAGGCAAGAATAGGAAGCGATTTAAGTTTCTTAAAATCATCTTTCTTAACTACAAATGGAAAAGCAATAACTAAAACTGCTACTAAAATGTTTGGAAGTACCCTTATATAATTATCAAAAGGGATAATGAGGTATAGCAGCAAAAAGGCAAATGGGTATATGGCAGAGAGCAGAATCCTCATTGTGTATTTTGTGTATTTTGTGTTTTCTTATTAGTGTCCAACAATGACGTACGTCGTACGACTAAAACTATAACAGCCTGATAATTAAATTACTGTAGTTTTATATACAATCAAAACGTTTAGCATAAATTATAGTTTCAAGAGCATGCCGTCAAAATTTTTAATATTTCTCTAAAAGTGTACGATAATTGAAACAAATATGTCTTTAAGCTATTTTAATGAGACACTAGTATATTTTTAAAAAATTTAGGGGAAGATAGGAAAGTCTTGGGAGAAAATAGTAGTGAGAGGTGAGTTTTTAGTGCTTAGTCCCCCTCCAGCTCCCCATAGGGGAAGCGCGAATACAGTAATGAACTTTTTAAGCTTATTTAGAAAATCGCTCTTTCATTACGAGATAGATGAACTTTGAATTGCCAACTAAGTAGCGTTTCCACATACGTTTTGGTTCTTGTAGAAAACGATAGAACCATTCGAGTCCTGCGTTTTGCATCCAAATAGGGGCTCTTTTCGTTTTCCCAGCAAACACGTCGAAACTACCGCCTACGCCCATCTTGAAATTTACAGATTTTAAAACTTCTTTATTCTCGATTAAAAATTGTTCTTGTATAGGAGATGTTATAGCTACAAACAATAGATTAGCACCACTGTCTGCAATTTGCTTAGCAATAGAAGGAGCCTCATTATGTTTAAAATATCCATTTCTATACCCTGCAAGAATGTTCTCGCTATATTTAGAAACAAACTTGTTTACTACTTCTTTAACCACTTCTTCTTGTGCACCAAAAAAGAAAACTTTATGTCCGTTATTATAAGCTTGTTTTATAAGATTTTCAACTAGATCTACACCCGCTACACGTTCTTTTAGTGGTTTTTTCAATAATTGAGAAGCCCAAATTACTGCTTGTCCATCAGCTTGAATAATATCGCTTTGATCAACATAGCTTTTAAGTTGAGCGTCTTCACGAATTTGAATAATTTTTCCCGCATTAATATCAGTCAAAGTAATATCGCCTTGGTTTTCAATTGCGTTATTTACAAGGTCGATAGTTTCTTGCATAGTTAAATTATCTATGCTTAAACCACATATAGCTACTTTTTGATGGGTGTTTTGTATCACTTTGAGGCGGATTATTCTATTTATAATTACAAAAGAGAGTTATATAATTTTTCATACATCAGAGCATTCTTTTGCCAACTCTTTTCCTGCTGTACAAACATAAGGGCATTTTCTAAAACTTGAGATTTTTCATCATCTGAAAGCTGTAAAATTCTTTTAATGGTATTTTTTAGACTTTCTTTATTTTCTGATTTAAAAACAAATCCATTCTTGTCTGGTGATATTAACGCTAATATCCCTCCTACATCACTTCCTATGAATAGCTTTTTATACGCCATAGCCTCTAAAGGTTTTAGGGGAGTGACAGATTGTGTTACGTCATTATTTAAACGTGGATTAACAATAACATCAATTCCAGAGAAAGCTTGGGGGATATCATTTGGGCTTACTTTTCCCAAATATTTAATTGTATCAATATCTGGACGACTTTTAATTACATCTATTATTGCCTCTCTGCTAATGCCATCCCCATAAATCAACAATTTATTTTTTATCCCTAAATCGTATAACTCCTGAAAACATTCTACCAAAAACTCGATACCTTCATAAGCTGTTAATGTTCCTATATAACCAAACACTAACTCTTTACGATTTTCTAATTGAGCGTTTTTACTAGTAAGTTCCTCTATATGCGCTAAGTTTACAGCATTGTTAACTACATAACTATTCTTAAATTTATTTCCTTTCGCCTCAAAATAAGTTCTTAAATCATCGTTTAAAAATACTGCTGCATCTACTTGTTTAAGTGTAAAAGTTTCTAGGGAAACTAGAAAATTTTCAATTAGAAGATCTAATTTGGTTTTTTTAGTTGTTTTATTTTGAAACATCCACAGCGACCTAAATTCATAAACCACAGGAATTCTTTTTAATTTCCCGATAAGTATTGCTGGAATACCACAATAGAACATAGCGTGTGCATGGAGCACATCAGGTTTTTCTCTTTTTACACAATGGAAGAGTTTATAGGAAAATGAAACTATCGAAAATAACTTTTTAAGCTGAACTAAAATCCCCTTTTTATTATCTGTTATTACTGTTTCTTTTCTCGAAGTGGTGCGGATATATCGAATTCCATTGATAATATCTTCTTGACCACCATCAATACTCCCTTGAAAGTCTGAAGTGATAGCAACAACATCTAATCCGATGTTTTTTTGAGACATAAGCGTATCCCTACTTCTAATACTGGATCCTGATACCTGTGGTAGCGATTGGTAAAGAATATGTAATACCTTCATATAATTATTATTGATCCAAAATATTTAATGAAATTCAAAGTTGTATTTTTGGCAAACCAATCCCTACAAGAAACAGGGCAAATATAACATTTGAGAAAAGACTATGAAAAGATTTATTCTTTCAAAACAAGAGCTTATAACCTTCATTTTAGTATTAATAGTCTGTGTTACTTTACCTGTAAAAAACAACATCAATTCGCTATCGATGATACTTTTAGGAGCGTTTGCTGCTATTGTTCTCATTTTTAAGAAACAGTTTGACTTTAAGATACTTCGAAGGTTTATTCCTTTGATTTTATTTTACATAGTATGCCTTATCAGTGTTTTTTACTCAGAAAACCAAGATTTAGCACTAAAAATGATAGGAAGATTGGTCCCCTTTCTTACTTTACCCATAATTTTTTCTATTCTACCTCCATTGAAAAAAGAAAGATATCCTAGCCTTATGAAGTTCTTTATAGGGTCAATGGTAATTGTATGTATGTTTTCTCATACTCTTGTACTAATTAAGTTGTTAAATAACAACGATAGCCTTTACAACATATTTAATAGCCATTATTCTTATTTAAGTTTGTCTGAAGATACAATAGGCATGCACTCCACCTATTACGCTTATTTAATCATTCTCGCAGTGATGTTTGTGGTTCACTTTCTTTTTAGTGAAAGAAGATGGAAGTACCGTATTCTTTACTTTTTGTTGCTAGGGTATTTCACCTTTTTTGTATTTCATCTTTCTGCTAGATTACCCATAGCCGTTTTATTTCTGTTTTATAATATCGCTCTAGTATATTACTTTGTAAAACAGAAAAAAGTATTAAAAGGAGTATTATTTCTGTTGCTTTTATACATCATCACAAGTCTTGTTATTTACAATGTTAGGATAACTAGATATCGATTTCAACAGTTGGTAGGATTTACATATTCAGATGGTACTCATTATGATGATGGAAAAGATAAAATTTTTCAATGGAAAGCAGGGGCTTCAGCAAACAAAAATGTGTTGTTTGGAAATGGCATAGGCGATGCCAACCAGAGTATTTTTGATTCTTATAATAATAGCGGGCTCCATACCTATGCAGAAAGAAAATACAACGCCCACAACCAATACATACAAACTTTTGTAGGGATGGGTGTAATAGGGCTAATAACTCTACTATTTATCTTCTTCTATTACCTTCGGTTATTTTATCAACAGAAACACTTAATTGGATTTACTTTCCTCCTTCTTACTACTATTTTGTATTTAACCGAATCTTACTTGGAACGACACAATGGTATTGTAACACTGGTATTTATTATATGTTTGTTTGTCACTCAGAGTAGTATTAAGGATAGTTTATTAATATCTAAAGAAAATTATATAAAATAAAGCGTCAAGACAAGTTAGATTTTAAACCCATTACAATCACATCTAAACTTTTCAAAATACCCTCCACAAACAACAACAAATTTTTTCATCATCTTCTCTTTTATTGTTATCTTTAAATAACTGTTGAGCATTTTAATAAAAAAGATGTGTTGTGGGGCGAATAAATTTCATTTTTTTATCCATCAGATCAAGGGGTTTGTAAAAAGATTATTGACCAATATTTAAAATACGACTAATTATCTCGCTCTAACATTTTAGTACAAGGTCTCTATTTACATCCCTAATGCGGAAATCAATTTAATTACGTTTAATTCAGTAGAATCGTATTATATAAGAGATTTTCCAACAAAACGAATAACAATCTAAGTAGGCATAGTGTTATACTCTTCTCTTTTTAGGGAGGAGATATAAACATAAAACAAAACAATAGCATAAGCTACCAAATATTCTGGTTTAAAAAACCCTCTGTGATAAATATGAAAGAACTGAGTAATTGTTAAGGCATATAAAAGTTTATACATATCACTCCCCAATGATTTTTTATATAGAAAATAGATTATGAAACTGGTGAAGAATAAAATTGGAATCAACCAATCCCTATAATCTATATACAAAGCTCCAATTACTCCAGGAGTAATACCGCCCTCATAATTAGTTTGGTATAATCTTTTAGACAACACAATTCCTGGTGACGGTTGCTCTCCAGGTAAGATTGTCATCAATTCAGAAAAAAACATTGGATAATCAAAAAATGTATTTGATACATTTTCTTTGATTATTTTTTCGGTAATACCTACTGTTTCTCTTAATGAGAAATATACTGGCATAATTAGCATATTATACCAATTATCATTTCCAAAATAACGTATTGCTAATTCAGATGGAGATAAAAAGGTTGTTGACACTAACCTTCTTGTGTAATACACTATTTGAAACAGAATCAGGCCTATAAAACACGTTAGATAAACCCAATGTTTATTATTTCTCCACGCTTTACTGTTCTTTAAGTAATATTTTTCGCCAATATTTATGTTTTTTAATAGATAAAGAACCAATACACTAATTATAATCATAATAACAGTCCCTCGACTTCCTATAAAAAAAGCAGGAAAAAGGGGGAGTATTATAAAAAGTAAAATATTCTTCTTCGTGAATTGACTGCGCTCGAAAAACAATGTAAAAAGAGGAATATAAAGTGTAGATTTTATTAAGTACGACATCATCGGGCTCATAAAAAACCTCAATTCCTGATGAACCAAAACATTCCCGACAGTTACAAAAACATACGCTACCAGTAAATAAACAATTATAGTTTGTATGATTACGACATTGACAAAAAAAGGTGTAATAGCGATTTTTTTATATTTTACTTCATTCTTTTTAAAAACGTTTTTACTAATTGTAAAGAGGAGAGGTAAAATCAATGCAAAATTAGCATAAGTATAAATTTGTAAAGTATAAAAGCTAATGGTTCCCCTATACGTGGATATATTAAAAAATGGAATGAAATAGTATAAGAATAAATAGAATCCAAAAATTTTTGTGTTTATGGATTGCCTTGTAATGGCAACAAATAATAATAATAGTGAAAAGGTAAGATGTGTAAATTCATACGATTTTAAATATAGAGCAATACCAGTCAATAATATTAAAACAAAAACAATACTATCTTTAAACGATTTTGGAATCATAATTCAACTCTTTTAAAGGCGTCCTCTCTTAAAACACTTAAAATAATTAATAAATACAGTACGATAGGGGCATTATTTAAAAAATTACCTGAGATTAAAGCAGTAAGCATCAATATTCCCATTTGAACTTTTCCAAAACGCTTCATTTTATTAAAGTTCATTATATTTTTAAAATAAAAGAATAGATAAAGAAGCATTCCAACTATTCCAAAAAACAGAAAAACATCAAAAATTTCAAACTCTACGCGATATATTTCGAAATCGGTTCCTCCAAACAAAAAATTATATAAACTCCATTTTTCTGATATAACTGGAAAAAAATTATTTCTAAAATTAACATCCCTCAACGATGTCAATGAAGATATAAGGCCGCGTTCTTCATAAACAACAAGCAGCGGTTTAAAATTAACTAATATAAATTCTGTAATCTTATCTTTTAATAAAATCAACAACACTATGAGCCCAAAGAAAAACATATAAAAGCTTTTTTTAGCATATAGCCTTTGCAATAAAGTAAAATGAAATAATGTCAAAAGAAAGAAGAAAATTAATGCTTTAGTCCCAGTTAAGAAGCATACTATACTAACCAAAATTAATTCAATTAAGTTTTTTCTTTTATTGATATACTTATGTAAAAAATAGGTAAGAGCAAAAGCATTAAAGTAGGTAATCATGCTAGGTGTCATGAATGCACCACTAGAACCAAAACGATTATAATAGGTTTTAAAAATAGGCAAGTCGAAAACAATAGTAGTGATTACAATAATACTGTTAAGTATTACTATTTTCTCATATACGTAATAAAATTTTGGTGAAAAGGAATGCTTATTATTTACTAAAAACAGCATTACAAAAAACACAAAAATATAACGCCCAAAGTAAATGCAATTTTCTAAAAAATTTGGGCCTAACGTAAAGTTGTTAAAACTTAATTGTCCTATAAAAAAAACACCTGAAATCCCTATTAAGAACAATACAATGTTTTTATGTGTTTTAAAGTTTTTTAATAAATCAAGAGCAACATACGCTATAAATAAAGCTTTAACTACAAGGCTAAAGTTGTAGAAACTCATTCTCGTATCGTATGCAATCGTCGTACTGAGTTCTGATAAAAAAAACAGTATTAATACAATTACGGGCAAGTTTTCCGCTTTGCAAAATAACTGGGTTATCGAATTGAGATCTCTACGCATATTTCAAATAAATAAATGCACCTCTAGCCGCAAAGATTATAATTAACCCTAGAACAACAAGGTTCACTGTTATTCCTAATAAAAAAAGGAGCGGCAGTAAAATAGCAAGCAAAATAAAAGTGAAAATATTTATTAAATATATATCTTGATACTTCGCCTTGGCTCCCATTAAAGCCGAAAAGAGACCATATACTAATTTAATAATCCCCAAAGCAGACAATAAAATTACTAATGTAAGATTGGTTTTAATATCTATTGTTAAAAATGTTCCGCCATCTATTTTAACTATTAAAATTACAGCTGCAACAATTAGGGCTCCACCAACAAATATTTTTAGTAGTTTACTGTGTAGTAATTTTTTATTTACTCCTTCTTTAAAATATACAAGTTCTTTAAAACCTACGTAATATTGTAGTAAGGTTAAGGGGAATAAAAAGATTGTAGAATAATAAAAATAATTTCCAAAGACTTCTTCTCCCAACTCATTGGCAATTAAAATCCGCTCCCCATAGGAAAGTGCAGTCAATAAAGCCATATTAATTGAAAAGGAGAAAAAATAATTCAAAAGAGAACTAGTTCTTTCTTGTGAAATACTGATATTTTGATAAATATTCCAAAATGCCAATATTCCAAAAACAAAAAGTATAGCGGTGGCAACTAAAACAATATAATCTACTTTGAATGCTATAAAAAAATATAACATAACAAAAGTTAATAAAAACACCACTTTGTACCCATTGTGAAAAAGTTGCGATTTTAAAAAGTTTTTATTTAACCTCAACGTATTATAGGCTAGTATCATTGAGTTTATTGACAGTCCAGATATGGTTAAGAATATAAAGTGAAGGGATTCATATCTTAAACTGAAATAATACGAAATAACTATAGGAGCAACTACCCCACAAACTAAAATAGAAATAAAAACATCCTTTGATATTACTGTTTTTTCTGCCTCAATTTTGGACAACCGTAACATAATTTGATCAAACCCTACTAGCCCAAATGAAACTATTATTGATAAATAAGTTATATAAAGTGAATACGTATTAAAGGATTCTGGAATGAATTTCTTTATAAATAAAATCAATACAAAGTTACTCAACGCACCCAATACCACTACAAGTAGAGAAACATTGTTAAAAATTAGGGGTTTTATTCTACCTATCAGTTTCAAATTTCAAAACCTTTAATGTTTGTAGTGTGTTTTATCATCAAAAAGAATGTGTTTAACCTACTTATGCGTTATTACACACAAGGTTTTGGTACTAGAACATGTTGTGAACTTATATAATCACTATAAAAAGATAATAGTATAAATTAACACACCATTCATCTTAATAATTTAAAATTGAAAGCAATTAAACTTTAAACTACCTTTTAATTACACTTTAGTTATTTAAGACAGTAATGGGTTACAAAACTATGTAGCCAAAAGCTTTTACCTTCTAAACAGGTATTATTTATTAATATACATTTTACTCTTGTTCCGCGTACTGTCGTAAGTATTTAAAAGCATAAATTATAAAAGCTCCTAAAGAAAATAAGAAAATAAAAATTATAGGATATTTAATTTTATTTGAAAAGTGGTGTATTTCTTTATTGTAATCCATACTTACCAATCGAACAATATCTTTGTAATCAACCCTTTTCTTTTCGGCTTCTAAAACCTTATTTAGCATTTCTTCCTTTCTATCGAATAAGGCAAATAGACTACTATTTTCATTTATAACAACACCTGAAGAATTTACATTTTGGTTACTGTTAACAACACTTGACATGATAGAGTCGATTTGTAAATTCATTTTATTATATTCCTTAACTTGAAAAATAGCATTTTCCTGATATAAAGCACTATACTCATCGTATAACTCGTTGCTATTCCAATATTTTAAAACTTTTTCAATTACATTTTTCGAATTAACTTCTCCCCTTGTAACGATATTTAATTTGTGATATTTAAAATACTTACTATTTGAAATATCCTCAAAGAATTTATCTAAGTCCTGATTTTGAAATAAAATTCTAAAAACATCTATTTGTTCACGTGACTTCGTCATCGTATTATAAACATCAGAAATTGGTTCTATTTCAATTTTCTTAATTGCTTCAAAATCTTCTGCAAGAACTTGTTTTAAGAAAACAGTATCTCGCGTTTTAATCTTGTTATTAATGTATTCTATATTGTTATATAAATAATCAACACTTTCAAAGTTTGGAATAATAATTCCTTGGTTTTCATATTCTTTTTTAGCATTACTATCTAAATAGAACCCATAAGCCACCCCTAATAGAATTAAGGCTAATACAACTATCCAAAATTTTAAATAAAAATCTAAAACTTTAAAGACGAGTTTAATTAAATTTTTTGAGGTCTCTTTAAGTTTTTTAAACAGATATCCTAAATCTATTTCCTCTACTGATTGTTGCTGCGCCATAAAATATAATATTATGAATTATTTCGACTTAAAATATTTAAAACTGATGCAAATCTATCGCATAAGTTTCTATATGATATTAAATATTAAACTAAACCCTTTTAACAATGTTTCTTGAATTGTAAAATTAGGGTAAGATTTGCATTTAACAAGAAATCTTTTTTAATGATTACAACTAGACTCAAATTAAGTGTTTCTTGAGAAATAAATGTTAACTTCTAATCCCACAAAAATCTAAAACCTGCATATCTATCTCTCCATTTAAACCTTTAAACTCGTTGTGAGCTACTAAGAATACCATAATATCACATTTCTTCTTTGCATCTGATAAAGATGTCAATTCGTATACACTATGTTCCCTTAAATTTGGTTCAACAAATAAAACATTAAACCCGTCTGTACTAAGTTGATCTGCTACATGCAACGCTGGCGATTCTCTTAAATCGTCAATATTAGGTTTAAAAGCAAGGCCCATACAGGCTATTACTGCATCTCTTCCGTTATCAATTTTAAACTGAAGTGCAGCATTTTTCACTTTCTCTATCACCCACTCAGTTTTGTAGTTATTTATCTCACGTGCAGCGCGTATCATTTTTGCTTCTTCAGGAAATTCTGAAACAATAAACCACGGATCTACTGCAATACAGTGACCTCCAACCCCTGTTCCTGGTTGAAGAATATTTACTCGAGGATGTTTATTGGCTAATCGGATTAATTCCCAAACATTGATGTCTGCTTTATGACAAATCATTGATAACTCATTTGCAAATGCTATTTGAACATCTCGAGATGAGTTTTCAACCAATTTGCACATCTCTGCAGTTTGTGAGTTAGTTTTATGTAATTCTCCTTTTACAAAGTTTTTATAGAAACTTACAGCTTTATCCGTAGAAGCTTCATCAATTCCCCCTATCGCGCGATCATTTTGCTCAAGTTCATAAATTACATTCCCTGGCAATACGCGTTCTGGACAATAAGCAATGTAGATTTCATCTTTTAAGTCAGGACGTTCCTCGTAAATTATTTCTCGAATTTTATGAGTAGTTCCTACCGGACTAGTAGATTCTAAAATTACCAAGGCACCTTTTGTAAGGGTAGGTATTATATTCGTTACGGCACTTTCAACATAAGCGAGATCAGGCACGTGTTTTCCTTTAAATGGAGTTGGCACTGCAATCAAATAAACATCTGCCGTTACAGGCTCTGTAGATGCCTTTAATAGGCCATTCTTCACTACGTGATGCACTAATCCGTCTAATTCAGGCTCAACAATATGGATTTTACCTTCATTTATTGTATTGACTACACTTTGACTTACATCAACACCTGTCACATTTATTCCTCTACTAGCTATTAAGGCTGCTGTTGGCAACCCTATATAACCAAGTCCCATCATTACTACTGTGGGTTTATTATCCATATTATTTCTTTTCAATAAAATTAACGATTCTTTCAGATGCCTTTCCATCTCCATAAGGATTGTGCAACATACTCATCTCGTTATAGTATTCTGTATTATTTAATAGTTTATTCGATTCTTCAACAATTCTATCTGTATCGGTTCCTAATAAAATAACAGTCCCTTCTTCAACCGCTTCGGGGCGTTCTGTTGTTGTTCTAGTAACTAATACTGGTTTACCAAGACTAGGTGCTTCTTCTTGAATACCACCACTATCTGTAATAATTAAATACGATTTTTCCATCAACCAAATAAAAGATGGATAGGCTAATGGTGGCACTAAATAAATATTAGTAATTCCAGAAAGAAGTTCGTTTACAGGTCCCTTTACATTTGGATTAAGGTGAACTGGGTATATTATCTCTACATCGGGATTATTCTCTGCAATTGTTTTTAACGCAGAACATATTTTTATAAGCCCATCTCCATGATTTTCTCTTCTATGTCCTGTTACCAGAATTATCTTTTTCTGAAAGTCTAAAACTGTTTTTAAGTTCTCGATTTCATCATCCTTAAAATCGGCTGCATTTACCTTTTCGATTCCGTAAAGCAGCGCATCAATAACAGTATTCCCTGTTACTAAGATGTTTTCTTCTTTAGTGTTTTCAGCTAATAGGTTGTTTTTTGAAAGCGCTGTTGGAGAAAAATGAAAATCTGCAATTTTTCCTGTTAACTGACGGTTAAACTCCTCTGGGAAAGGATACTGCCTGTTAAATGTACGAAGTCCAGCTTCTACGTGGCATATTTTTGCGCCGCTATAAAATGCTGCAATACCAACTGCCATAGAGGTGGTTGTATCTCCATGAACGTAAACATAGTCTGGCTTTAACTCATCTAGAACAGGCTTCATATTTTCTATTATGGAAGCCGTTAAAGTATAAAGGTTCTGATTAGGGCGCATTAAGTTTAAATCGTAATCAGGTTTAATTTCGAAGAATTCAAGTACCTGATCTAGCATTTCACGATGTTGAGCCGTAACGCAAACAGTTGTTTCAAAATTGTCGTTTTTTAAAAACTCCTTAACTAACGGAGCCATTTTTATAGCTTCTGGGCGAGTTCCGAATACTATTAAATTTTTTATCTTCATTTAAATCTATCTCAAAATTATTACTAATCATCATTTTTCTTGTTAGCGTTTGCAAGCTTTCCTGCCAATTTGGTTGTTTTAAATTCAAAACATTTTTTGCTTTTGTATTGTCTAAAACACTATACGCTGGCCTTGCGGCAAAAGTACTGTAATGGTTGGTTTTTGCAAGATTTGTTTCTTCTAATTTTTTGGTTTGCAGTAGTATTGCTTCTGCAAAACCATACCAAGTTGTTTCACCTCCATTGCTGTAATGATAAACGCCATACTCTGTGGAATCTTGTGCAATTATTTGCAATAAGGCTTCCGCCAAATTATTTGCATTGGTAGGGGTTCCCATTTGCTCTGTGGTTATGGTGAGTGGTGTACCTGCTTCAGTGTATTTCAAAATAGTTTTAAGAAAATTATGGCCATATTGCGAATAAAGCCACGAAGTGCGTAGAATAAAGAATGCACTACAGATTTCTTGTATATACCTTTCTCCCTTCAGCTTTGAAGCGCCATAAACATTAATCGGGTTGGTAACATCATTCTCTGAATACGCTTTGTTTTTTTTGCCATCAAAAACGTAATCTGTAGAAATGTGCAATAAAACAACATTGTGCTTTGTGCAAATTGAAGCTAAATTTTTAACAGCTTCTGCATTAACAGTAAAGGCTTTTTCGGCCTCGCTTTCTGCTTTCTCTACATCGGTGTATGCTGCTGTGTTTATGCAATGAGTGAAGTTATTTTCGCTAAAATATTTCTTCAGCAACTCTGGGTTTTCAATATCTAATTCTTGCTTAGTAACAAAGACAAATTCAAAGTCGGAAAATTCGGCTGCCGCATCTTGTATGCATTTTCCCAATTGTCCGTTTGCGCCTGTAACCAGTATTTTTTTCATGAAATAGCTTCCTTAAAACTAGGAAGTTCTTGATCTTTTGATGAAACAATAAATTCTTCCTTTGGAAGATGCCAATCTAGCGCTAAGGTTGCGTCGTTATAGATAATTCCACCTTCCGAAGCCTTGTCGTAAAAATTATCGCATTTATATGAAAAAATCGACTGCTCCGAAAGCGTTATAAATCCGTGTGCGAAACCTCTAGGTACGAAGAGTTGTAAGTTTTCAACATCGTCTAATATTATTGAAAATGACTTACCAAAAGTTTCAGAGTTTTTTCTGATGTCCACAACTATATCTAACACTTTCCCCTTAGCCACCCGAACCAACTTTGCTTGAGCCATATCACCTCGTTGAAAATGAAGTCCGCGTAAAACACCTTTTGATGAAATAGACTGATTATCCTGAACAAAATCAATGTTTAATCCGGTTATTTTCTGAAATAATTTTTGGTTGTATGTTTCATAAAAGAATCCGCGTTCATCTTGAAAAACGCTAGGTTTCAATATAAAACAATCTTTTAAAGGGGTTTTTAGTAGTTCCAAAGTTTAATCTAGTTGAAGTAAATGTTTTCCATAGCCGCTTTTAAGTAAAGGTTTTGCTAAGGCTATTAATTGTTCTTTTGAAATATATCCCATTTCGTAGGCAGCTTCTTCTATGGCGCCAATTTTTAAACCTTGACGTTCTTCTATAACCTCAACAAATTGTGCGGCTTGCATTAAAGAAGCAAATGTTCCTGTATCCAACCAAGCGGTACCCTTATCCAGAATACTTACGCTTAGTTTTCCCTGTTTTAAATATTCGTTATTAACATCGGTAATTTCTAATTCGCCGCGGGCACTAGGCTTTATATTTGCAGCAATTTCAACCACACTATTGTCGTAAAAATAAATTCCAGGAACAGCGTAATTCGATTTTGGAGATTTTGGTTTTTCTTCTATGGAAAGCGCTTTTCCCGACTTGTCGAATTCCACAACACCATAACGCTCGGGATCTAAAACGTGATACGCATAGATAACGCCTCCATCAGGATCATTGTTTGATTGTAAAAGTTCTTTTAATCCTGAGCCGTAAAATATATTGTCACCCAGGATTAAGGCAACCTTGTCGTTTCCTATAAACTCTTTTCCTATAATAAAAGCTTCTGCTAGTCCATTTGGATTGGCTTGTTCGGCATATTGAAAGTTACATCCCAGTTTTTTACCGTCCCCTAACAATTGCTCAAAAAGAGGAAGGTCTTGTGGCGTAGAAATAATCAAAATATCTTTAATTCCCGCAAGCATTAAGGTTGATAACGGATAATAGATCATCGGTTTATCATAAACAGGCATAAGTTGCTTGCTTACAGCCAAGGTTATAGGGTGTAACCTTGTTCCTGAACCACCTGCTAAAATTATTCCTTTCATATATTTTTCTTTATTAAAACAGATCGGAATGAAACCGAGTAATTTGTTCTAAGATATTTTTTTAAAAATTACTATCGCTCTTCAAATTTAAATAAGTGAAAAACATTAGACCTCTAATTCCCTTTTTTTAAGGATTTTATCCATTTATCGTAACTCTGCACCGCATTAATATCCGCATCATTCTCTGAGTCATAGTTAGATTCTTCAGGAGCGTTGTTCAAATAGTTTTCCAAATCCTTGTGCAGTAATACCTCAATATAATTATTTAAACTTCTTTTTTGAGATTTTGCTTTTTTCTTAGCCGCATCAAGTAACTCTTTATCCAATCTGAATGCTGTTTGAACTCTCATACTTAATCATATTTTCACTTGAACTGTCAAAACTACCAACTAACAGAGTGTTATACAAGTGTTATTAAAGTCTGTCTTGATTGTTTAAATACCAAGCAATTGTTTTTCTAATCCCTGTTTCAAAATTTTCATCTGCTTTCCAACCTAGCTCATTTTCAATTTTTGAAGCGTCAATTGCATACCTAAAATCGTGGCCTGGCCTATCGGTTACAAAAGTAATTTGTTCTTTATACGAAAGATTTCTGGGACGCATTTCATCTAGCAATCCGCATATTACATTGGCTATATACAGATTTTCACGTTCGTTGCGACCTCCAATATTATATGTTTCCCCGAGTTTTCCATTTTTTAGCGCTAAATAAATTCCGCTGCAATGGTCTGTAACATACAACCAATCCCGCACGTTTTTACCGTCTCCATAAATTGGAATTGGCTCTCCTGAAATTGCCTTGCGAATAATTGTTGGAATAAGTTTTTCTTTATGCTGATTCGGGCCGTAATTGTTAGAGCAATTTGTGGTTACTACTGGCAATCCATAAGTGTGAAAGTAGCTGCGAACTATAAAATCGGAAGAAGCTTTAGACGCACTATATGGGCTATTTGGTGCATAAGGTGTTTTTTCGGTAAAAAGTCCCGTTTCTCCTAAGGTACCGTATACCTCATCTGTGGAAATGTGAAGAAAACGTGCATTATCAAATCCATCCTTAAATTCGTTTGGGCTAAACATCCAAGTTTTGTAAGCACTTTGTAGCAAATTAAAAGTGCCTACAATGTTTGTTTGAATAAACGCTCCAGGACCAGAAATTGAATTGTCCACATGACTCTCTGCTGCAAAATGAACTACCTTATTAAACTGATATTTTTCGAATAAATCATGAACTAATTTGGCATCACAAATATCGCCTTCTATGAAGGTTATTTTTTGTAAAACACTCTCCAAATTCTTCAAATTTCCGGCATAAGTTAGCTTGTCCAGCACGAAAATTTTGTCTTCTGAATTTTTTAGGACGTATTCTACATAATTAGAACCTATGAATCCTGCACCACCGGTAATCAGTACTTTATCGTTTATCAAAATTATTTTTTAGGAGTGTCTAATATTTGTTTTAACATTTTTTCGGTGATTAAATACGTTGGTTTTACACCAGTTGTACCCAAACCACCAGAAGCTAAAGTACTTCCAGTTTCTAATGGATTATCTGAAGCATAATACGCATATCTAACCTGTACTTTTGAACTAATACTTCGCCTAATTTTTGCCGCTGCTTGAATAGCTTTTTGGTAATGGGCACCTTCCATTTCTAGACCAATAACATTCCAAGTTGAGTTGTGAAAAAATTTAAGTACATCTCTATTTTGAAGTGAAGTTCCCAACACCGAAATCATCGTTCCTGTGTACACATTTACATCGTGATTTTTAAAATCGGACTTGTCTAGTCTGTTTTTAAATGGATAATTATCTGCTGTTCCCTCGAAAACGTGCGCAGAAGGAATCATAATATCTCCTTTTCCGCCTTCAAGAATTCCTGCTTTCCCCATAATAGAAACAGAAACTACATTCAATAAATGACGAATATTATTAGCGTCTTCAAATGGTTTAAGCAACTCGTCCATCGTTTCATAAGCCTGCTCGCCAAAAGCGTAGTCCATTACAACAATTACAGGTTTCTTATTATCAACAACATCGGCTAATCCCTCAACATATGGGCTATTCTTGATTTTGGCAGTGTCTATAATCTGAACATCTATATTGGTACCACTTTGATCTTCAATAAAAATCATGCCTTCAGAAAGTGCTGTTTTGTTTACTTTCTCCCGCATTTTGGTATTAATAGGGCTACTTAAAGCTTCGTAAACCTGTAGTGGCTTTTTCTTTGAAAACTCGGTAGGCAGTGCTTTTTCGGCATATAAAGTGTTCATTACACTATGCATATTTGCACTTATTATGTGAACAGGACGCTCTAAAAGACCTTCCTTTTGCAGCACTTGCTTAATTTTATAAGCCCATTCTTCACCGTGTATATGATGCCCTAAGCGTTCACGCAATACAGGACTAAATGTGATAAGACGTTTATTGTTTTCAGTAACCTCTTCCATCGCTAATTTCCCCATAAAGTAAATTATGTTGAAAAAGCGATTCTCGTTGCTTTCAGTGGCAAAATATGGGAAGATGTTTTTTACTTCTTCAAAAGTTCTTCCTAAGAAGTTTGCAGTATGTGTAAGTGTTACTTCTTTTTCTTCTTGGGTAAGTTTACCTTTTTTAAACACAGCTTGCTCTAGCTTCTTCCAATCGCGAATTACCTCTCCAGAATGTTCAATAAGCACTTGCTCCATTATTTTGTGCGATTCAATAAAAAGGAAGGTTAAATGCGTTAGAATATCGTAAATCTCCGACCTACCTCGGGTAATTTCTATATTCATCTGTTCATCGTCTATGCGATAACAGTTTCTACGACGTTTTAACGGAATTATGGGCTTAAAATGTGAGTCTTTGTAGCCTTCATCGCTAGTAAGATTAATAAATCTACATTCTTCAATGCCTTCAGGCAAACGATCCATAATGTAGAGCAAACCTTGTAATTCGGTTTTTTCTTCTGTTAACGATCCATAAATTTCGGGACGTAGTGTTAACAGTGACTCTCGAAGCGATTCTCCCGATACGCCCATTGGTTTATAAAAACCTCTATTAAAGAGGTGGCGCATTGTTATATATAGCCTCTCGATGGCTCCTGTGCTTTCTTGAGCACGTGTTCTAGTATGTGATTTTAATTTATTCATTTAGAGCAAATATAAGACTAATTTTAAGGTTGAATTTCGAGCAAAGCATCTGCTATTTTACGATCGTTAGAAAGGCGAGGCACTTTATTTTGACCGCCTAGCTTTCCCTGAGATTTCATATAAGCTTGAAAACTATCTTTTGTAAGTGAAGATACTTTTAAAGGTTGAAGAATTTTTCCTTCAATTAAATCGAAGTAATACGAATTTTGACGTTGCATTTCAGCATCTAAGAAAGCAACAACTTTCTCAGTATTTTCGGGGGGTTCAGAGAATTCTACCAACCATTCGTGATAGGGTAACGACCCGTCAGGAGGTGTAATTTGTGGGGCTACAGTAAATTCAGAAATGGAAAAATTAAACTTTGCAATTGCTTTGTTCATCGCTTCTTCTACTTCTTTTCCAATCACGTGTTCGCCAAAAGCAGAGATAAAGTGCTTAATTCTACCAGACACAATTACCCTGTATGGTTTTGTGGAAGTAAATTGTATAGTATCTCCCAAATTGTATCCCCAAAGTCCCGCATTTGTTGAAATTATCATTACATAGTTAACGCCAATTTCAACTTCACCAATGGTAAGCCTTTTAGGGTTTTCATCAAAGAATGTTGAGGCTTCTATAAATTCATAAAAAATACCTGAATTAAGGAGCAGTAACATACCCTTGTCGTTTTGACTGTCTTGATAAGCAAAAAAACCTTCACTTGCGGGGAATAGCTCTATACTATCAACTTTTCGTCCGATTAAAGTTTCGAATTTTGCTCGGTAGGGCTTAAAATTTACCCCTCCATAAATAAAGAGGTTGAAGTTTTTGAAGAGATCGCCTACTTTTTTCCCCGTATTGCCTTGAAGCTTTTCAAAATACATCTGAACCCAAGAAGGAATGCCGCTAATTACGGTCATATCTTCATTCTTGGTCTCTTCAACAATAGCATCTACTTTCGACTCCCAATCTTCTATGCAATTAGTTTCCCAACTTGGCAGACGATTTTTTTGAAGGTATGCCGGTACATAATGCGCAACAATTCCTGAAAGTCTTCCTAGTTTAATCCCATTTTTTTCCTGCATTTTTGGGCTACCTTGAAGAAAAATCATCTTCCCATCTACAAAATCGGCTTTTCCAGTTTCGTTTATATAGCACAGTATAGCGTTTCGAGCCGCCTGAATATGAAATGGCATAGACTCCTTTGTAAGCGGAATGTATTTGGCACCAGAGGTTGTTCCTGAAGTCTTTGCAAAATACAACGGTTTATTGGGCCAAAGTACATCTGCTTCCCCAGAAACGGTTCTATCTACATAAGGTTTTAGTGCTTCATAATCTCGCACAGGAACTCGAGTGGCAAAATCCTGAAATGTTTTGATATTCCCAAAGTCGTGGTCTTTTCCAAAGGCTGTGTTTTTTGCCTGAGATATCAAACTATTAAAAACTTTTTGCTGTGTTTCAACAGGGTTTGACGCCCATTTCTTTATTTGAAAAACAACAATCTTTGAAAATATTTTAGCAGAAAATGATTTTATAGACATAGGAAATTAATCAAAATCGATGAAACTTGTTGGATTAATTGGAAAACCGTCTCGCCACAATTCAAAATGCAGGTGTGGTCCAGTGGTCAGTTCGCCTGTATTACCTACAATGGCGATTACTTCACCACCCTTTACAACTTCCCCCTGCCCTTTGGTTAACAATCCGTTGTGCTTGTAAACAGAGATTAAATCGTTGCCGTGTTTAACGATAATCACATAACCTGTGGCAACAGTCCATTCGGCAAAAATAACCGTACCGTCTGCTACCGCTTTTACGGGTGAGTCTTTTATAGTAACCACATCCACAGCATAGTGTTTTGCCTTAGAATCATATGGCTCTGTTATGGTTCCTTTTACAGGGGCAAATAGCACGTATTTCTGAACTTGTTGAGCAGCTAGAGGGTTGTATTTATCTTCCTTTTCAACTTGTTCCCGTAATAGAGAATCTTTTCTAGATATACGAACCAATACCGAAGGGTCTGTTTTGGCAACTTCAATAATTGAATCCTTATTAAACTCAACCGTTTTTACGTCTCCTGTTAGCACTTTTTTTATCGAAGCAAGGTATTGATCATTTACGCTAATAACTTGCTGTAGCGAGTCTGTTTGATATGCTAGCTTTGCAGCCTTCTTCTTTAAAGTGGTAGAAGAATAACCAGGTATATATTCACGTAAGGGAGTGAAAGCGATAATTACTGTTGTAGTTATTATTAAGAAAAGAGAAGAGAGCACAGTAAAGATAAATACGTTTAGTCTATTAAGCTTAAATGAAAAGCGCTCTTCAAATGTTTCTTCATTCAAGATTACCAAACGGTATTTATGTAACAGTTTCTTCTTGAACTTCTTGGTTCTTTTTTCTTTTATGGACATATTTTTTATTTGTAATTGCCTTTAAATCCTTTAAAGGAATGACGAGTTTAAGGTTCTTATAACGCAAGGCTAATCCTTTCAATTATCTAAATCTACAAATCATTTTTAATCTTACGTCTTATGGCTTTATAGTCATATTTCCCATAAAGGAATTTTGAGAGTACAATCCATTTGCTTTCTACAAATATAAATTATTATAAGGACGTATAATCTTTAGATAAGGGATATAAGGTTAAATTTAAATATAAGAGGGCTTTTAGAAATTGGAAAGTAAGAGTAAACAAACACTATTTAAACAGAGTTATATCGAAGTTGCCCACATATTTAGATTACTATAGAAGTTTATTAGCTCTTTACTTTACACATATAAAGAAAATATAAGCCAATGATGCTAAAATTGGATTGAAAACGTTCTATCTAAACAATTCTTGTTACCTTTGCCAAACTAAAATCTATGAATTATGACTAGTTTATTTTTACCTTTTATCGCTATAGGGCCTTGGCAGATTGTATTGATTGTTGTGATTGTACTACTGCTTTTTGGTGGAAAGAAAATCCCAGAGCTTATGCGCGGTTTGGGTAGTGGTCTTAAAGAATTTAAAGACGCTTCCAAAGAAGACGAAACTCCAGAGAAAAAAATTGACGAAACCAAATAACTTTCGTTGTTATATTTAATAAAAAGAGCCTTTCAGTTTAAAATTGAAAGGCTCTTTTTGTATTTATGCTCTTCCAGTGTTTTTAATACAGGAAGCGTTTTAATTTTTTACTCAAACTTAGCTGTATTTAAAATAGATTCTAGCTCAAATTGTAGATCTCTCTTAGATGCTCGAGGCGCATAGGTAAAACCTTCTAATATTAAATAGCGATTGTTCTTTTCATCTTTAACCGCATAGTTAATAAATGGCCCGCCCATCCAAGCATCTTTCACCTCCCAAGTTCCCTTGGTCTCATAAGCAAATTTGCCGTCAATAGTCGTTTTAAACAAATATGGGGCGTAAGCATCTTCGGTAATAAAAGCACTATCGTCTTCAACAGGTAGTAATTTACTTCCTATCGAATCGCGAATGTTTATAATATCTCCTACAGCCGTACTGTCGTTCTTAATCATATCTAACGGTACAGGATAGATTAATATGTTGGTAGTTCCATCTTTTAAATCCTTTCGAAGCCAGAAAAACTCATCTGTTGCTTTTGCAATGCGATATGCCGTAGGAACTTTTAAACTAACCCCCATCAAACTCTTTAAAGTGTCTAATTTTAGCAATGAAATTGAGGTTCTTCTTTGACGTTCTTTTATTTCGGACTTATAAAAAGATTCGATAATCTTATCGGCGTTTTTATTGATAAGCTCTACCAATTTTTCTTCTGAAGTAGCCTTTATTATGGCCCCTGTTTGCGGCTTGGCATATTCATTAGTAGCAAGTGTAACCTTATCCTCATTTCCTAAGGTAACATATAGAAAAAGCCTGTTACTACGTGCAAAACCAGTAAATATTTCAGGCTGCAATTGATTCATTGAAAACAATGGCTCATCTTGAGGAAGGCCATCTGCAGGAGCTGCAAAATGTTTGCGAATTGCCTCCCCTGTTGCACCATTCCACAAGTCGTTAGGAGTTATAACTTGAAGAGCGTTTATATTCCCAACAGAATCAGGAACAAGGGATTTGTCTTTCTTTCCATTGTCGGTACAAGAGGTAAAAACAAATAAAAACGAAAGCAGTAATACGAATGTTGATCTCATTAAAAGGATATTTTAGGGAACTATCCTTTATAAATTTTAAGTTTAGTTCCGGGCTTTATATTATTACCACTAATATCGTTCCATTTTTTGAGGTTCTGTACTGAAACACCAGGAAATTTTTGAGAAATAGTCCATAATGAGTCACCACTTCTAACTGTGTAAGTTTTTTCGGCCGTGTTAGTTCTTTTTGCAGGCGCATTGCTTGCTATGTCTTGAGGGTTCTTTTTAGGATAAATAATTAAATTTTGACCTACTTTCAAGTTGTTGCTTCGCATCCCATTCCAATTCTTAATTTGGCTAACTCCTACACCATATCGCTGGGCAATTTTTCCTAAGAAATCTCCTCTTCGTACGCGATAACGAACCTTTTCAGGTTGATCGTACATTTCTGGAGCCTCTTCTTCTACATTTTCCTGTTCTTTATTAAGATGTGCATAAATAGCATCTTCATTGTTTACAAACGTACCAACTGATGTTAATGGCAATCTAAGAGTATAGTTTTCTCCTTTAACTACAGGAATAATCCCTAGTTTATAGGCAGGATTTAAAAACTCCAATTCTTCTATGTCTAGGTTTGTGAATTTTGAAACTTGATCTAATGTAATTTGTTGCTTTACTCTAATAGTATCTGTAGCTACGTATGGTATCCTCGCTGCTTGCTTTTTAAAACCGTGTTCTTCGGCATATTCAAAGATGTACATTGTCGCTAAGAAAGCAGGGACATATCCCGCCGTTTCACGTGGAAGAAAGCTGCGTAAATCCCAATAGTTTGTTCTTCCGCCAGAACGACGGATTGCCTTTGATACATTCCCAGGTCCTGAATTATAAGCTGCAAGTGCCAAATCCCAATCATTAAAACTGTTATTTAGGCTTTTTAGGTATTTACAAGCTGCCTCGGTAGAACGAATAGGGTCTGATCGCTCATCTACGTATGAATTTACATCCAATCCAAACATCTTTCCTGTAGGATACATAAACTGCCATAACCCGGTTGCCCCAACCCTAGACTTAGCCGATGGATTAAGCGCAGATTCAACAATTGCTAAGTATTTTAATTCTAACGGAAGATTGTGCTTGTCTAATTCCTGTTCAAACAGTGGGAAGTAGTACTCACTTAAACCCATTAATCGCTCAATTCCGCGACGTCTGTTTTTTAGGTATTGCTTAATCACACTTTCTAATGAAGGGTTGTACTCAACATTAAAAGGTGTGCGAGCATCTAGCTCTTTTAAACGTTGCTTTAAGACTTCAGTAGGAAGTTCTTCGTATTCAACAGGCTCGTATTCTTGGTTTACAATGCTATTATAGATATCGTCAAAAAGATCGGATTTGTAAAGCTCCTTAAGCCACAAACTATCCTTTTTTCTGGCCAATGCCATATCTTTTAGATTGTATACAATACTATCTTTAACTCCTGTAGCAACAATTGTGGTTGGTAAATCACTAGAAATTTTAGTGACTTTAATAGAGTCAACAACTTTGATTTTTTTAGTATCAATACTTTTGCTCTGTTTCTTTCCTTGTTGTGCAAAACTCATACTGAAGGCTAGCATCAACATGAGTGGAAGGATTTTATTAACTTTCATTAGCTTGGTGCAATAATAATTTCGGCAAATTTGCCTGATTAATTTTTAAGCAGAATTGTTTATCAATACTCAAGTATAGATAACGCAAATTATGCCATTTAATTATTTCAAAAATAACGTTTTTGCGAAATTATGCAATTTTAGCGTTTCGAGCTACTAAGTATTTGATATTTAACGTTTCTACATTAAAGCTTTTATACCCGGTAAACTCTTACCTTCAAGCATTTCTAACATTGCTCCACCTCCTGTAGAAACATAACTTACTTTGTCACTTAATTTAAATTTGTGAACTGCAGCAACAGAATCACCTCCTCCAACTAATGAAAAAGCACCGCTTTTTGTTGCTTTGGCAATATTAAAGCCTAAGGTTTTAGTACCTTCTTCAAATTTTTCCATTTCAAAAACTCCTACAGGACCGTTCCACAGTATCGTTTTTGATTCAGAAATTACGTTACCAAATAACTCATTGGTTTTAGGACCAACGTCTAACCCCATCCATCCGTCAGGGATATTGTTTACTTCTTCAATTTTAGTATTGGCAAATTCAGAAAAACTATCAGCAATTACAGCATCTACAGGTAAATGCACTTGTACCGATTTACTTTTTGCCATTTCTAAAATTTCAAGGGCAAGGTCTTGTTTGTCTTCTTCTACTAAAGAGCTTCCAATTTTTCCACCCTGCGCCTTTATAAATGTAAAAGCCATACCTCCACCAATAATCAAATGGTCGATTTTATCTAGTATGTTTTCAATAATTGTAATTTTTGAGGAAACCTTAGCACCACCAATAACCGCTGTTACCGGTTTTACATTTGTTTCTAATACTTTTTTCACGTTTTCAACTTCGGAAGCAAGTAGTAGCCCAAAACATTTATTTTCAGGGAAAAAATCTGCAATTACCGCTGTTGAAGCGTGAGCGCGATGCGCAGTTCCAAAGGCATCATTTACATAAACATCGCCAAGCTTTGACAACTTTTCAGCAAATTCGCGATCGCCCTTTGTCTCTTCTTCATAATATCTAAGATTCTCTAACAAAATAATTTCGCCAGATTTACAGTTATTAACCGCTTCCTCAGCTTTTGGACCTATACAATCATCAACAAATTGAGCTTGTACTCCAAGAATTTCAGATAAGGTTTTTACGATATGTTTTAATGAAAACTCCTCTTCTCTATTTTTTGGTCTTCCTAAGTGAGACATTAAAATACAACTTCCACCATCTTCCAATATTTTTAATATAGTTGGTTTTGATGCACGAATACGTGTTGTATCTGTTACATTGAAGTTTTCGTCGAGTGGTACATTGTAGTCAACTCGAATTAATGCTTTCTTTCCTTTAAAATTGATATCGTTTACAGTTTTCATAAGCTGAATTTTGAAATGCAAATATACCCTTTTAGAAGATTTATGCGGAACGAATTACTTTCATTTTCCCATTTGTAAGAAATAGGACTCGGAAAAACTTCAAAATGAAAAAAAACCGTAAAATTGATTAGATTTGCGAATGGATTTTTCAGAAGTAATAGGACAAAAGCATTTAAAGTCGCATCTTATAAAAACCATTGAAAATGGTCGTATTCCACACGCACAATTATTTGAAGGTGTAAACGGAAGCGGATTACTCCCTATGGCAATTGCTTACGCTGCCGAATTGCTGTGTATTAATTACGAAGAAGGAAGTCCAGAATATACTGCTTGTAAGAGCAAGGTTTCAAAATTATCGCATCCTGATTTACATTTCGTATATCCAGTAAATACTAGTGATATAGCAAAAAAGAATGCTATTTCTGACAATTACTCAGACGAATGGCGAAAATTTGTTTTGAACAATCCATATGCCTCACTTTTTGAGTGGTTACTACACATTGGTATTGAAAAAAAACAAGGTAACATTAGTAAGTATGAAGCGGAAAATATCGCGAAAAAACTCTCTTTAAAATCCTTTCAAGGTGGTTATAAAGTGATGATAATTTGGATGGCCGAGAATATGAATGTCGAATGCGCCAATAAAATTTTGAAACTAGTTGAAGAACCTTCAGATAAAACTGTTCTTCTCCTACTAACCGAACAAGAGGAACAAATAATAACGACTATTAGATCTCGTTGTCAAAAGCTTTCCTTTCCCCTTCTTTCTGAAGCCGATATTTCTGAAGAATTAATTCTAACCCAAAATATTTCTGAATCTTTAGCACAAAATACTGCGCGTAAAGCCCAAGGAGATTACAACAAAGCTTTACAACTGCTAGATGAAAGTGGGGAGGACGAGATTTTTGAAAAATGGTTTATCACATGGGTTCGAACTGCATTTAGAGCTAAAGGAAACAAGGGTGCTATAAATACATTATTGTCTTGGAGTGATGAACTTGCTGGACAAGGACGTGAAACTCAAAAGAAATTTTTGATGTATTGTAATGAAGTGTTTAGACAAGCTCTTCTAAAAAACTACCAAGCTGAATCACTTTTATTTTTTGAAGCTAAGGACAAAACTTTTTCTCTTCCAAAATTTGCTCCCTTTGTTCATCAGAATAATATTTTTGAAATTAATTCTGCACTTGAAGATGCTTCTTATCATATTGAGCGAAATGGAAATGCAAAAATTATCTTCACCGATCTTTCTATAAAATTAACCCGACTTATTCACCGCTCCGAGCAAGCATAAATATTTTTTATTAAAATTTAATTTTAATTGATATTTATTATTAAAAACGGCTTCGTTAGGCTGTTTTTAACGAAGAAACGAAAATTTTTAAAGGCAATAACCGTATGCAGCTTGAAAACGCATTAAAAGCGCTTATTTTGCTTTTTTGAAGGAATAAATGTGCGAAGAATACTCTTTAGAATGTTTAGCGCTTAAATTTGACTTAAGTCCTATCCAAAAAGCTTTTAATGAAAATTTATTTCCTGTTTTATATTTCTCGGAAAGTAGACTCACGTAAAACGAATCGAATATCATCGGTTTAATTTTATGAAGCGTAAACTCGTTAGCAAATATTTTTTCAATTGAAGTTTTTGAAAAATGCCAAAGGTGACGAGGCACATCATAAGCAGCCCAATATTCTTTATAATATTTGGCATCGTAACTTTTGAAATTAGGAACTGCAATTATTAAAGTTCCATTCGGTTTTACCAAATTGGATAATTTGATAACCGTTTCCTCCAAATTAGGAATATGTTCCAAAACGTGCCAAAGTGTAACGACATCAAATTGATTTCCGACAAATTTATCTAAATTGGATTCTAATTCGATCCCTTTTTCGGAAGCTAACTTTAAAGCATTTTTATTAGGTTCGACTCCGGAAACTTTCCATCCATTAGTTTTAGCTGCAATCAAAAAATCTCCCGTTCCTGCTCCTACATCCAATAATGAACCAACGCCATTATTTTCCGTAGCAATTAAATTTGTCTTATTTTTTAAAGACCATTTTTTTACAGTTTGATATAGAAATGAAAGTACTCCCCTTTTCTCATCGGTGTGCGAAATGTACTCTTCGCTTTCATAATATTTATGAAGATCTTCTTCCTTAGGTTGTGGTACTGTTTTCAGAAAATCTAATTCTTCATTATATATCAAATTAAAGGTCTCTCCTGAGACCAAATAATCTTTTACCGATAAGTGTATTTTAGAATTAGTTTCCAATCAAAAACGAATTATATTAAATAAGATATTAGTGTTCCACGTGAAACAATGTTGTTATCGTCCCATATATACTAACAAAACAGAAACGTCATTTGGAGAAACACCGCTAATTCTTGAAGCTTGTGAAACGGTAGCTGGTCTTATTTTGGTAAGTTTTTCTCTTGCTTCATAAGAAAGAGATTTCAACTTTGAATAATCAAAAGACTCAGGAATTTTTAAACCTTCTAAACGATTCAATTTATCGGCGTTATTTTTTTCCTTAGCAATATACCCTGAATACTTAACTTGGATTTCTGCTTGTTGAATCATTTCAGAATCTAATTCATTTTCTTGAATAAACTCCTTCACCGATTCAATTTGCTTCATATCCTCCATTGTTATTTCTGGACGAGAGAAAAACTTAAACATCTTATCACTCTGAGTAACTAGGGCAGAATTCTTTTCTTCGAAAATAGGATTAATTTCTTCTGGTGCGGAACTTGTCTCCTTAAAAAACTGAACAAAAGCTTCAGACTTTTCTTTTTTATCTTCCATCTTTCTCATACGACTTTCGTCGGCCAAACCAATCGCAAAGGATTTTGGTGTTAAACGGAAATCGGCATTATCTTGTCTTAATAACGTTCTGTATTCTGCACGAGAAGTAAACATTCTATATGGCTCTTCTGTACCTTTTGTAATTAAGTCGTCTATTAAAACACCAATATAAGCCTCGTTACGTTGAAGAATAAAAGGATCTTTTTCATTAATTTTTAGGTGAGCATTTATCCCAGCCATTAGTCCTTGAGAAGCTGCTTCTTCATATCCAGTTGTACCGTTTATCTGGCCAGCAAAATATAAACCAGAAACAAGCTTAGTTTCTAGGGTGTGTTTTAATTGTGTTGGTGGGAAATAATCGTACTCAATAGCATAACCTGGACGGAAAAATTTCACATTTTCAAAACCTCTAACTTGGCGTAAGGCTTTAAACTGAATATCCTCAGGTAAAGAAGTTGAAAAACCATTGATATAATATTCAACAGTATTCCATCCTTCGGGCTCTACAAAAAGTTGATGTCTGTCTTTATCAGCAAAACGATTTATCTTATCTTCTATTGAAGGACAATAACGCGGACCAGTACTTTGAATCGCTCCGTTAAACATTGGTGATCTATCAAAACCTTCTCTTAAAATATTATGTACATCCAAACTTGTATGACTCATATGACAAGATCGTTGTTTGGTTAAAGGTTTTGTTAGGTCTGTAAATGAAAATTTTTCTGGCACATCATCTCCAGGTTGAGGAATCATTTTGGAAAAATCTAACGATCGACCATCTACTCTAGGTGGGGTTCCTGTTTTCATTCTTCCTGCTTCAAAACCTAAATCGGTTAAATCTTTAGTTATTCCTGTCGATGCTTTTTCACCAGCTCGTCCTCCTCCAAATTGTTTTTCACCGATATGAATTAAACCATTTAAAAAAGTACCATTTGTAAGCACAACACTTTTGGCTTTAATTTCTAAACCTAGAGAAGTTCTTACTCCTTTTACAATTCCATTTTCAACTATAATACCAGAGATCATCTCTTGATAGAAATCTAGATTTGGAGTTTGCTCTAACATCAACCTCCAAGTTTCAGCAAAACGCATTCGGTCACTCTGAACTCTCGGACTCCACATTGCAGGTCCTTTAGATTTATTAAGCATCTTAAACTGTATAGCAGATTTGTCGGAAACAATTCCGCTATAACCTCCTAGTGCATCTATTTCACGAACTATTTGACCCTTTGCAATTCCACCCATAGCAGGATTGCAACTCATTTGAGCAATGGTCTGTAAATTCATGGTAACTAAAAGAGTCTTAGAACCTAAGTTAGCAGCTGCGGCCGCGGCTTCTGAACCTGCATGACCAGCACCAACTACAATAACATCATATTCACTTTCAAACATATATTCTTTCAATTGTTCCACGTGGAACATTTAGTATTCTTATTAAAAAAGGGGTGCAAAATTACAATAATAATCTAACATTAAACAAGTTAGATAAAGAAACATCCATTTACGGATGTAAAAGAGATAAAGCTTCATTTTCTTTGTTACGCATTAAAGCTTCCTCTTCATCTGTTTTGTCTTTATAACCACAGAAATGAAGAATTCCGTGAATCATTACACGGTGTAATTCTTCTTCAAAACTATTATTAAAATCTTTTGCGTTATCCTGAACTCGTTCAACAGAAATAAAAATTTCACCATTGATCTGGTTTCCCATTCTGTAATCGAAACTTATTACATCGGTAAGAGTATCGTGATTTAAAAACTCTACATTCAATTTATGCAGAAATTCATCATCGCAAAATATGTAATGAACCTCACCTACTTCGAAACCTTCTGAAGTAATTACATTAGATATCCACTCATTTAAAAGAGTATCGTTGTCTAATTTAAAATCTGTTTCAAAATTAAATTCTATCATTCAGTGTTGCCCTTAAAATAGTCTTGAACTTTATTTTTATAATTCTGGCGCAAAGGTAAGGCCTCGCGATTTAAAATTTCAGTTGTATTAAAGTATTTTTTTATCTCTTCTGGAGACAATTGAATGTTGTTTCTATAATCTTTAAAATTAGTTTCGGCTTCTCTTCTAGTTTCCTGACCTTGCTCAAAATCGGCCTCATCCAATTTTAATAGTTCATATTTAAGATTTAAGATTTCCTGAAGCGTACTTTGGTTAAATCCTTTGTCGAGTAATTGTTGTTCAATTCCTTCCATTTTTTTTAGTAAAGCACCTCCATTCCCATTTAATCCTTCTTTGCTTAATCTATCTTGGAGTTTTTGCCTAAGCTCTTGTTGTTGCTTGTATATTTCAAAAAGTTCACCGTTCATTTCTTCACTATCTCCACTACCTTCTTTATCACCACCGTTTTTATTACCAGACTTCCCATTTTTGCCGTCCTTACCATTTTCACCTTCGCCATCACCTTGACCGTCACCTTCACCCTGGCCCTCGCCTTCACCTTGACCTTCCTGACCTTCTTGCCCTTTATTCATAGCATTCTTCATTTTCTCACCTAAACTTTCTTGTCCTTCAATTATATCTGGAAGCTGAAATTCCTTACCTGAACCTGAACCAGGACTAGGCATACCTTCACCAGAGCCAGAACCCATAGACATAGACATCTGCATTTGCATATTGCTCATAACATCACTTAATAAAACAGCTAAATCGTTGGAACCAGTCATAGTATATTGCTGATTACCAACTCCTTGTCGCATTTGATTCTCTGCAAGACGCTCTAATGATTTGTCCAAATTATACTGAATTTCAATCAAGGAACTCGTTATTTGTGAACCTATCATAGGCTGTCTAAGTGACAAGGCAAATAGGCTATCATCTATATGTTCAAAATTCGTTCTTAAGTCGTTTTGAATATTCAATTTGATGCCGTAGATAGGATTACCGTATTCAATTTTCTTAAAATCTTCCATTAAATTCTCTTGTTTAAAAGAAAACACGACAAGGTTATCTACTATCTGGCGAACCATTTTTAGGTCTTCTTCCATAGATTCCATCCCACCTGATTGCATTTGCATCTGTTTACTCATTTCTTTCATCTTCTCACCAGCCTTCTTTTGACTTTTTCCAGCTTCACTTGGTTTCTGATCTTCAAGTTTATCAGTTGCTTTTTGTTGCTCTTGTTCGACTTCTTGCTCCCCGGCTTTATCTTGAGGAATATCCATTGGGGACTTTAAACCTTCATTTTCCTTTTGAAGCTCATCCATTTGCTTTTGATAATCTTCAAACTTTTTGTTGAGTTGTTCTTGCGCTTCTTTTGTGTTTTCACTTTCAGGTTTGTCGGCAAGTTTCTCTTGCTCTTCCCCCATTTTGAACAGCTCCTCAGCAAGTTTTTCCGCTTTCTTTTCTACGTAATACCTCTTGGTTAACTCTACAAGTTGTTCTAAATTTTTCTCTTGATTTTTATTTTGCTTAGCTAACTTTTCTAGTTTATCTGTAAGCTCTTCTTTGTTTATTTTATCTTGAAGTTTTTCGAGCTCTTCTAATAATTTTTCGTTTTCTTTTAACCGCTCTTCATTTTCCTCAAGACGCTTTTGTAATTCTTCTTTAAATGGATCGTTTTCTTTATTTTCAGGCTGGAAATTATCTAGCTCCTTTTTCATTTCTTCTGAAAAATTCTTCATCATTTCCTCCTGCTGCTTCTGACGCTTAATAAAGTTCTCAAGTTTTTTCTTGTCGTTATAATTAAGCTCGTTTTTTTCTTTTTGCATTCTAGATAACTCATCAAGAGATTCCTTTTGTTCTTTTAAATCATCCAATGATTTATCTAAACCTTTGATAGCGTCTTGTTGATTTTTTAGCTGCTCATCTTCAAATTCACTCTTTGTTAATTTTCTAAAAGAATAAACTGAAGATTTAGACGATTTGTAATTGTGAATTACATCGTTGTCAAAAACTTCAAAATAATATTCATAAGCTACACCTTCTTCTAATTCTAAATTACCTGGAAATAAATACGTAAATTGGTCGAAATTCGTCTTGTTAATAGGTAATGCTTCTGTTTTAGCGAGTTTCTCTTCTCCTTCAGGGAAATACACCAACCGCAGTTTAGTAAGCCCGTAATCGTCTGAAATCTGGCCAAGAAATAAAACACGTTGAATATCAGCGCTATCTTGTTTAGACTGAACGCTAATTTCTGGATATTGATCTTTTACGACATTTAAAGTAAAAGCAAGATTTTCATATTCTTTTAATTTTTCATTAGATGTAGTAATGGTGTAGTCTAATTTATTGTAAACTGCTTTTTCAAAATGAAAACTTTGATTTTTTGGCACAAAGGAATAGCTTGTATCAGCAGTTTTTAAGGAAACAAACTCGGTGTTTTTAGTTATAAGATTCCATCTAACTCTAGTTCCCTCCGGGATTGTAGCATTTCCGGTGCTTTTTAAGGTTTCATCTCGCTTTCCTGTATAGGAAGGATAGTCTAAAACCATTTCGTAATTAAGTAAAGAAGGTGTTTTAACAACATCTAATACATATTGACGAGAAGTAACTTTATTCGCTTTTAAATTAAAAGAAATATTCTCAACAGGTTGTTGGAAAGTGTATTCAAAAGTTCCTGGCATTGTTTGCTGCATATAGTACGATTCACCATTGTAAATGATACTCGCATTTTCAGGAACTGCCGAACCTTCCGCTCTAACTTTTAACACAAAAGAACTGTTTTCGATTGCATTGAGATTTTCATTTAATACAAAAAAAGAAAATGGCGCTGGTGGTTCAAATGCTGTGTCGTAATGAACAACGCGCTTATAACTACTAGAAAAAATATCAGTTCCTCCTAAAGAACTAAATAAAAGAAATATTAAAACAGGAATTGCTGCATATTTCAAGTATTTAGCATTCTTTTTAAAATTTATAGCACTTTTAAATGGAATTGGTTGTAGTTCTGAAGCTTTTTGATCTATACTGGCTGCAAGCAATTCACTTTCGTGCTTGTTGTGATTAAGTTGAATTACATTTAGTAGTTTATCACTAACCTCAGGAAAATGATTTCCAATAATTCTTGATGCTTCCTCATAATTAATACCTTTTTGAAGTTTAAAAAGCTTCGCAAGTGGGAAAGCGATAAATCGAATAAATAAGCTTATTTCAACAATTATAAATGTCCAAAATAAAATACGCCTTCCTAACGGATTTAGCCAAAGGAAGTATTCAACCAATAGCGTAATTAGGAGGTACAACAGTCCAATGGCAAAGAAAAGGATGCTTCCTTTTATAAGCTCATTGGTGTAGTATTTCCTAATAAATTCCTCCAGCTTTTGCTGAATGATACTAAAGGTGCTCATAATTGTGCTTAATGATATTCAAATCTTCTAAATTACAATAAATTTTGCTCTCTATAAGGTACAAATATTGCTCCAAAAAAAGAAACAAACCGCAGGCACCAATAGCTTTAATATGAGACACCATAATTGTACCTTTGCAACTTCATAAAAAGAATGCATATTATGTCAGAAAAAGTTCGGGTACGTTTTGCCCCTAGTCCAACAGGGCCTTTACATATTGGAGGTGTACGCACCGCATTGTACAACTATTTATTTGCAAAAAAACACGGAGGTGATTTTCTCCTTAGAATTGAAGACACCGACCAAAACCGTTATGTAGAAGGCGCTGAGCAATACATTATTGAAGCTTTAAACTGGTTAAATATTCCTTACGATGAGGGTCCAAATAAAGAAGGTAATTGTGCTCCATACCGCCAAAGCGAAAGAAAAGAGCTCTATAAACAATATGCAGATGCGTTAATAGAGTCTGGAAATGCATATTATGCTTTTGATACTTCAGATGAACTTGATGCACATCGCAAAGACCACGAAGAAAAAGGAAAAACCTTTATTTATAACTGGCATAACCGTTTGAAGTTGAATAATTCTTTGGTTTTATCGGCTGAAGAAACGCAACAAAAAATTGAGAACGGAGATGAGTATGTAATTCGTTTTAAGTCACCAGAAAATGAAATGCTAATGCTTCACGATATTATTCGCGGCGGTATTCAAGTAGATTCAAACATTCTTGATGATAAGGTTTTGTTTAAAAGTGATGGAATGCCAACCTACCACTTAGCAAATATTGTAGACGACCATTTAATGAATATTACTCACGTAATTCGAGGAGAAGAATGGTTGCCATCCTTGGCATTACACGTTTTATTATATCGTGCATTTGGCTGGAAAGCTCCTGAATTTGCTCACTTACCTCTAATTTTAAAACCAACTGGAAACGGAAAATTAAGCAAGCGAGACGGAGATAAAATGGGCTTCCCTGTATTTCCATTACAATGGAAAACTGCGGAAGGAGATATATTCTCAGGCTACCGTGAAGATGGTTATTTACCTGAAGCAGTAGTAAATATGTTGGCCTTTTTAGGATGGAATCCCGGCACTGAACAAGAAATTTTTAGTTTAGAAGAATTGGTTGAAGCTTTCGAATTAGAACGTGTACATAAGGCAGGTGCAAAATTTGATCCTGAAAAGACAAAATGGTTTCAGAATCAGTATTTACAAAAGGTTGACGACGCAACACTCTCAGAAGATTTTATTAAATTCTTAAAAGAAAAAAGTGTATCGACTGATACTGGCCTAGACATAACTAAAATTGTTTCAATTTTAAAAGAGCGCGCAACGTTTGTAAGTGATCTTTGGGAGCAAGGAAGTTTCTTTTTTGAAGCACCTACTAATTACGATGAAAAGGCTTCAGCTAAAGCATTTAAAGAAGAAACACCTAAATTACTTCAAAAAGTAGTCAATATTATTGAAAATGAAGAAGATTTTTCAGCAGAAACTCTTTCAGAAAAAGTAAAAGGTTGGATTACATCTGAAAATATAGGATTTGGAAAAGTAATGATGCCTTTACGATTATCACTAGTAGGTGAAATGAAAGGACCAGATGTTTTTGAAATTCTTTCAATTTTAGGAAAGAAAGAAGGCGTAGCTCGAATAAATAAGGCAATTGAAACAATAGCTTAATAATTGCTAAAATTTTGTACCTTAAACAACTAATTATTATCAATTAAAATTAAATATATGGGTTATGCTATTGTAGTGCCAATTTTACTCCTTGGTTTATTTATTATTTTAGGTGCATTTTTTACAGTTAAACAACAAACTGCCGCTATAATAGAGCGATTCGGAAGATTTCAAAGTATGAGAAATTCTGGATTACAGTTTAAAATACCCTTTATAGATCGAATTGCAGGAAGAATAAATTTGAAAATTCAACAACTTGATGTAATAGTTGAAACGAAAACTAAAGATGATGTTTTTGTTAGACTAAAAATATCAGTTCAATTTCAAGTATTAAAACTGAAGGTTTACGATGCTTTTTATAAGCTTGAAAACCCACACGATCAGATTACCTCTTATGTTTTTGACGTAGTACGAGCAGAAGTTCCAAAAATGAAGCTGGATGATGTTTTCGAAAGAAAAGATGATGTAGCTATTGCTGTAAAAGCAGAGTTAAACGAAGCTATGAGCGAATACGGTTACGATATTATTAAAACACTCGTTACTGATATTGACCCAGACGTTCAAGTAAAAGCAGCTATGAATAGAATTAATGCTGCAGAACGTGAAAAAGTAGCTGCAGAATTTGAAGCTGAAGCGGAACGTATTAAAATTGTTGCTAAGGCACGTGCTGAAGCTGAAAGCAAGCGTTTACAAGGACAAGGTATTGCCGATCAACGTCGTGAAATTGCACGTGGACTTGAAGAAAGTGTAGATGTATTAAACAATGTTGGAATCAACTCGCAAGAAGCATCGGCGCTAATTGTAGTTACACAACATTACGACACACTGCAATCTATAGGTGAAGAAACCAATACCAACCTTATCTTATTGCCTAATTCACCACAAGCGGGAAGCAATATGCTTAATGATATGATTGCTTCATTTGTTGCTAGTAATCAAATTGGGGAGGAAATGAAAAAACAAAATCTTAAAAAAGGTATAGTTCCCAAACAGAGAACTAAACGAGAAGCCCCAGAAAGACCTGAAGAAGGAGAAGATTTAAACTATTAATCTTATTATTATATAGTATCCAAAAAAAGCCGTCTCAAAACAAATTGAGACGGCTTTTTTAATATTTTATTTCAAGAATTTTGAAGGCAGTCCTCTATTTAGAAATAAGTTTTAAGTTCAATTAAAAGAAAAAACTTATTTCGTCTTTACAGTTTTAATACCAATTAGCTTATCAACTACTTTTAAAACAAAGGCTTTCTTAATAATTGATGATGCAGTACTAGCAATTAAATTCATTGGTGAAAATGATTCTTTAGCGGTTTCTTTACTTTTAGTAAACCCTAATTTTACTTCTTCAAGGTCTATTTGAGACTTTAAACGCAAGTATTTCAGATCTCTATCTATTTCTTCGAAAGTAGTGTATCTCTTCATAGTAACAATATTAAAGATTCATTTCTTTAAGCCTATCTTCTGCTAGAGTATCATTTTTAAGGATATCTTGATAATCTTCAATCTCTTGTTCAGCCTTCTCTTTAGGCTCAATATCATCTTCATCGTATAAAATACCGGAGAACTTGTAAAGCATCTTCCGTTCTATTACTTTCTTCCCAAAAACGAACATTAAAAGTAATAGAATACCATAAAATGCACCTATTAGTAGAAAACCTACGTATACATGTTCAAAATAAGTACCTAGCCAAAAGGCTGCACCTACAGAAAGAAAGACTAGAACAAATAGAAAAAGACTACCATAAACTAAAAGATTAACTAGTGATATACTGCCTTTCATAACAGATTTAAACAAGCGGAGTTTATAATACTCCGCAGTGCTTACACCATAATCTTCTATTTTTTCGGTAATCTTATTTAAACTATCTGTTAGATCTTTAAACATATTTACGATACTACTTTTTTCGCAGCTGCTTTAGCTTCATCTAATGTTGAATCAGCTTGTAATTTAGCATTTTGTTTTCTTAAAGCCTCTAGTTTTTCTTCCATTGCCACCAAAATGTCATCTGCTTTATGGCTTGCAGTAGAAAGAGTTTCATTTAGCTTCTGATCGAAACTATAGCGTGCTTTTTGAGCTTTATCACTTAAATTTTTACTAGTTTCTTTAAGTTGCTTATTTAATTTCTTTTGAGTTTTCTTAGCTTCTTTATTTAGCTTATCTCTTGTTTTAGAACCTTTGTCTGGAGCATATAAAATTCCAATTCCTGCTCCGATTGCTGCTCCTGTTAATAAAGCTAGTAGCGTTTGTCCTGTATTATTTGATGCCATTTTTAATTTGTTTTATAGGTTAATAACACAAAGATAGGTGTCCTTTCTATAAGTTCTTGTTAACAAGCGGTTAATAGTTAAATTAAACCTATAAAATTGTCTTAAAAATTGATAATTTAAAAGAATTCGTCTTAAAAGAGAGATTAAATATAAATCTAAAAGTTAACCACACATTTATAAATTGAAATATATTAGATGGAGATGTTTAAATGTTGTGGTAAATTTGGAAAAATTACTCTCTAACACTCGTACTCAAGCTTGAAAAACATTAAGAAATACTTTTCTGTTATATTATTCTACCCTTTTTTAATAGTTACAATTCTGGGTTGGTTTCTCATCCCTTATTTTAAACCATATTTAAAAGAAATAATTGGATTTGGAATAGTAACCACTATGCTATTTAGTTTGTATTTATTAATTCCAAAATTGAAAATACAAAAGTGGTTTTTAATAGCTTCTCTATTTTTACTCGCTGCCTTAGCTTTTATAAAACTTTCTTTCTACTATCACTATGGTGTAAAACTAAGTGGATCTGCACTTTTTGTGATATTTGAAACTAATACACAAGAATCTAGTGAGTTTCTGAGTTATTATTTAAATACGTCCGTCATACTTCTTGCTATTGTACTGTTTCTCCCTTGGCTTTTATTGATTCCTTTTATATTAAAACAAGAATCAAGTTTACCATTTACAGATAGATTAAAATCGGTAAAATGGAAAATATTAATAGTATTAGGAATTGTATTATCGCTTTTTGTGATACACAAGAAATTTAGTGAACATAATATTATTTACACCAGTATAGCTTCTTACTCCGATTATCAAACAACCAAAGCTAATCTTAAAAAAACCTTAGCTAAGAGCGAAAGTGATATTTTAAAAGTCCATTCTTCAGATGAAAAACCACAAACCTACGTTGTTATTATTGGGGAATCAACTTCGCGATGGCATATGCAATTGTATGATTACGCAAGAGAAACAAATCCGTTATTAACAGAAATAAAGGATGAATTAGTGATTTTTAAAGATGTAATTACTCCTAATGTCCACACCATCTTAGCGCTTGATAAAATATTGACGTTTTCAGATTATAACCATCCCAACAAAGAAGAAAACGCATCTATAGTTCAATTAGCAAATCAAGCGGGTTTTACTACGTATTGGATATCAAATCAAAGACCAGTAGGACTTCACGAAAGTGTATCTACATTAATAGGCAATGCATCAGACCAAACGTATTTTTTAGCTACAGATAACTACAACAGTAACATTTATGACGAAGTAATTTTGCCAAAGCTTGATGAAGTTCTAACTCAAGGTGACAAAAAGAAAATGGTTTTTATTCATTTAATAGGAACCCACGGAGATTATAAAAAAAGATACCCAGAAAAATATGCCTTTTTTAACGACAGTCCACCACAAACCCCATTTATCAACAAGTCTAATGAACACTACGTAAATGAATATGACAATGCAATTCGCTATAACGATTACATTGTTCGAAGCATAATTGAAACTGTTCGAAAAGAAGAAAAGTCTAGTTATGTAGTTTATTTTTCCGATCATGGGGATGAATTGCACGATACAATGGATTTAAGAGGCCATAACGAGTATTACGGCACTCCTCCAATGTATGAGGTTCCATTTGTAATTTGGACGTCGCCTGAATACAAAAATCAACATCCAAATTTATCCGATTTAAATAGCTTTACTGATAGAAAATATAATCTTGAAGATTTTATACATAGCTTTTCCGATTTAAGCAGAATTGAATTCAATCTAATAGACAAAACGCGAAGTATTTTCAACCAAGAATTTCAAGAACGTACACGATGGATTAAAGAAAATGAAGATTATGATAACAGGTAAAAAACTCATAATACTCATATCGGTACTGTTTTTAACTATATTGTTTGGAATGGCGTATCGCTATTCGCCTTATAAGCTTGAATATCTTGGATATTACGACAAAATATGGGCCCATAGGGTTAATAGTCCTGAAAAACTTGAAAGTGCTTTAAAATACTTTAAAGGGGTTGAATTAGATTTGGTGTATAATGAACAAGAAAATGTTCTAGATGTAACCCACCCTCCTGTTCCATCGATAGGTCTTTCATTTGAAAAGTACTTATCTTATATCGATGTAGTCGAAAAACCGTATTTATGGTTGGATATAAAAAATCTAAACTCAGAGAATAAGGATGCTATTCTTAAAAAGTTAATGAAGCTATTTTCTGAAAAAAAATATCCTCTGGATAAAGTGCTTGTTGAAACACGGTATCCAGAGGCATTATTAGATTTTTCGGAATTAGGATTTAAAACAAGTTATTACTTACCCTTCGGATTATCAGAAATGTCACCTGAAACTCGAAGTATTGAACTTCAAAAAATTACTAATATTCTTGACGAACAACCTGATTTAGCTATTTCATCAAATTACACCGATTATGAAATTATGGCTAAAGAATTTCCTACAAGAGATAAATACTTTTGGATAACTTCCTCAATAAGAAAGCACGGTTTTTCAACTCCTAAAAAAATATTGAAAGACAGTACTGTAAAAGCTGTTTTAATCAGCTATAAAGTAATTAAAGGACACAGGTAACTTATGAAAGTTTTGCCCAAGAATCGCGTAATGGCACTGTACGGTTAAATACAATATTATCTTTTGTCGTGTCTTTATCTACCACAAAATACCCTAAACGCTGAAATTGAAATTTATCTTCTGGTTCAGCATCTTTTATACTTGGTTCAGCATATCCTGTAATAACTTCTAAAGAATTTGGATTTATAAATTCCATAAAATCCTTTTCCTTGTTAGTATCTGGTGATGGTTCTGTAAATAGTCTGTCGTAAAGACGAACTTCAACAGGTAAAGCGTGCGCTGCAGAAACCCAGTGTAAAGTTCCTTTTACTTTTCTTAAAGAAGCCTCTGTTCCACTACCACTTTTACTTTCTGGATCGTAAGTACAGTGAATTTCGGTGATGTTTCCATCAGCGTCTTTTACTACACTTTCTCCTTTAATGATATATGCATTTTTTAAACGGACTTCTTTCCCGATTGTCAATCTAAAAAACTTGCGGTTTGCTTCTTCTTTAAAATCATCTCTTTCAATCAATAATTCTTTAGAAAAAGGTACTTCTCTATTTCCAGCACTTTCGTCTTCTTGATTATTTTCTGCTTCAAGCATTTCAGTTTGACCCTCTGGATAATTATCAATAATCAATTTCACAGGATCTAAAACCACCATGATTCTCGGTGCCTTTTTATTTAAATCTTCACGAACATTAAATTCTAAATGAGAAACGTCAATCAAATTTTCACGTTTACCAACGCCAATACTATCGGCAAAGTTTTTAATTGATTCTGGAGTATAACCTCTTCGGCGTAAACCAGAAATAGTAGGCATACGAGGATCGTCCCAACCATTTACAACTCCCGCTGCAACTAATTGAGCGAGTTTTCGTTTACTCACAACAGTATGACTTAGATTTCTACGTGCAAATTCGCGCTGTTTAGGACGTAATTTATCTTCTTCCACCACTTGATCTAAAAACCAATCGTAAAGCTCTCTATGAGGTAGGAATTCAAGCGTACAGAAGGAATGCGATACTTGTTCTATATAATCACTCTCTCCATGAGTCCAATCGTACATTGGAAAAATTTTCCAATCGGTTCCGGTACGGTGATGTGATTTAAATAAGGTTCTATACATCACAGGATCGCGCATTAACATATTAGGCGATTCCATATCAATTTTAGCACGAAGTACGTGTTCCCCTTCTTTGGTTTCCCCATTCTTCATCTTCTCGAGTAATTCTAAATTTTCCTCAACAGAGCGATTTCTATAAGGACTAGCCTTTCCAGGTGTGTTTGGAGTACCTTTTTGTTCAGCAATTTCTTCTGAAGTTTGAGAGTCTACATAAGCTTTTCCATCCTTAACCAATTGAACAGCCCAATCGTATAACTGTTGAAAATAATCGGAAGCATAACATTCGGTTGCCCATTTATAGCCCAACCAAGAAACATCTCTTTTAATGGCATCAACAAATTCCTGTTCTTCTTTTGCTGGGTTTGTATCGTCAAAACGAAGATTTACAGGGGCGTTGTATTTTTCTCCTAAACCGAAGTTTAAACAAATTGATGAAGCATGACCAATATGTAAATAACCATTAGGTTCTGGTGGAAATCGGAAACATAAATCATCTTTTTTGTAGCCTTTTTTAAGGTCTTCTTCTATAATATGCTCTATAAAATTAAGAGGTGCTGCTTCGTTACTCATATCTGTATTTTTAAGTCGTGCAAAGGTAAGGAATTAAGTGAAAAAGAAGTTGTTTAAAATTAGGTTTCGACCTTGGTTTATCCTGAGCGAAGCCGAAGGACTCAAACTGACTTTGTTTATTATATTTGTCAAAAATTATTTATGGGAACCATTCGTTTAAAAAACATAAAGATTTATGCCTTTCACGGGTGTTTAGTTGAAGAAGGACAAATAGGATCAGATTATTTGGTGAATCTTACAGTAAAAGCCGATTTATCTAAAGCTTCAAAAACTGATGAATTAGCAGATACTGTTGATTATGTTATGCTTCAAAATATCGTAAGAGAAGAAATGAGTATACGTGCAAAGTTATTAGAGCACGTAGCTAAGCGAATTATTGATTCGGTGTTGATAAAATTAGAAATGGTTAATACAGTGAAGGTTACAGTGGCAAAACAAAACCCTCCTATTGGTGGAGACGTTGCTGAAGTAAGTGTAACAATGAAGAAGAAACGCTAATTTAGTTTTTATGTAGGAATTAAATGTTTAATTATTTACATTTGCACCACAATATGGCATCGTGGCCGAGTGGCTAGGCTCAGCTCTGCAAAAGCTGCTACAGCGGTTCGAGTCCGCTCGATGCCTCCAAGAAACCTTAACTTTTTAGTTAGGGTTTTTTTTATTTTTAATAATTACTACGATTTCCACGAGCCCAAAACTTTGGGAGCTGCGCTTAATACTTACAAAAAAATATAAAAAAGAAGAGATTATTATTGTAAATCCTCAACAGGAGGAATAGGCTTTTCTATTTCTATAGGATTGCCTTGTCCTGGGATTTTTTCAAGTCCAGCTTCAACACCTTTGGGGAAAATTCCCTGAATAAGTAGTAAAATACCAAATCCAAAAATTAAAATACTTACCCATTTTTTAGTTTTAAAAATAAAACGCGGAGTCATTTTGTTTTTCAATTTTTTAGCTAAAAGTATTTTTAAAAGATCGGTAAGAAAGAATGTTGCTAATACCGTAGAAATAAATAGAAATACGCCATTATCTGAAGTTGTAAGGGCGTTAGCCATAATAAGAGTTCCTATCCAACCCGCTAATACACCAAAGTTTACAAAATTCAATAGAAATCCTTTTAGGAATAGTCCACCGAGATTTTTTTTTACTTTTACAGCGTAATGTTCTCTTACAATTTTAAATATTGATTTATTGGTTCGAATATAGGATATAATTCCATAAGCAATGAGAATCCCTCCACCAAAAATTAGTAAGCCAGGATCATTCTTCACTTGTTCAAGAATTCTACTTGTACTATAAAAGGCAATTATTATAAACAGTATATCAGCAACTATTGCACCTAAATCAAAGAATATAGCGGCCTTAACCCCTTTTGTTATAGCAGTTTCAATTAGGGTAAAAAATACTGGACCGACTGCAAAAGCCAATAAGAATCCATAAAATGCAGCGTAAAGTAAACCGTCAAACATAATAGGGTAAAAATACAAATTACTTTTACCCAATGTCTGTAAAAAAATAAATTTTAGTTTTTACTATTTAATATTTAGTTACTAAAAAGTATAAAACCTTTATTTTAAATGTTTTATTTATGACCTAGCATTGTAAAATCTAAATGCTTCTTAACTAAATCGGCATTTTTTACTTTTACATTAACTTCATCTCCAAGTCGATATACGTTATTGGTACGTTTTCCAATTACCGCATATTCGTCTTTATCAAATTCGTAATGGTCGTCATTCAAATCTTGCAAACGAACCATTCCTTCACATTTATTAGAGATAATTTCTATATAAATACCCCATTCAGTAACTCCTGAAATTACTCCAACAAACTCTTCATCTTGATGATCTTGCATATACTTAACTTGCATATACTTAATACTATCGCGTTCGGCATTAGTTGCAAGTCCTTCCATGTCACTACTATGGCTACATTTTTCTTCAAATTCCTCTTCATTAGCACTTTTTCCATTTTCTAGATAATGCTGAAGAAGTCTGTGAACCATAACATCTGGATATCGACGTATAGGTGAAGTAAAATGGGTATAATAGTCAAAAGCTAATCCGTAGTGACCAATATTTTTGGTTGTATACATTGCTTTACTCATACTTCTAATAGCAATAGTATCTATTAAATTCTGTTCTTTTTTACCTTGAACATCCTTCAATAATTTATTCATAGAAGTAGCTGTAGTATGACGATCTTTTGTGTTTAGTTTATAACCAAATCGTTTAATTATATTTTCAAGCGCTGCAATTTTTTCGTCATCCGGTTCATCGTGAACTCGGTAAACAAATGTCTTTTTTGGATTCTGTTTTCCGATAAATTCGGCTACACTTCTATTGGCTAGAAGCATAAATTCTTCAATCATCTTATTAGCGTCTTTACTTTCTTTAAAGTACACGCCTTCAGGGTTTTTATTTTCGTCTAAAATAAATTTTACTTCTACCTTATCAAATGAAATAGCACCAGCACGCATACGTTTAGTTCGTAATTTTTTAGCAAGCCTATCCATTTCTAAAATAGCTTCAGCAATTTCAGGTTTAACGACATATTCTTCATCTGTAATCGAAATATCGGAAGGAATTTTATGTATTTCCTCATTCGGATTTTCAATTACGTGTTGTGCTTCTTCATAAGCAAAACGCGCATCACTTAATGTAACTGTCTTTCCAAACCACTGTTTTATAACTTCCGCTTTTTGATTCATTTCAAAAACAGCTGAAAAAGTATATTTTTCTTCATTAGGACGAAGAGAACAAGCATTGTTTGAAAGAATCTCTGGCAGCATTGGTACCACTCTATCTACTAAGTAAACAGAAGTTGCACGTTCATAAGCTTCATCATCAAGTTCATTTCCAGGAGTAACATAATGTGACACATCGGCGATGTGAATTCCTATTTCATAGTTCCCATTTTCAAGTCTTTCAAAAGAAAGGGCATCATCAAAATCTTTTGCATCCTTTGGATCTATTGTAAAAGTTAAAGTTTCGCGCATATCGCGACGCTTTTTTATTTCAGATTCTTTAATTGAAGTATCTATTTTATTAGCATAAACTTCAACCTCTTGAGGGAAATCATACGGCAAACCGTATTGTGCTAGAATAGAGTGAATTTCGGTATTATGTTCTCCAGGCATTCCTAGAACTTTAATAACTTTTCCTATTGGAGAATCTTCTTTTTCTGGCCATTCTAGCATTTCAACTAAAACCTTTTCTCCAGATTTAGCTCCGTTTATTTTATTCTTTGGAACAAAAATATCGGTGTACATTTTGTAATCTGTAACATCTACGAATGCAAAGTTTTCCTGTACATCAATAGTACCTACAAATTCTGTACGTTTTCTTTCTATAATTTTGGTTACTTCCCCTTCTGTCTTCCCTCCTTTTTTACGTTTAAAAACGTAAACTTCAACTATATCGCCATTTAAGGCTTTATTTAAATTTTTACTACTCACATAGATATCATCTTCAAGATCTTCTACAATAATGTAGCCTTGACCACGACCTGCAATATCAACTCTTCCAGTATAGTAGTTTTGTGAAGGGGTAAGTATATATTTTCCGCGATCAATTTCTTGAATACTTCCTTTTCCTAGTAAATCCTTTAATTTTTTGATTATTTGGTTCCTACTACTAGGGTCGTCCAATTGAAGTTTAGCGGCAATTTGCTTATAATTAAAAGCTTGTGAATGATCTTTCCGAAGTATGTTCAGAATTGTTTGAGAAAGATTATCTATTTTATTTTTACTCTTTTTACGTTTATTTTTTGGCATAGTTTAATTTGTAATTATTGTAAATGTAATACATATCTCATAATGATTGGATTACATTAGCAAAGATTTAGTACCTTAGAGAAGGTTTATAAATAATATAAACTTGAATTCTACTAATGTGATGGAATTTAAAAGTAAGAATAATTTCATAAGCTACTTAGATATCTAAAATGGAACATTTTAAAACCATAGCTATATTCCAATACCCTGCAGAATATGCAGTGCTTCAACTTTTGTTTGATCAAGAAGGGATTAGGTATGTGTTTCAGAATGAAACAATGATTAGCGTATTTCCTTTTTACTCGAATGCTATAGGTGGAATTAGGCTTCAAGTACATATAGACGATATTTCTCAAGCAGAACAAATAATGAACGATTTCAACAATCCTTCCAACTTAAAAATCGTTTAAAAAACTCTAGTCTTTCTCTAGATTCAAAAATCTTCATTTTCCATTTTTTATAGTTATCAACATATATTAATACTACATTTTTCTTTTTTAAAATTTAATTAAATAAAATGGTGTTTATTATAGTGTGTTAATATGTACAATAACTTTTTGATGTTTTGTTTTGAAATTAACTTGTTCTCTTTTAATAATAGGTTATTAACATAATATAACAATCTGAACAGCTTAAATTATAGTCGAATAGCTATAGTAATTAACAACTGTGAACAACCTATTTCTACAACCTAAAATTGATAAGTATTTTTAAAATTAATGTTGTTAACTGAAAATTTTCATCCCATAACTGACCAATAAAAAATGGTTAAAAAATTTGCATTATTGGAATTTTAAAACCTATTGTAAATAATTTCCATATCTGCAATTTTACTTATAGGAATTCAATTAACAAATATCAACAATGTTGTTAACCATTATATGAAGCTAAGGTTAAGAAACGATTAATTTACACTACATATAATTTAATATACTGAATTTAAGTCTATTAAACGTGTTGATAACCTATATTATATAAGAAAAGCAATATTAGATAGAACAATAATATTTCTGCTACCTAAATCATTATCTTTGATAAAAATTAAATATTATGAAAATTTCTATCGGGAACGACCACGCAGGTACAGATTATAAATTTGAAATAATCTCTTATTTAGAAAAAGAAGGACATACTGTTATCAACCATGGTACGGATGAAAATTCTAGTGTTGATTATCCAGATTTTGTTCATCCTGTTGCTGAAGATGTTGAGAAAGGAAATGTAGATTTTGGTATCATTGTATGCGGAAGCGGAAACGGTGCTAATATGACGGCTAATAAACATCAAAAAGTACGTTCTGCTATATGCTGGACAAAAGAAATTACCGAATTAGCGCGTCAACATAATGATGCTAACGTTTTAAGTATTCCAGCACGATTTACTAGTAAACAACAAGCTGTTGAAATGGTAAAAACATTTCTAAATACAGATTTTGAAGGTGGCCGTCATCAAAAACGAGTAGAAAAAATAGCCTGCTCATAAACTTTTAAAATGTCGCATAATCACGCACATTCTAATAGCCATTCACATCCCGATATGAAAGGTAGAAAGCTTCTGCTCTCTATTTTTCTTAATATAGGTATTACTGTTGCTCAAGCTATTGGCGGATTAGTATCTGGAAGTTTATCATTACTTTCTGATGCCTTGCATAATTTTAGCGACGTACTTTCATTGATTGTTAGCTACATAGCCGATAGATATTCAAAAAAAGACGCTTCGGTTACTAAAACTTTTGGGTATAAGCGAGCCGAAATTCTTGCAGCCTTCGTAAATTCTGTAACATTAATTATAGTTGCTGTTTACCTTATTTACGAAGCTATCTTTAGATTTATGGATCCTCAACCTATAAAAAGTGGTTTGGTAATATGGTTAGCGATTTTAGGAATTGTTTTTAACGGATTTAGCGTACTTCTACTTTTTAAAGAATCTAAAACAAATATGAATATGCGTTCAGCATATTTACACTTATTTTCAGATATGGCTGCATCTGTAGCTGTTTTGATAGGTGGTGTTTTAATGTTATATTTTGAATGGTATTGGGTAGATAGTATATTAACTGTGTTAATAGCACTATACTTGTTAATAATGGGGTATGATTTGATAAAAAGTTCTTTTAAAGTATTGATGCTTTTTACTCCAGACGACTTAAATTTGGAAGAAATAATTGAAACCGTTTGTGAAATTCCAGAAGTGAAGAATATGCATCATATTCATATCTGGCAGCTTAACGAACAAGAAACGCATTTAGAGGCACATTTAGATTTTCACGAAGATGTTACACTTTCTGAGTTTGATGCAGTGTTAACTAAAGTTGAAGAAGTTCTTTTTAAAAACTTCGGAATAAATCATGTTACTATTCAACCTGAACACCAAAAAGACGATCCAAAAGACATTATTGTTCAAGATTGATTTAATTGAAAAACTATGGAAATTGAAGTAAAAAATTTTGAAGAATTAAACACTAATGAACTTTATAGTCTTTTAAGATTAAGAAGTGAAGTTTTTGTTTTAGAGCAGGATTGTGTTTATCAAGATATAGATGGAAAAGATCAACGGGCTTTACATGTAATAGGTAGAGAGGATGGAAAAATAATTGCTTATGCTAGATGTTTTCAAGAAGGAGATTATTTTGACGAATCTTCTATTGGTAGAGTAGTTGTACGGGATAACTATCGCAAATTAGGGTATGGACATAAAATTACCGATGCGGCAATTAAAGCAATAGAAGAGTATTATAAGGCTAACAAAATAAAAATATCAGCCCAAACTTATCTAGTCACTTTTTACGAAAGCCACGGTTTTAAGACTATTGGTGATCGCTATTCAGAGGATGGAATACCTCACATTGCAATGATTAGAGCTTAATTAAATTCTTTTCAAGATTTAGCTCTTTTAATAATTCGTCTGTAAACTTGTAATGTCCACGACGCGTTATTATTTTAAATCGTTGATTACGCATTCGAGTAATTGTATCTAAAAACTGCCATTTAGATTTTAATAATCTAAGTTTTTCCGTTTTTAAACTTATTTCAAAATAATGCTTAATTCCAGCCCGACTTGCTACTATATCTGGAGTTATTACTACATCACTATCTTTTTTGAGATATGATTTTGGAGCTTCGTATCCATCTACGTTAGCTCTAATTTGTTCAAACCCTCTTTTCTCTAAATAGCTTACCGATTCTTTAATAATTTCTTTGTTTTCTTCTCTATCTGCTTGTATCATAGCAGCTAAAATACGAATATATTGATTAACAACCGGTTAAGGTTATGTTAAGCTAAAAATTAGAGTGTTAATTTAGTTTTTGTACTTAATAGAATTATCAAATGGAAGCTTTAATTGATGTAGAATATTTTCATCATCCTTATGGTCGCTAATATCTAATCCGTACTTAATGTCTGCTGTATTTTCATAAACATAAGTTCCAAATAAGCGATCCCAAATAGAAAACATATTTCCAAAATTAGTATCTGTCCAAGGCATTTGATAGTGATGGTGAAACTTATGCATATTTGGAGTTACAATAATATAGCTTAGGGCTTTGTCTAATTTTGTTGGAATCGAAATATTTGCGTGAGTAAAATAGGTAAACAGCACACTTAAAATTCTATAGAAAAGATAAAAAGCTATTGGCATTCCCATAATTACAACCGTAAGTAATGCGAAGGTTTCTCGAATAATAAAATCGAAAGGATGATGTCGCGTTCCAGTTGTTACATCTACATTTTTATCGGAATGGTGAACGGTGTGTAAACGCCACATCCATTGAATTTTATGAAGAAGAAAGTGTACAAAATATTGAGCGATTAAATCTAAAATTAAAATGGATAGTAATAATTCTAACCAAACAGGAGCAGTAATATGCTGTAATAAACCAAAGTTGGAATTGTCTATCCAAAGAAATACCCCAGCCGTTAAAATCCCGAAAAACAAGTTTATTAACATTACAAATGCAAGTAAAATAAAATTTGTTTTAGCGTGTCGCCATTTGTTGTATTTAGTAAAAACTAATTTGTAATATCCCTCTAAAATCCAGAATATAGTAAGGACAAAAAACACCCAACCTGCTTTCATCCAAGTAGGCATTGTTTCGAAGAAAGTTAAGAAGGACTGCATTTGTTTGTTATATTTTCAATCAAACTCTGTTTATTATTCCTTGCTCGAGCATAATATCAAAAGCTTTATTTGAATCACTTAAACCCCTACACAGTGATCCAGGTAGAATAATTTTTCTGCTTCTACTCTTATTTTTATCATCAATAAAATCAACCCTAAAATATGCTCTTGAAAAACACTTTTTAGCCTGATGGAATGTTACACGAATTATCTTCTCTCTTTCAATTACGGAAGTATTAGAATATTTTCTTTTCCTAAATGAATCATAAATTGTAAAAACAACTATACCAAATAGGAATAAAAGTCTAATCCAATCACTATTTTTAAAATAATTATAAGTTAAATACAGGAAACAAAGTACTGTAAATATTATAGAAATTGTATAAATTACTTTATTTTCTGATGTATCCTTAGCGGTATAATTTTCTAAATTTCCATCAGAAGTAAAAATAATTTTTTCTTCTAAAATATGACAAAATCCTTCATACGTTTTAAATTTTCTAAGTTCTTTCATTTGGTAAAAAAAGATTGCAATAGCATCAAATTTGAAATGATTTCTTCTACGCTAGAACAAACAAATTATCACCTCAAAATTTTCTTATATCTTCCTTCATCATTCAAAACAGCAACTGCTTCTAGAATTTCAGGATTGTGCTCTATTTGATAGTTATATAATCCTTCACGATAGAAATATCGCTTTAGAATTTCGTCTGTTAATAACGATTCTATTTCAACTTTTTTATCGATAATAGCTTTCTCTTTTGCGGTATTAATAGCAGCCATTAATTGATTGTAACTTTGAGAAACTTCATTGTTTAATTCGTCTGATTCGGCCATTTTTAAACCTTCTGCAAATTTCTTTTCGGTTTCAGTTTCATATTCAAAATTGTTTGCTTTTAAATATTTCAGGAAATCTTGGAAGTCACTTTGTCCAAACTTAAAGTTTTTCCAATCCGTCATTTGATGGCTGTAATAGTATTTTGTAGCATAATCAAAAATTGCATTGTCTTTTAGTAAAGCCGTAGTAATTGGGCTATAAACTGCCGATGCCATTTCAATATCTGGCAGTATTCCTCCCCCGTCATAAACAGTTCTACCTCCTTTAGTTTTAAACTTGTTATATTCTTTTGGATCTTTTCGAATAGGATCGCCATTTTCATCTCTATGCCAGTAATCAACAGCTTGAATTCCACGACCGCTTGGTGTGTAATACCTCGAAATAGTAACTTTTAACTGAGTTCCGTACGTTAGCTTTTTAGGACGCTGTACAAGCCCTTTTCCGAAGCTTCGAGCCCCAACGATAACTGCGCGATCTAAATCTTGTAAACCTCCTGAAACTATCTCACTAGCCGATGCACTACGACCGTTGATTAAAACTACTAAAGGAATTTCGGTATCTACGGGTTCAAAACGTGTTTTATAAGTTGCATTATACTTTTCAATAACCGATTTTGTGGTGGTGATTACTTGATCTTTTTCAACAAAAAGGTTTACAACGCTGATTGCTTCATTTAATAATCCTCCTGGATTTCCTCGTAAGTCTAGTATTATCTTTTTCGCACCTTGAGATTTTAAATCTATTAACGCCGCTTTGGTTTCAGAAGTAGTTTTACTATTGAATTTTGAAAGTACAATATACCCAATGTCATTGTTTATCAATTTATAAAAAGGAACTGCTTTAACTTCAACAGCTTCGCGTGTAATGGTTGTGGTAGTGGTTTTACCTTGTCTTTTATAAGTTACATCAACTTTAGAACCTGGAGCACCTTTAAGTAATTCTCCCGCATCTTCTTCAAAATTTGCTAAGGTTACATCCCCTATTTTAATAATCTCATCTCCTGCTTTTAAACCTGCTTTATCTGCGGGATACCCTTGATAAGGTTCTACAATAATTATTTTATCTTCTCGGGTCTGAGCGGTAGCACCAATACCTGTATAAACTCCTGAATTATTGATTTTAGCATCCTCAACTTGTTGTTCGTTCCAATAAACGGTGTAAGGATCTAAGTCGTCCAACATTCCTTTTATAGCTTTATCCATAAGTGTAGCCGGAGTAACTTCATCTACATAATTCATATTTAATTCCTTGTAAAGCGTAGTGAAAATTTCAATCTGTTTCGCTATTTCAAAAAAATCGCTTTTAAAACTTACAGTGGTAAAAAATATACCAATGGCCACAATGGGAATAATTATTCTCTTTTTCATAATTGTTGTGTTATTGAGATTTTGAGTTGTTGTAACATTCTACCAACTTACTCAATGTATCAGGATTTTATTCTACACTTCAGAAATATACGAAGAATGATAATATTTCTAATTCCAACGAAGAATAAATACTAATTGTTTCACGGTTTGGAAATAAATTGAACTAAACCTGAAAGCTTAGCTATTATCTTCTTGAAGTTTTTTCAGCAATTTTAGCATCGACTTTTCCAATTGAACATATTCTGGTTTTACTTTTCCTAGATATAAAAAAAGCATCATAAACCTAGTATTTTCACTTTCTTCAATTAGGTGTTTATTTAGCCTATATGCTTCTCGAAGTTGTCTTTTTACGCGGTTTCTATCTACTGCAGATTTAAAATTACGCTTAGGAACAGCAAATGCTGCTAGATTGGAATTGATTTCTTTATTAGGTAGAAAAAATACTTTTATAGGAAATTTAGTATACGTTTTCCCTTCCGAAAACAAGGTTTCAATTGTTTTGGTGCTTTTTAGCTTTTCGGTTTTTGGAAATTTTTTGTTCACCAAGTAAATATATAAAAAGACTTCTCAGCTTTTCAGTTGCATTTCAATAGTTTTCCTATCTTTTAGTTTTAAAGAAAATCACCTTTTAAAGTTGTAATTTTAGTTCTTAATTTAAAACTGTAAAAACAAAATTTAAAAATTATTCATTTTGAAAGAAACGCTTAAAATATCGATTATTCAAAGTAATCTTCATTGGGAAAATGCTGAAGCAAATCTGAAAATGTTTTCAGCGAAAATAGAAAATATTGAAGAGAAAACAGATTTAATCGTCCTTCCTGAAATGTTTTCAACAGGTTTTTCAATGAACGCCGAAAAATTAGCCGAACCGAACGATGGAAATACTTTAAAATGGATGATTAAAGAAGCAAAAACGCATAATACTGCTATTACCGGAAGTGTAATTATTAAGGAAGATGATAATTTTTTCAACCGGATGTTTTTTGTTTTTCCTGATGGCAGTTATAAAAAGTACGACAAAAGGCACACATTTACCTTAGCCAAGGAAAATGAAACGTATAAAGATGGTACCGAACGCTTAATTGTAGATTATAAAGGCTGGAAAATATGTCCGCTTATTTGTTACGACTTGCGTTTTCCTGTGTGGGCAAGAAATACAGAAGATTATGACATTTTAATTTATGTAGCAAACTGGCCAAAAGTAAGAACCTTAGCTTGGGACACGCTATTACGTGCGAGAGCAATTGAAAACATGACTTATTGCGTAGGCGTTAACAGAGCAGGTTTTGATGGAAACGACCACGAATATGTTGGACGTTCGGCAATTTACGATGTTTTAGGAGTTAAAATAACTTCTAAGGACATAGGGGAATTTACCGAAACGGTGGTTTTAGAAAAAGAACACATTGTTAACAACCGAAAACATTTTCAGTTTTTGAATGATAGAGACGATTTTACTTTAGTATAAATGTTTCGTTTAAACTCCAATTGGCACGTACTTCAATCTCTTTAGGATAATAGATAATTTTTTCGGCTTCCATCCTATTTAGGAAACTCCCTGTGTCCCATCTTCCGTTTTGATTGTCGTCATAGATAATTCTTAAAAAATATTTTTCCGGAGAAAGTTCATCGAAATAAACAGGAATATTTTCGGTTAAATATCTTTCTGCAACAACATTATACTTGCTATTCACAATTTGAACGATAATTGGAAATCTATTTACATTTACCAGATTGAGACTAAGCGTTCCGTAATCTGAAGACAATCGCGTTTTTACATTGAAATACAGTGTGTCATTTGTCTTCTCGAAAAAGTCGGTCAAGGCTCCAGGCATAATGCTTATGTTATAGCTTTCATCTTCTTCTTTTGGGAAATGCAGTTCTGCTAAATTGTGCTTTTTATTCAACCTTATTTCGGTATCAACAAGCACCGAATCTTTGTTAATAACTTCAAATTTCTCAGCATCAAAAGAAGTTATTGGGGTGTTTAATCGCAATTTAAAGGTGTCCTTTAACTTTAAAAACCCAGTTTTAACTGCTGAAACTTTTAACGAATCACTATAAAGTTCGCGTATTCTTACCGAAGCTGTATCTACTTTATTTCCATTTGTAACTTTAAAGAGCAAAGAATCTACTTTAAGATTAGGCTTAAACCAATAGTGAAGTGAATCTTTCATTTCATCTTTATAAGATGTGGAAACGTAATCTTGACCTACATCCGATAACATTTCAACCTTTAAGCTATCTACTCGCCCTTCATAACCAAAAATAATATGGTTTTTAGAAACTAAAGCAGGTCTTGCTAATTTGTAATCTGGAGTTTCTTTAAAAAGTGTAAGTACATAAGTAGAATCTGTAGGCAAGGTAATTACTTCATTTACAAATCCAATTTTATCTGTCTTTGGTTGAAAAGTGTAATCGTTACTTTTTTCCTTTAAAGCAATTAGTAAATATTTTCCTTGTTTTAGATTTGAAAGCTCAAATGTCCCGCTACTGTCTTTAGTAACAGTTATGTACATCGGTTTTTCAGAATAAACCAATGAGTCTTTAAATGTTTCATTTACTTCGTAAAGCATTACCGTTGTTGGAATTTCAGGAGAAATTAGCTTTGCATCTTTTACTTTCCCCGAAAGTTTTAAACTGTCTATATACGTTCCTGTTGAAAACACGTATTTAAAATATTCAAACTCGTTTTCTTCATTGTTATCAACAATACTTTTTCCGAAGTTGAAAGAATAGGTTGTATTTGGTTTTAAGGTATCTAATAGTTTTATTTTTAATCTTTTTGAAGTACTTAGCGGTGTGATAACCGGCGTATACTTCATGGGTGGTGAAATGATTAACTGATTGTTTAAATCTTTTAACTTGATATATTCATCAAAGCGAATTTCGATTTCATCTTCTTTAAAATTCGTGCTGTAATTTTCGGGAATACTTCTAACAATTACTGGAGGAATAGTATCTCTTGGTCCACCTGATGGCGTTCCTTTTTTGGCGCAATCTGTAAATGACAGCAATAACAAAAGCGCAATGGGAATGTATAGAAGGCGATGTTTCAAGATGAAATATTAGTTGTTAATAGATTTAAAAATAAATTTATTGAAATCTGCCCAAAATTAAACAATAAGAAAGAACTAGTTGCAATTAACAAACAACTATTAACGCTTATGCAACAGCAATCGTTGCTATACTAATGTTTACATTCTCTCCTTTAAGCAACTGCAGTGCACATTTTTCGAGCGTTGCACCTGTGGTGATAATGTCGTCTACTAATAGAATATGTTTGTTTTTAATATCTTCTAATTTCTGTATGGAAAAGACTTCTTCAGTTTCAAAACGGAGCATTCTTGTTTTAAAAACTTGAGAACCAGATTTTGAAATTTTAATTAAAATATCATCACGATAGGCTACGTCAAGGGCTAAGGCAATTTCTTTTCCAAACCCTTCCACTTGATTATAACCTCTTTTCTTTAATTTCTGTTTGTGTAATGGAACCGGAATTACCAAATCTATTTTATTGTAATTTTCACACTCGGCCAATTCTGCACCAAGCCATTTGCCAAAAAAATAACTAATATCCTCCTTTCCACGATATTTTAAGTTGTGAAGTAATTCCTGAGTTATTCCTCTTTTTTGAAAATAAAGTAGGGATGTTGCATTTTTTACTAAAAATCTTCCATAAAACTTATTTTTTAAAAAATTACTTTCATTTTTGTGAAACGAAGCTATAGGTAGGGAATGAATACATGCAATACAAACTGTTTTTTCTCCCTTGAGTAATGGATTATGACAACTATAACATATTTTAGGAAAGAGTAGATTTAACATTTTTTATGAAGTTTTATCATTTTATAAACGTTTGTTAAAGAAATACCTACCTACATTTACCAATTATACTAAATACAATTAAATTATGAGCACAGAAAATGAAAATAATAGTGGTAAATTTAAGATCCTTATAGGAGTTCTTTCACTACTACTCATTGCATTAGCAGTATATACTGTAACATTATTTAATGAGAATAAATCTACAATTTCTAATCTAGAAACTGAAAAAGAGTCTATAGAGAAGGAACTTGAAGGGTTAATCGCCAATTATGATGAAGTAATTAAAGATAATGAGTTAAAAGATAAAGACTTATTGGCCGCGCGTGAAAGAATAAATGTGCTATTAGATTCTGTTAAAGATGCTAAGGCTAATATCGGATTAATCCAGAGATATAAAGTTGAGGTTGGTAGATTAAAGCAAGAAAGAGCTATGCTATTTAAACGAGCTGATAGTTTAATTGCTGCCAATAAAAGACTTGCTATGGAGCGCGATAGTACTTTCTTAGAGTTGGATAATACTAGGATGGTGGTAGATTCTGTAAGTCAGGAGAACGAAGCAATGAATGAAATCTTGAAAAAAGGATCAATTGTTAAAGCAACTAACCTAAGAGGGGAAGCTGTAATTATTAGAAACAGCGGAAAAGTTGTAGATACAAGACGTTCAAGCCGTGCAGATAAAATTAGAGCTTGTTTTACACTAGCTCCAAACTCAATTGCTAAAAGCGGAGACAGAATTATTTACATTCAAGTTATCAACCCTAAAAATGTTATGATGGGTGATGATACAGTAAAACAATTTGAAGATAAAAACTTAAACTACAGTGCCTCTACAAATGTTTTTTACGAAAACGAAGCACTAGACGTTTGTATATTAGTTAATTCAAAAGAAGCAAACCTAGTTGAAGGTAGATATACAATTAATATTTTTGATGGACCAAATCAAATTGGAACAACAACAATGGAATTGAAATAGCCGATGAAATATACATTTTGATATAAAATTCATTATGTTTGGCTAAAATTAAAACTAAAACCATTGCAATTTTTGCAATGGTTTTTTAATAATAAAAAAAATCAAGTTCTCTCTTCGAAGGTTGAGGGGACTTTCCTATTTTTGTGACATGGCAAACAACGACGATCATTTTAAAAAAGTAGTTTCCCACGCAAGGGAATACGGTTACATATTTGCATCTAGCGAAATTTACGACGGACTTAGTGCTGTTTACGATTACGCTCAAAATGGTGTAGAATTAAAGAAAAACATTCGCGAATATTGGTGGCGAAGCATGGTGTATATGCATCAAAATATTGTAGGTATAGATTCTTCGATATTGATGCATCCAACAACTTGGAAGGCTTCGGGACACGTGGATGCTTTTAATGATCCTTTAATCGACAATAAGGATTCAAAAAAACGCTATCGCGCCGATGTGCTTATTGAAGATTATGCTGAAAAGCTTTATCAAAAAGCGCAAAAAGAAATTGAAAAGGCAAGAAAGCGTTTTGGCGATAGTTTTAATGAAGAAGAGTTTGTTTCTACAAATCCTCGTGTTATAAGATATCTAACAGAACAACGCACTGTTTTAGAGCGTATGGCTAGTTCACTTGAAAAAGAAGACTTAGCAGACGTAAAAGCGTTGATTGAAGAGCTCGGTATTGCAGATCCAGAAACTGGATCGAAAAACTGGACAGAGGTGCGTCAGTTCAACCTTATGTTTGGAACTAAACTTGGTGCTTCAGCAGATAGCGCGATGGATCTTTACCTACGCCCAGAAACTGCTCAAGGTATCTTTGTAAACTTTTTGAATATTCAAAAGAGTGGAAGAATGAAAATTCCATTCGGAATCGCTCAAACAGGGAAAGCTTTCCGTAACGAGATTGTAGCACGACAGTTTATCTTTCGAATGAGAGAGTTTGAACAAATGGAAATGCAATTCTTTGTTCGTCCTGGAGAAGAACTTAAATGGTACGAATACTGGAAGGAAACACGCTTAAAATGGCACTTTTCATTAGGAATGGGAGAAGAAAATTACCGTTTCCACGACCACGATAAACTTGCACATTACGCAAATGCAGCTGCAGATATCGAATTTAACTATCCTTTCGGATTTAAAGAATTAGAAGGAATTCATTCAAGAACAGATTTCGACCTTAAAGCTCACGAAAAATTCTCTGGTAAGAAGTTACAGTTTTTCGATCATGAGATGAATGAAAGCTATGTTCCTTACGTAGTTGAAACTTCAATAGGTTTAGACAGAATGTTCCTTGCTGTTTTGAGTAATTCACTTCAAGAAGAAACATTAGAGGATGGAAGCACGCGTACAGTATTAAAAATACCAGCAATTTTAGCACCGGTAAAAGCTGCAGTTCTTCCTCTTGTTAAGAAAGATGGACTTCCAGAAATTGCACAACAGATTATCGATACTCTTAAATGGGATTACAACGTAGCTTACGACGAAAAAGATGCCGTAGGAAGACGTTACCGCCGTCAAGATGCAGCTGGAACACCTTTCTGTATTACAGTAGATCATCAAACAATTGAAGATAATACAGTAACCATCCGTAACAGAGACACAATGGAACAGGAAAGAATTAGTATTTCTGAAATTTCAGATAAAATGAAGGAAACCATCTCATACCAAAGTTGGCTTTCTAAATAGTTTTTTTTAAGTGGTTAATTCTATATTTCAAGAAGAGGAGGATAATTAAATATCCTCCTTTTTTTATACCTAAGAAGTAATTATTCTGTTCTGTTTACAATTGAAGTAACTTCTACTGGAATCGCTTTATTACATCTATTCATCTGTCTTAAGCCATTATATTTTACCCATACAGCTTGATTCTCTTGTTTAAATTTTTCTTTTAAATTCACAGGATCAACGTAGTAAATTCCTCTTTCACCACTTTCCAATTGGATGGTATATTCACAATCGTCTTTTAAGTTTGAGTAAAAAATTTTCCCTGCCAAATACCCTTCTGCTATCATTTTTTTTGCTTCCATTTCTGATGAATTATTCTCATCACCCGCAGGTTGGTTTTGCATGGGACCACAAGAAATTATAAATACTGAGAAGAGTGCTAAAGTTGTTTTAAATATCATTTATTGATGTGTTTTTGATTTATGAAGATACAAAATTGAACCTATTTTTAAAGAAATGATTTAGCATAATTCTTACTAAAAATAAGCTCTCAACTGCACACTTCCTGTATGTACTGTTTTAGTAGTTTCGCTTTTACGTCCAAAATAGGATAGGTTAGCATCCAAATATTTAGTTATTCGTTTTTGTAAAAGCATCCGCCAAGTAAAGTTAGTTCCTGGTTGTAGGCCTTCCAACATTTGATATGCTACAGGAGAAAATGGACTTCCTTCAAATTTGTTATTGATATAATTAAATTCTCCATTTATAGAAACCTTTTCAGCATTGGAATAAGCAAAAGAAAACCCTATAACCTGTTGGTCCAATTTTTCCATTTCGCCTAATTTATTCGATTGGTTTTCAAATTCATAAAAAACATCAAATCGAGTTTGCTGGCTCAATAAATACGATATTTTTGGATTGAAAGAATATGATTCAAGTTGGTAATTTCTATTTGCAAAATTTTCTGAAAGACTTTCATTATTGCTAATTTGACTTTTAAAATTCATCAACCAGCTTTCTTTAATCTTGTGATTAAAGTTTAGCTGATGACTTTTCGATTTGTTTTGTTGTAAGCCAATAGCAAGCAGATTGTCACTAGACGATGAAATATAAGTGTAGCTAGTAGTAAAATGCTGTTTTCCGCGATTGAAAAATAACGCATTTCTAAAATTTGAAATCAACCCAAGTTGGTCCTCCCCTCCATCTTTAAAAGGGTTAATATTAAAAGCATCATTTCTTCGTTTTACTTTTCTATCTAGAATGTATGAAGTTTGATTGTAAAAGTGAGAAAGAAACTTTTTAAAACCCTCTTCATTCAACCATTTTTGAGGATTTAAAGTAAGTATCTGACTGAATTTATTCTGACGGATTTTTAAGAAAACTTGATTGGGTAGTAATATCCTAATGTATTCCGCTTGATCTTGAAACTGCGCTACTTCAAATTCTTCTAATTCTTGAATTCCATTATTATTATAATCAATCCAAGTGTAAACACCCTGCCCTGCTTCGGTCTTAACATAGGTAAATTCCTGCTGTGGAATAACCCCATTGTTAGATTCTAAAGTAGTATTCCATCGAATTCCCCCTTGCAACAACGCTTGGTTGTAAATAATTCTGGAATTTAACGAACGGTCTATTTCACGCTTAGTTTCAATTGTAGGAATTTCTTGACTCAATCCAGTTTCGTCTCCCACTTTAAGTTCATACTTAAGCGTTCGGTAATTTGCAAAAGCAGAAAGTTGAGTGTTGTCAGTATTTATCAATCGCGACTTTAAGTAAAATGTATGCGATGAATTTACTTTTTGAAGTCTGTTGTTTCTAACACTATCATTAACCCGATATTGGTAACCAGTTTCTACAAACACTTGCGTGCTATCTCCTACGCCTATATAAGCCTCATAAGCGCTAAATTTTTGACTTGTAGGGGAAATACTATCGCGAAGGATATCTTTAACCTGGTTGTCTTCTAAAGCCGTTTTAGCGCCAATCCAAGCTTTGTCCAACGAATATGTTGCAGTATTGTTCAGTCGAAAGAATTTTGATGTAATTGAATCGGCTTTGCTATTTAATAAACTTCCGTTTGTTCTTAACCTGAATTTATTTAGCTTAATCTCTGATGCAATTACATGACGTGTCCCATTGAAGTTTTCAGAATAATTCAAATTTTGAAATTCATACCTACCTCTTCCATTTTTTGGATGTGAAAATTCAACTCCAGAAATTACAAAGCTTTGATTTCCTTGAGGGTTTATTAGGTTCCAATCTCTGTTAAACTCAATATTGTAAAGGTTTTCGATGGTTTTAAAATCTTTTTGTACAAAGTCTAACGAACCAAATGCATCAACTTTTAGTGTATCTGCTGAAGTTAATACACGTTGTTTAAAAGCTAATCTTCCTGCAAAACCATCGTTATTTGAATCGTCTATATCGCTAAACAAATTGAGGTCGTTTTTACTACCTGCAACTTCAAAATCTATTTGAGTTTTATCGGAAGGATGATAACTTCCATTTAAACCACCTATTTGAAGTTTTATTGGAGCATTTAATTTAACAATTGGCTCATAATTTCCTTGTGGGACACCATTTACAGGAGGTTTATATTCAAAAATTCTGCTGATAGCGTTATTATCGGCTATTACATAATTACCGTTGTTACTTCCAACCAGTGAGAAACGCACACTGTAAAGTTCGTCTTCTGGATTATTTGAAAACACGAAAATTTCCTCCCCATTGATAATTACTTTTTTGTAGAGAATTTTGTTTTCAGAATACGTATCAGGAACCGCTGATGGTGCTGTCATTAAATCCTTATCATCTCCAGCTGCTTTTAAAATTGCCACTTGTTCTTCCGAAAGACTTTGTTGCAAGGGCTGATTTTTTGCATCATTTTCAGAATAAACATATACACCTAAGTCCAATTTATCACTTGAATAATTCCCACCTCCATAGCCAATAAAACGCGTGTAGCTTCTATCGGTATATTGATATTCTACAGTAATTCGCATATCGCTAGTTATAGGATAAGTAGGATTAAATTTTATTTCACCAGCATTGTAATCAATTACGTAATCTTCGTTTTCGCCTCTATTTAAGAGCAGTCCGTTTACATAAACTCGCTCACTACCTGAAACAACTAAAATATAAAGCTCTCCGTTAGGACCTACGAGTTTATATGGTCCTTGGTTTCCTTCTTGTCCAACAAATTCACTTTTAGAAAAAACACCTTTAACTAATGCCCCAGAAGCAAAAGCTGAAATTTTGGAACCGTCCTCATTGTTAAAAGTCCCGCCAAGAGAAATCCCTTGCACTTTTTTCGTAAATCTTCCGAAGTAGCTATTATTGTTTTGAAGATCTATATCTCCTGCCCGTATATTCCAATTTTCCCCAAAAAGCTCTATGAAAATCTGATCAAATTCATTTAAACTCTGTGAATAACCGCCTTCTTGGGTGGGAATATTTGCATCCTGAATAGAAGCACGAATCGAAACCTTATCACTTAATTTTCCCGTTATCTGTAAATCTAACTGACTATTAACAACTGCATTTTGATTGTTTCCAATGGTGATACCTCGTGAAATACTTCCAGATGTATTCAATCCATCAAAAGGTGTAAAGGTGTTTTTGTTAGTGCTTTCTTGTAGAGAATATAGTTTATCAATCCGCCCTGTGTTTTCAACAATTATTTTTGGGTCTAGTGCGAAATAATCTCGGGTAAGAAAATCAGGATACTTTAAATACTGAATGGTCACAGAGTCTTCTCTTCGAAGTATTCCATCGGCTTCATCTTCAGTACGGGAAGGAAAAATTATCCTTCCTTTTTTAAAATCTATTAAATAACTAAAGGGATCTAGCTCATTTCCTTCTTTGTCGAAGATGTTGAACTTTTTAGGGTTTATTCCAGCACTATCAATTGCTACTGTATCTCTTACCGCAAATTTTTTCTCAATATAATTTGAATTAATATCCTGTGCATAGCCTATTGCTACGAACGTAAAAATGAAAATGGACAGGATTAACTTCATTAACTATAAAACTATTCGTTTGGCTTTTTATTTTGATAGGGTAAAAATACAATCTCAATCCCGAGGAGGTTGGAATTTTTTAAAACAAATTTAAATACTTAATGTAATAAAGTATTGGTTGTTAATAGCTGTTTAGATATTTATCTTGCAAGCTTAAAATAATTACTTAACTCCCAAAAGAAATACCCGACATCAGGGCATTTTATATGAAAATAATCTCATACAACGTAAACGGAATTCGCGCAGCTATGCGAAAAGGATTTATCGATTGGTTAAAAGCTGCAAATCCTGATGTAGTTTGTATTCAGGAAACTAAAGCTAATATTGATCAAGTAGATGTAGCGGAAATTGAAAAGGCTGGTTATCCCTATCACTATTGGTTTAGTGCTCAAAAAAAAGGGTATAGTGGCGTTGCGATATTTTCTAAAATTATCCCCAATCATGTAGAATACGGAACTGGAATTGATTATATGGACTTCGAAGGGCGAAATATTCGTGTAGATTTTGATGCTCCTGCTCTTCCTGGTGGGCAGATTTCTGTAATGAGTTTGTATTTGCCAAGTGGAACAAATATTCAGCGTTTAGAGCACAAACTCACGTATATGGATGATTTCCGAAAATATATCGACGACCTAAGAAAAGAAATCCCAAATTTGATTATTTGCGGCGATTATAACGTCTGTCACAAGGCAATTGATATTCACGACCCGGTAAGAAATAAAAACGTTTCTGGCTTCTTGCCCGTAGAAAGAGAATGGTTGGACGATTTTATGAATAGCGGTTTTATAGACAGTTTTAGACATTTCAATAAAGAACCACATAATTATACTTGGTGGAGCTATCGTGCAAATGCAAGAAACAATAATAAAGGCTGGCGCATTGATTATAACTTGGTCTCTGAACCCTTAAAAGACAACTTAAAACGAGCAGTAATCTTGCCTGATGCTAAACACAGTGACCATTGTCCGCATTTGGTGGAGTTAGAGTTCTAAAAATGCGTCAGGTTTGACAAATTTTGTAAACCTGTCAAGTATTATCAAATTCAATACTATGAAATACACAACGCTTCCAAATACCAATTTAAAAATCAGTAAACTCTGTCTTGGAACGATGACGTGGGGGCAACAGAATACAGAGGCCGAAGCGCATCAACAATTAGATTTTGCTACTGAAAAAGGGATAAACTTTATAGATTGTGCCGAAATGTACCCAGCTCCTGCCAATCCAAAGACCCAAGGCAGAACAGAAACTTATATTGGAAACTGGTTAGCAAGGAAAAAAAACAGAAACGATATAGTAATTGCAACGAAGATTGCTGGGCCAAGCCGAAACATGGATCATATTCGTGTGCCTTTAGATTTTAGTAGAAAATCTTTGGATGAAGCGATTAATAACAGTTTAAAGCGATTACAAACTGATTTTATAGATTTATATCAATTACATTGGCCTGAGCGAAGTACTAATTATTTTGGGCAACGTGATTATACCTATAAAGAAGACGAAGCTTGGAGCGATAATTTCGCAGAAGTACTTTACAATTTTGAGCGTTTTGTAAAAGAGGGTAAAATCCGCCATTTCGGACTTTCAAACGAAACTCCTTATGGGGTGATGCGTTGTATGGAAGAGGCTAGAAAAGGGAGTATTAAAATTGCAACAGTCCAAAATCCTTTTAATTTACTGAATCGAAAAGATGAAATTGGGCTTTCCGAAATCCTTCATCGCGAAGATATTGGGTATTTACCTTATTCACCTCTAGGTTTTGGTACGCTTACAGGGAAATATTTAACGGGAAAAGCAAATGAAAATTCCCGTATAAATCAATTTAAACAGTATAGTCGTTATAGCAGTGATACTGCAAAGGAAGCAACGAGACAATATTTTGAAATCGCTAAAAAACACGATTTAAGCTTTACTCATTTAGCACTAGCATTTATTCTTCAGAAGAAGTTTGTTACAGCTCCGATTATAGGAGCAACTTCCTTAGCGCAACTCTCAGAAAATATTGAATGTATAAATTTTACACTTTCAAAAAGCATTTTGAAGGAGATTAATACTGTTCATAACAATATTCCTAACCCTGCTCCTTAGGGTTATAAGTGTTATTTGTTAGGTTTTATGAGGTAAGGGATACTAATGAAAAGATTATCAAATTGAAAAAGACCTGTCAGGTTTTAAAAACCTGACAGGTCTAACATAGGTTATTAGTGTGAAATTAAAAATCCCAAATTCCAGTTACCTGAAATTTGGGATTTTATTTATTTTGGAAATTGCCTTAAAAAGCAAGTTGCGTGATTTCGACCTTTTAGTTGAAATGGTCCCGAAACTAATCAGCCAATACCATTACTTTATTGTTGTTGCATTCAACAGTTCCTCCAGAAATATGAAGTACCCATTGTCCGTCTTCTTGAGTAAAGTTTTTTTGAAAACCTTCCGCGAATGTTGGGTTTCCTCTAAACTTTACTTTTCCTTTTTGTAAAACAGAAACAATAGCTGCGTGATTGTTAAGCATTTGAAACTCACCTTCCACACCAGGAACGGTTACGCTTTCTACTTCTCCAGCAACTAAAGATGCTTCAGGGGTTACTATTTCTAAGTACATTTTTTCAATTATAAATTATGAATTATGAATTCAGAATCTGCTTTATAATTCAGAATTCTGCAATCTTAACTCCGAATTATTTTAAGCTTCCGCAAGCATTTTTTCTCCTGCTGCAATTGCTTCTTCGATAGTTCCTTTAAGGTTGAATGCTGCTTCTGGAAGGTGGTCTAACTCTCCATCCATAATCATATTGAAACCTTTAATTGTTTCTTTAATATCAACTAGAACTCCAGGAATACCAGTAAACTGCTCTGCTACGTGGAAAGGCTGAGAAAGGAAACGTTGTACACGACGTGCGCGTCCTACTGCCATTTTATCTTCCTCTGAAAGTTCTTCCATACCAAGAATCGCGATGATATCTTGTAATTCTTTATATCTCTGTAAAAGCTCTTTTACTCTTTGTGCACAAGCATAGTGTTCTTTTCCAAGAATAGCTTCTGTAAGAATTCTTGAAGTAGAATCTAAAGGATCTACTGCAGGGTAAATACCAAGCTCAGCAATTTTACGAGAAAGTACTGTTGTTGCATCCAAGTGGGCGAACGTTGTTGCCGGCGCTGGATCCGTAAGGTCATCCGCAGGTACGTAAACCGCCTGTACAGAAGTAATAGAACCTCTTTTTGTTGAAGTAATACGCTCTTGCATAGCACCCATCTCTGTTGCCAAAGTTGGTTGATAACCTACCGCTGAAGGCATACGACCTAGAAGGGCAGACACCTCAGAACCTGCTTGCGTAAAACGGAAAATGTTATCTACGAAGAAAAGTACGTCTTTTCCTTGTCCTTCTCCTGCTCCATCACGGAAATACTCAGCAATTGTCAATCCTGAAAGCGCAACACGTGCACGTGCTCCAGGTGGTTCGTTCATCTGTCCGAATACGAAAGTAGCTTTAGATTCTTTCATCGCAGTTTTATCAACTTTAGAAAGATCCCATCCACCTTCTTCCATAGACTTCATGAAATCGTCACCGTAACGGATAATTCCAGATTCAAGCATTTCACGAAGTAAGTCGTTACCCTCACGAGTACGCTCACCTACACCAGCGAATACTGAAAGTCCACCGTGTCCTTTTGCAATATTGTTAATTAACTCCTGAATAAGTACTGTTTTTCCTACACCAGCACCACCGAATAGACCAATTTTACCACCTTTTGCGTAAGGCTCAATAAGGTCAATTACTTTAATACCAGTAAATAGAACTTCAGTGGAAGTTGAAAGATCTTCAAATTTTGGTGCTTCACGGTGAATTGGAAGTCCGTTATCGCCAGCTTTTGGCAAGTTTCCAATACCGTCAATAGCATCACCAATTACGTTAAAAAGTCGGCCATATACTTCATCACCAATAGGCATTTGAATAGGCGCTCCTGTAGCAACAGCTTCAGCACCACGGCTTAAACCGTCTGTAGAATCCATTGAAATGGTACGCACCATACTTTCACCAATGTGTGATTGAACCTCAAGAACTAATTTGTTCCCGTGGTTGTTTACCTCTAACGAGTCGTATATTTTTGGAAGTTCCGATCCGCTTTCAAAAGCAACGTCTACTACCGGGCCAATAATCTGTGCAACTTTTCCTGTACTTTGTGACATGAGTAACTCTTTATTTTATAGTTATCTAAGGCTGAATAAACCAGCCCTGTTTTAAACAGGTGCAAAGATAGTTTTTTCTGAATGATAATTGCAATGGAATTTTTAAAAAAATTACAACTACACAATTCTTTGCATAACAGTTAATTAGAACATCTTATAAAGGAACAGCAGAATCGTTTTTTTATTCTTTTCGTAAAACAGTTTCTATGAAGAAGTTTCTGCATTTAACTTTAGAATTATTTTAAAGCAATTTTCAAATTGTTAGTCGAGTTTTTCACAAAGTCTACGAACCTCCTTCGAGAATAAATCGATTATCTTGTTTTGTAGTTTGTCTCCTTTAGGAATAATCCTACCATCAATTTCAACAACAGGTGTCAATTCACCCATAGTCCCTGTGGCAATTACTCCATCGGCATTGTAAAACTGTGAAAGTGTTATATCGGCTTCTGAAATTTCAATTTCGTGTTTTTTACATAATTCAATTACAGAGTTTCTCGTAATTCCAGGTAAACAGGCATGAGCGAAAGGAGTAAAAACTTTACCATCTTTTACCATAAAAAGATTGCTGCCATTTAATTCGGCTATAAATCCACGATCGTCCAGCATTAAACCTGCATCTTTTCCGGCAACATTAGCTTGAATTTTTGCAATTATGTTATTAAGTAAGTTGTTGTGATGGATTTTACTGTCTAAAAATTGCGGCGAATTTCTTCTTTGACTTGTACTAATTACTTTTATTCCGTGGTCATTGTTGTATACTAAAGGTTTCCATTCTGCTAAAACAATTAAACAAGAACCACTCTGATTTAATCTAGGATCCATGCCGCTTGTAATCTTTTCACCTCGGGTTAACGTTAACCGAATATGAGTATCATCGGTCATTCCGTTTGCATCGAGAGTTTGCTTAATTGCCTTTTTGATGAATTCCTTTGAAGGAATATCTGCAAAGGCCAAGGTTTTAGCCGATTCGTGTAAACGAGTTAAATGTTTGTCTAAACAAACTATCCCTTCAGGGTAAACGCGTAAACCTTCCCAAACTGCATCACCACCTTGAACCGAGCTGTCAAAAACTGAAACTTTTGCTTCACTTCGCGGGTATAGCTTGTCTTTTATAAATACTTGAATGTTGTCGTTTTTGGGGTTAGATTTTTGAAGCATTCTATTGAAATTATGAATTATGAGTTATGAGTTGATGGAGTTGTTATGTCGAGAAAGGATTTCCTTTAAATTAAAATATTTTTTTTAGCACCTCATCCCGAAGGGATGAAATATTTATAGAAAAAAGTAACCGATATTTATACGACCCCATCGGGGTCGGATGCGGTTTCAATGATGTTTGCTATAAATATATGAACCATTCGGGTTCGGTATTCTTATAGTATTGGTTTGAATTCATAATAATTATGTATTATTCACAATATTATTTTTTAGAGTTTCGTAATAGGGCAAAGCCTCTTTTAGCAACGGTTTCAAATGTTCGGGTAAGGGCTGAGAACTACTTTTTTGAAGCCTAAACCCTTCGCTGTTGTGAACATTTTTATACCAATGTTTTGCCCAAATTCCATCTTCTGGAATGCTGCCTTTTTCCCATCGAAGCATTTTTTCAGAAAAAGGAATTTTCAGTAATTTACAAAGTTTTCTTAGATAGGCTTCGGGATTTTTTAAAAGTTCGTCACTATCAATAACTGTAGGAGTCTTTTTATTGTTCTTCAGAAATAAGAATAATTCTGAAGCTTTTTTTATTCCAATATCATTCAAAGTAGGGGTGTGGATTACTTTTGAAAAGGATGCAATCAATTTTTTTGGATGACGAATAAGAATAACATTTTCCCAATTCAATATAAAGTGTGGTGTGTCTGTTAGGTAATGATGTGCCATCCCTTTTACAAAAACCTTTTGGGTTTTAGAAAGCTTGTTTATAGCATCAACCACCTTTTCCTCTTTCAATTCCATAGTTTGTAGAATTTCTTTTTGAGAAGGATGCTCATTTTCCAATGCTGCGTTAGCGAGATAGTAACCGTAAAAAGGCTCGTCTAAAACAGAAATATCTTCTCGTTGTGCAAACGAATACATAAGGGCGGTAGAAAGATTTCGCGGACCCGAGATAAGATTGATTACTTTCATTTACTAAAAGTATCAAATTTATTTTGGAAATAGGATATCTTTTATAATAGCTCGAACTGAATTTTTTCAGTGTTTTATTCTCGACTTCTTTTATATTGACAACTTGAAACAGGAGTAAAAAAATACAAGGATGTTTAAAACATTCAACATAATCTATAATTAAAAAAGACGAACCTTAGAAACATTTCTAAAATTCGTCTTTAAAGTATTATTCGTTTCGTTCGAAACTTATTCCACAGTAACCGATTTGGCTAAGTTACGGGGTTGATCTACGTTTTTATCTAGCAATACTGCAATATGATAAGAAAGCAACTGCAATGGAATTGTAGTAACCAACGGTGTTAATGCTTCTGGAGTATGGGGCACTTCAATTACATAATCTGCCATATCTCTAACCGCAGTATCTCCTTTAGAAACTACAGCTATAATTTTTCCTTTTCTAGCTTTAATTTCTTGGATGTTACTCACTACTTTTTCGTAATGCTCACTCTTTATTGCGATTACCACAACTGGCATATGCTCGTCAATAAGAGCAATAGGGCCGTGTTTCATTTCGGCTGCAGGATATCCTTCGGCGTGGATATATGAAATCTCTTTTAACTTCAACGCTCCTTCCAATGCCACTGGGAAGTTATAACCTCTACCTAAGTAAAGGAAGTTGCGTGCGTCTTTAAACACTGCAGAGATTTCTTTTATTTTATCCTCGCTTAATAACGCTTCTTGAACTTGATCTGGAATTAATTCCAATTCACGTAAATAAAGCATATAAGCACTGTTAGAAATGGTTCCTTTGGCTTTTGCTAGGCGAAGAGCCATCATTGTTAAAACAGTGATTTGAGTTGTAAACGCTTTAGTTGAAGCAACTCCAATTTCGGGTCCGGCGTGGGTATAACTACCACTATGCGTTTCTCTTGAAATAGTAGAACCAACAACATTGCAAATACCGAAAACAAAAGCACCTTTAGATTTTGCTAATTTAATAGCTGCAAGCGTGTCGGCTGTTTCACCACTTTGTGAAATAGCAATAACAACATCTTTTTCTGAAATAATCGGATTTCTATAACGGAATTCTGATGCGTACTCTACTTCAACAGGAATACGTGTTAAATCTTCAAAAATATACTCCGCAACTAAACCAGCGTGCCATGATGTTCCACATGCAACAATAATAATTCTATCGGCATTTAAAAACTTTTCGATATGGTCTTCAAGTCCGCCAAGCCTTACAATACCTTGGTCGGCAAGGAGTCTTCCACGATAAGTATCTTTAATAACAGAAGGTTGTTCGTATATTTCCTTCAGCATAAAGTGGTCAAACCCACCTTTTTCAATTTGTTCAAGATTTAACTGAAGCTCTTGAATGTAAGGAGCAACTAATTTATCGTCTTTTATTTTTCTGATTTTTACATCACGCCCTAGTCTAATAATAGCTAACTCTTCATCTTCAAGATAAATAGCATTATTTGTAAATTCGATAAATGGGGAAGCATCACTAGCTATAAAAAACTCATCTTCTCCAACACCTATAGCCAATGGGCTACCTAGTTTTGCTACAACAATTTCGTTTGGTTTTTTAATATCGAAAACAGCAATAGCGTAAGCTCCTACTACTTGGTTAAGTGCAATTTGAACTGCTTTTCCAAGTTTTACTTTTTCTTGTTTTTGAATATCTTCAATAAGATTAACTAAAACTTCTGTGTCTGTTTCAGACTTAAAAGTGTACCCTCTATTTGTCAATTCTTTTTTTATTGATGCGTAATTCTCAATAATACCATTATGTATCATTACCAATTCACCATTATTTGAATAATGAGGATGGCTATTTACATCATTTGGAACACCGTGAGTTGCCCAACGAGTGTGTCCTATTCCAACATTTCCTTCGCGATTTATCTCAGTTTTAGCCTTTGCTTCTAAATCTGCAACCTTACCTTGAGTTTTACAAAGCTGGATATCTTTTCCGTCATAAAGTGCAATTCCTGCACTATCGTATCCTCTGTACTCTAAGCGCTTAAGACCGTTTAGAATTATCGGATATGCTTCTCTTTTGCCAATATAGCCTACTATTCCACACATAGTCGAATTTTAATTTGGTTCTGTATAATATATTTGAAGTTTCAGTTTTTTCTCTTGGTTGGATGTTGCATTTCCGTAAATAACGGTTCCTTCAGGAGAAATAACACTACTAGATGGCACCTCTTCGATACTAGGTTCCATAGCTTCTTTTAATTTTTGAGTTGTTCTATTCTTAACATTTTGAGATACAACAATTCCTAAAGGAACGTTTGTACTATCTTTATTTATAATGTTACTAATATGGTCGGTAATTTTTAATTTATAATATTTTCCATTTCCATCAGTACCGCGCTCTAACCTTCCAAAATGATTGGTAAAAGCCTCAATTGGCTCCAAACCGTTTGTTGGGTCGGAAGTGTAATCTACTAAGACGTTGCTGTTTTTTAGGTCGTAAATCATAATACGTTCTGGTTCAGATGCACCACCTGATACGATATCTTGATTTACATAAAAAACAAGGTTTGCTTCATTAACAAGCCATTTTTTACTTCTAAGTAATTCAAGTTCATCGGCAACACCATTATTGTCTAAATCTTTTCCAAAAAGTTCTACAACAGAAATTATTCCATCACCTCCACGAATGTAAAGGTTTTCATTTCCTGTTTCGGTATTTGGATTATCTACAGCTGTTTGTATAGGGCTAGGAAGTTCATTTTCAAAGGTATTAACATTAATACCATTAAAATTTAATTTAAAGACATCGTCTTTTCTTCCTTCACTATCTTCATCGTAATAACTATAGAATATAGAGACATTTGCTTTAGATTGATCAAACAAAAACAAACTACCATCATTAGTAGGGGAGTTTACTTTAAAATAAATTCCTCTTAAATAATTTTTGAAGTTATTGTTGTTTCGCAACTCCTCTTTCCCTTCCATATCAATTATAGCAGTTTGGAAAAAAGTTGAGTCTAATTTAACGCGTAATCCAGGACCTAATTTTTCTTCTTCATCAGTACCTTCATTGTAAATATACCCATTTCTAGTAGGAATGAATTGTTCTACTTTTCCTAATTCGGTATCGATATAGTTTTCAAATTCAGCACCTTGATTGGTATAGTAATTTTGAAATTCTTGAAAACCAGCTTCAGGATCATATTCTCTTAAGAAGTAGTTAGATTTATAAATATTCACATTTATAGGACTGATACCGTAGATTGAATCTAACTCATAAGTAGTTACACTATCCACAGTTGTTCCTTCACTAAAATATGGTAAATACACAAAAACGCTATCTACACGAGCACTATCACCAAACGTTGGATTGTTTTTTTCCATTGTAAGTTGCGATAGCAAGTTTACAGTAGATTTGCCGTAAACAGGGTCATTGTAAACTCCCAATTGGTAGGCAGGAAGTCTATTACTTTGTAATGGACCAAGTTTTTTGCTGTAAGAAATTACAGTGTGCGATTCATCCAAAATACCATTCGGACTTTCATCTCCAAGTATTTCAGAACCAATTGTACTTATATCGCTTTCACAAGAAGATAAGCCAATAATTATAAATAAAATAGTGCCGGCTAGGGGCAACAAATTTTTAATTTTCATTTGCAAATAGTATTTGATAAATAGAAACACCCTGTAAGCAAATTGCTTGCGTTTATTAATTCAAAAGTGTTTACACTTTTTATACCGCAAATAGCAAATAGGCATTTCATCAGTTTCTTTTTAATTGTTTTTTGGTTGAAACTATAAGACGCAAATATTATTGCGAATGTTGAAGAAATTATTTTAATACTTTCTCGCTGTAAAAATCTAAATACGCTTGGGAAAAATTCTCCATATTGTGATAATTTAACACAGGTTTTTCCAAAGTGTTAATATATTCTTCAAGTTCTGCAGGTATTTCTTCAGAACCTTTGATGATGGCGTCAGAATTACCAAGTGCAATCTTCATTAAATTAACGTAAGTTGGATTCTCAAGTCCCATAATTGCTTCATCATCAATAGCATCAAACCTCACTTTGTCTATAGTGTTTTTAGCCAACTCACCATCAAATCCTTGATTGTACACAGAAGTTACAATCTTACTATTTTCAAAAAGTGGTTCAGTTCCGTAGTAATTACGCAGATATAATGGTAAGAATGCAGCCATCCAACCGTGAACGTGAATAATATCTGGAGCCCAATTTAGTTTCTTTACCGTTTCAATTACTCCTTTTGCAAAAAAGATAGCACGTTCGTCGTTATCTTTAAAGAAATTTCCTTCCTCATCTGCAAAGGTTGCTTTTCTTTTAAAGTAATCTTCGTTATCAATAAAATAAACCTGTATACGCTCTTTTGGTATTGACGCTACTTTAATAATTAACGGCATATCTAAGTCGTTAATTACTAGGTTCATTCCAGAAAGTCTAATTACTTCGTGTAATTGATGTCTTCTTTCATTAATATTGCCGTAGCGAGGCATAAAAATTCTAATCTGTCCGCCACTGTTGTTAATCATTCTTGGAGCTTCAAACGACATTGAAGAAATCTCGGTCTCAGGAAGATATGGTATTACTTCGGAAGACACATACAAGACTCTTTTATCTTTCATCTATAGGGTATTTTAAGTGTTAAATGCAATTATTTCCTAAAACAGGAGATTTTTAAAAACACGCAAAATTACGAAAATTTATGTAGATTGTCTTTAATATATTAATTTTGCCGCTCTTAAAACCTTTTTATGGCAATATATACCCACAAGCAATCACTGGTACAAGCTCTTTCACCTGTTAGGGAAAACAATAAAATAGGTTTTGTGCCGACAATGGGTGCATTGCACGAAGGACATATTTCGTTAGTAAAGAAAGCCTTGGACGAAAACGATGTAGTAGTTATTAGCATTTTTGTAAACCCTACTCAATTTAACAATAGTTCAGATCTTGATAAATACCCTCGAACTCCAGAGGACGATATATCTCTACTGCATAGTTTAGATAAAGAACTAATTATATACCTACCCGAGGTTTCAGACCTTTATAGCGAATCAGTCTCATCGAAAAACTACGATTTTGATGGTTTGGAAAATGAAATGGAAGGAAAACATCGAAAAGGACATTTTGACGGAGTAGGGACTATTCTTGATAAATTCTTCAGAATTGTACAACCAGATTCTGCTTATTTTGGGGAAAAAGATTTTCAACAATTGCAAATAGTTAGAAAATTAGTTGAAATTGAAAATCTTCCAGTAAACATTGTAGGGTGTCCAATTCTAAGAGAAAGCAATGGTCTTGCAATGAGTTCGCGTAATAAACGACTAACCGAAAAGCAATTTGAAGAAGCTTCAGTAATTTATAAAGTTTTAAATGAAGTAAAAGAGAATTTCTCATCTACTTCTATATCAGCTTTAAATGAATTAGTTGCGGAACGATTTTTGCAAAACCCTCATTTAAATCTCGAATATTTTGAAATTGCTGATGAAGGAACCCTTAAAACAGCTGAGCAAATAAGCAATGGCGCAAAATACAGGGCTTTTATAGCGGCATACGCAGGAGAAGTGAGGTTAATAGATAATATGTCATTAAATTAATACCTTTGCAAAATGCAAATACACGTAGTAAAATCTAAAATCCATAGAGTAAAAGTTACCGGTGCCGATCTTAATTATATCGGTAGCATCACTATAGACGAGGATTTGATGGACGCCGCCAATATTATTGAAGGCGAAAAAGTTCAAATTGTAAATAATAATAACGGTGAACGTCTTGAAACCTATGCAATTCCAGGTCCGAGAAAAAGTGGTGAAATCACTTTAAACGGAGCGGCTGCAAGAAGAGTAGCTCCTGGCGATATCCTTATTTTAATTACTTACGCAATTATGGATATAGAAGAAGCAAAAGCTTTTAAACCTGCATTGGTTTTCCCAGACGAGGCAACCAATCTTTTGCGTTAAATTGAATCGCTTCTTTTTAAAATTTTTGAAAATTGCCATTCCTTTAGGATTGGGGGTTTTTCTAATTTGGTATATATACCAATCATTTACACCGACACAAATTGCTGAAACGAAGAAGTATTTTGCCGATGCAAATTACGGATTTGTATTACTTTCAGTTTTTCTGAGTGTCCTTAGTCACTTTTCACGCGCATATCGGTGGAGCTTTATGCTAGAGGCCATTGGGTATAAAACAAAAATTGCCAATAACTTTATGGCTGTTTCTGTAGCTTACCTAATGAATATATTTATTCCAAAAAGCGGGGAAGTATCAAGGGCTGTAATTTTAGATAAATACGAAAATGTGCCATTTCAAAAAGGATTTGGTACTATTATATCTGAAAGAATTGTCGATTTACTATTCTTACTATTTTTTACAGCTCTAGCCTTCATTATTAAATTCGAAATACTTTACGATTATATATTTGAAGCTATTCCAGCTTCCATTTTATATGTGCTCGCTGCTGGAATTCTATTAATAATTATTAGTGTTCCTATTTATATCCGGTTTTCGAAGTCTAATATAAATAAGCGATTAAAAGATTTTATAATAGGATTAAAGGAAGGTGTTTTCAGTATTTTGAAAATGAAAAAAAAGGGTCCTTTTATTCTCCATACATTTTTTATTTGGGGCTTATATATATTATCGTTTTACACTGCAATGCACGCTTTACCAGAAACATCTAACATTTCGATAGGCACTATTATTATTACTTTTGTAGTAGGTAGTTTTACCTTTGCGTTCACAAATAGTGGTTTTGGTACTTATCCTGCTGCAATTGCGGGGATATTATCGGTTTTTGGAATTGCCAAAACTGTTGGCGTGGCATTAGGTTGGATTGTATGGATTTCCAATATAAGTTCCATCGTTATATTCGGTGTTCTTTCCTTGATCTTGTTGCCTATTTATAATCGAGACAAGTAAATGTTATAATTAAGCTAATTTAAAAAACAACAATTTTAAAATTGGTTATTTTACAGTCAGAAGCTGAAAAAAATCGTTTATATGAAAAAAATTATATTTTTTGCATTTTTTGCAATAACATTCGGTACAGTTAATTCACAGGTGATTTATGAAGAATTCAATTCAAAAAAACTGGACGAAACGCGAAAACTTAAAATACAGTTACCCAGAAATTACGAAACAAATACAGATAAAAAATATCCAATAGTTTTAGTACTTGATGCTGATTATTTGTTTGAACCTGTTGCTGGTAATGTAGACTACTTTAGTTATTGGGAGGATATGCCTGAAGCAATTGTTGTAGGTGTTATGCAATCAGGAAGTAGATATAAAGATGGAGAATATGACGACCGTAGTTATATGCCAATTGACAAAGGAGCTAGTTTTTTTGAATTTATCGGGTTAGAATTGATTCCATACATAGATGAAAATTATAGAACAGCTAAATTCATTATTGGGGTTGGACATGACTTTACTGCAAACTTTTTGAACTACTATTTATTTAAAGATCCTCCATTGCTAAACGGATATATAAACTTAAGCCCAGACTTAGCGCCAATGATGGAAGAGCGTCTTGTACAACGTATCCCACAAATTCCTGAGAAACTATTTTATTACTTGGCTACTGGTACAGACGATATAAAGGGATTAAAAGAATCTACTGAAAGTTTAAATAATCAATTAAAGGGTATAGAGAGCGAAACTTTTAATTACTACTACGACAATTTTGAAAATGCGACGCATTATACATTAGTGGGGCGTGGTATCCCTAATGCTTTAGAGAAAATATTTTCTGTATATAGACCAATAAGTAAAGCAGAATTTTCTGAGGTATTAATGAATAAGGATACTCAAGTATATCAATACCTAATTGATAAATATCAAATTATTAAAGATTTGTTTGGATTAGATATACCTATTAGAATTAACGACTTTATTGCCGTAGGAACAGCTGCAGAAAAGCAAAATCAATGGGAAGCTGTAGAAAACCTAGCGAAACTTGCTAAAAAACAATACCCCGATAATGTTTTAGGTGATTATTATTTGGGGCGTTTTTATGAATCAAAAGGAGATTACCGAAAAGCAATTAGAATTTACCGCAGCGGTTTTGGAAAACAAGATGCAGATTTTATTACCCAAGAATTACTTTTAGACTTAGCAGACGACTTAAGTACTAGAGATTAAATTTCTCGAATTGCTTTTTTGTGAATTATAACCCAATTACTCAATGAGTGATGAGTGCCATTTAATTCTAATTTAGAAAGTATATTGCTGCGATGTTTTTCTACCGTTCTTGGTGAAACACATAGGTTATCGGCGATTTCAGCAGTACTTAGCTGTTGTGCAATCAATTTTAAAATTGTTTTTTCTGAAGCTGTTAAAAGCTTTATTTTCTTTAAATCGTCTGATACTGTTTGAAGTGATGACGGCTCAAAAGATTTACTAAAATATGTTTTTCCTTGAATTACATCACTAATACACTTTTCAATTTCAGAAAATGAATCCTCTTTAAGAAGATATCCATTTATTTGAAGTGATTTGGCTTGGGATATATAATCACTCTCTTTGTGAAATGAAAGCACAATAAACTTTGTATTAACTTCCTTTTCTTTTGCCATTTTTATAACTTCAAATCCGGTTAATAATGGCATATCTATGTCTAAAAGAGCAATTGTTGGTTTATAAGTTAAAATATGTTCTAATGCTTGTAAGCCGTTTATTGCTTTTCCCACAACATTGTAGTTATTAGAAGTTAGCTCATCGTTCAATCCTTTTAAAATCATTGGATGATCGTCTGCGATTACGAATGTTACATTGTTTTTTACAATCATTTAAAGTGGTGTAGATAAAGTTATTTGGGTACCCTTATTTATTTGACTTTTGATGTCAATTTTGGAATTCAGAATTTTAGCGCGTTCTACTAAAGTTTGCATCCCTAAACTATTATTAAATTTTAATTTATCAATACTGTCAAATCCTTTGCCGTTGTCTACAATTGTAGTCTCTAAAAAGTTATTTTTCTTTGCAATTTGAATATAAGCTGCTTTTGCATCAGAATGTTTTATCATATTGTTCAACACTTCTTGAATAATTCTGTATAAATGTAAGGATGCATCCTTACTTAACAAAGCATCTATATCTTCAATTTCGTGTGTAAAAAAGATATTTGTATTGTCGTCAACTTCGTTTATTAACTTTATTATTGCTGCTGTTGGTCCTAGTTTTTCCAGAGTAGCTGGGTGTAAACCTCTAGAGATAGTACGAAGTTCATCTAAAGTATTTCCCGCTAAGGTTTCCATTTCAGTATTACCAAGGGATTTCGTTTTCTTGGTAAGCAACATTAGCTTTTGTCCCACACTGTCGTGAAGTTCCCGAGCTACTCGTATCCGCTCTCGTTCTTGAGCTTTAATTAGATTATGAGTGTAAATTTCATTTCTTTTTTGCTCTTGCTTATTTTTATAATAGATAGAAATAAAGACACCCAAAGAAATAAATGTCAAAAGAGAAAACCAAAACCATCCTGTTCTCCAAAATGGCAGTTTTATAGTAAAATTGTATTGGTAGGGTTTAGACTGCCAATCTCCAATCCCATTGTCCGCAATAAATTCGAAAGTATAATCTCCAGGTGGTAAAAATGAAAACACAGCTTTTGGATCGGAGGTGGCTGGTGACCATTCATCCCCGTCACGTAACCCTTTCATTCTATATTGATATTTAACCTTTTCTGGATTTGTAAATGTTATTGCCTCCATTAAAAAAGTTAAATAATTCTTTTGATAAGGCAGAATAATTCTATTAGAGCTACGGTATAAACTATCTTCCAAGGGTTCAGAAAACAAAAGCACATCAGATAGATTTAACCTTGGAGGTTGAAAATTTTGTATATACTCATCTTCCCTAAAGGTAATAATTCCATTTATAGACGAAGCTAATACCGTCTTTTTATGGGTGACATGTAGCGAATTAAAATCTATGTCGTTTTCTAAAAAATGTGAAACAGTGTTAAAATGTTTACTAGATATACTATCCTTTTCTAGTAATAGGTTTAAATCAACTTTATAGAAAACATCCCGTCCTGCTATCCATAAATCTTTATCATCAACCTTTAATGCGCGGAAATAATTTAAATTAATTAAGCGCGAAATATCCAATATCTTTATCTTGAATTCCTCATTTTCTAGCTTTATATAATAGAAGTTTTTTTCATTTCCAGCTATAATTTCGTTTTCACTTATTACATCTATGCTTCTAAAATTATTATGTTCATAAAAGTCAATACCAGGTATGGGGCTAACTTTGTTGTTATGAAGTTGGTATAAACCACTGATTTTGCAAAGAATAAGACGATCTCCTATTGGTACAACCCCAACGCTTCGAGAAGAATTTATAAAATAGGTAGAGTCTTTAGTTATGGCTTTAATCCTGCTAGTTTCAAAAAGCAGCGTACGATTTTCATCTTTATAGATTAAATTATAGACACCCGTGTCTATAACTTTTGGTGGTTTATTTTTGGAATATTCTTTTACATCCTGATTTGTAGAAGCTAACAAAGTGTTCTCAGGAGTTATAAACAAGTTGGTTACAGGTTTATTATCTGTAAAATAACGAACGTTTTCCGGACTCGTAACTGCTATCGCACCGGCATCAGTTGCAATAATTAACTCGTCGTCCCACTGCACAAAATCATTGACAAAGTTCGATGGCATCCCCTGTTCCTTATTGTAAATTTTAAACGAAGTATCCCGAAAACGAATTATTCCTTCTCCGTAAGAAGTCATCCAGTGGTTCCCTTCAGTGTCTTTAATAATACTGTAAATATACTTACTTGGCATTCCTTGCTTTTCGTTATATATGGTAATCTTACCTGATTTCTTATTAAAAACCCCAAAACCATTTCCTTCAAAAGCTAAATAAAGCTCATTTTCATTTTCTTCCAAAATATCATAAACGCGGTTTAAGTCAAATTCGTTAGGGTTGAAATTGTAATTAGTGATTTTGCCTTTATCTATTTTGTTTAGACTTCCGTATGTACCTAACCAAATAATTTTATCATCATCGATTAAGATGGAATAACAAATTTTATTTATTCCGTCTTTGTCACTATATATATTTTCAAGTTTGAGAGTGTCCAGCGTTAATTTGAAAACGCCATTGTTGGAAGAAGTAATAAAAATGGTATTATCGTCGTACCAAGCAGATTTTAATAGAGTAGCATTATTAGTTACATTGTAATTAATATCAAGTTTTTCCCACTTTCCATTTTTATAAGACGCTATGCCTCTTGCAAATACAATGTAAATTGTGCCATCCTTGGCTTCTAAGAAACTATTTGCACTTCCTAAAAATTTAGTCTCAAAAGTTTCACTAAGAACTACTTTTTCATCTTGAATTACACAAACACCTTTGTTTAGGGTTCCTACCCAAATTCTTTCCTTAGAATCTTCAAAAAGGCTAAAGCTTATATTTGAAGTTAGCCCGTTTTCAGTAGTATAGTTTTTAAAAGTTTTTCCATTAAAACAACTCACCCCTCCTATAGAGGAAATCCAAATTCTATCTTTACTATCTTGAAGTATTGCGTGGGTCTCGTTGCTAATTAAACCATCTTCTACTTTGTAGTTTTTAAATTGAAGCTGCTGAGCAATACTACTCAACGAAAAAACACTTAATAAAAAAAGAGTGAGGAATAAGCGTTTCATTTATAGATGGTTTCTACAGTAAATATATTTAATTTAGCGGAATTATTATGGCTAAAACTAAAACAACATTTTTTTGTCAGAATTGTGGAGCACAATTTGCAAAGTGGCAGGGGCAATGTACTTCCTGTAAAGAATGGAATACAATTGCAGAAGAAGTAATCCAAAAAGCTGAAAAGTTAAGTTGGAAATCTTCTGAAACCACCGCTAAGCGACTGGCAAAACCGCAACGTATTTCCGAAATTTCAACTCAAGCAGAAGCTAGATTAGATACTCAAAATAACGAGTTAAACAGAGTGTTAGGTGGCGGTTTGGTTCCAGGTTCATTAACGCTTTTAGGGGGAGAACCGGGAATAGGGAAAAGTACCTTAATGCTTCAAATTGCATTACAACTTCCCTATAAAACACTTTATGTTTCAGGAGAAGAAAGTGCGCAGCAAATTAAAATGAGAGCCGAGCGTATTCAACCAAGCTCAGAGAATTGTTTTATTTTAACCGAAACTAAAACACAAAATATCTTCAGAAATATAGAAGAAGTTGCTCCAGACATCGTGGTAATCGATTCTATACAGACTTTACATACAGATCATATTGAAAGTGCTGCAGGTAGTATTTCTCAAATTCGAGAAACTACTGCTGAACTTATAAGGTTCGCAAAAGAAACCGCTACACCAGTAATTTTAATTGGTCATATTACTAAAGATGGCAATATCGCTGGACCGAAAATATTGGAGCATATGGTGGATACCGTCCTGCAATTTGAAGGTGACAGAAACCATATTTATAGAATTCTTCGCGCAAATAAAAACCGTTTTGGAAGCACCAACGAATTAGGAATTTATGAAATGCAGGGCAGTGGTCTTCGCGAAGTGTCAAACCCTTCAGAAATTTTAATTTCTAAAAACGAAGAAGATTTAAGTGGAACTGCAATTTCTGCAACACTAGAAGGAATGCGTCCACTTATGATTGAAATTCAAGCTTTGGTTAGTAGTGCGGTATATGGTACGCCTCAACGTAGTGCAACGGGATATAATGCCAAGCGACTAAATATGATTCTTGCTGTTTTAGAGAAACGAGCCGGTTTTAAACTTGGCGCTAAAGATGTTTTTTTAAATGTAACAGGGGGCATAACAGTGGATGATCCAGCAATAGATTTAGCAGTTGTAGCAGCTGTACTTTCATCAAATATTGATATTGCAATAGACAAACGACTTTGCTTCGCTGCTGAGGTTGGTTTAGCAGGGGAGGTGCGTCCTGTAACTCGAGTAGAACAACGAATTTTAGAAGCAGAGAAACTTGGCTTTACTGCGATTGTTATCTCAAAATATTGTAAAATTCCAAAAAACAATTTCCATATAAATATTATTAAAGTGGCTAAAGTTCACGATGTGGTACACCATCTATTTGGTTGATGATATTCTTGAATGTGAATCGAATAAGCTCGCTAATTGTTTTAAAAAGTGTGCTCAAAGACGGGATGGCTTTTGGTAATTTTTCTATTAACTTAGTCTCGCAATGAATCAAAGAACATTTATTATCTTATTTTTTTTGGGATTACTACTTGCGGGTTGTAAGGAAGATGTTCAAGAGAACGTAGAAATTTCTGAAAAACCTTTAAAACTCCCTGCGCGTTTAGCTTATGAGCAACAATTTTCTGAAAACGACTCAACTTTTATTCGTTGGAAGGAAGCTTTTCAAAAAGCTAAGCACGACAACCTTCAAATAACGCTTCCGTATTCTGAAAGTGGAGTTTATACCGAAGATGAATTAAATGTTTACAGTTATAACATTCAACTTAAAGAAGGGGAACGAATAGTTGTAGATCTTCAAAAACAAGTTGATTCCAGTTTAGTTTTTATTGACTTTTTTGAAGTGAAAAAGGATTCTTTAAGGCTGCTAACAAGCGCTGAAGAATTTGAATCTATGTTTTCAAAAGAAATCGAAGAATCGGGTTTATACAAGCTAATTCTTCAGCCGCAATTAAACATGAAAGGCTCTTTTCAGTTAAAAATATATTCTGAACCGCTATATCCGTTTCCAGTTGTTGGCGGGGTTAATAAAGATATTCAAGGGTTTTGGGCAGACCCACGGGATACGGGAAGTCGTTCCCACGAAGGAGTGGATATTTTTGCCGAGCGAGGAACACCAGTTATTGCAATTACAGATGGAACAATCTCTTCTACAGGAAATGGCGGGTTTGGTGGTTTACAAGTTTGGATAACCGATAAATTAAAGAAAAAGAGAATTTACTATGCCCATTTAGACAGCTTTATAGTTTCTGAAGGTGACAAAGTGAAAATTGGTGATACTATTGGTTTTGTTGGAAACACGGGTAATGCTATAGAGCTTCCTCCACATCTACATTTTGGAGTTTACAAGGAACAAGGTGCTGTAAACCCAATTTCATTTATAAAGAAAACCGAAATCCAAACCATTGATCAACCTTCAATAGTTAATCGAGCTGTGGTTAAAAGGCATATTGCTGAGGTTCGAAAAGGTCCTGCTTCCATTTTTCCACAATTATGTGTGCTTCGAAAAAATGACACTATAAGCGTATTGGGAAAAAGCCAAGAATGGTTTCATATTCAGTCTTCAAAAGGTTTAAAAGGATATGTATACGAGAGGGAAGTTACTCCACTTTCATCAAATTAACTTTTATTTAGCCATTCACAAATTCACATATTGGTATCTTTAGGAGTCAACTCTTAAAAAAACCACTATGTCTATTTTTAAAAAAATAAAGCAAACAATAAGTTTAATGCAGGATATTGATCTTGATGCCTTGGGGAAACTTTCACAAAAAGTTGATTTACCAGAAATAATGAAAACTGTTGGGGAACTCGATGATAGGCAGTTGGCTGGCTTGATGAAAATGTTAAAACATAAAGGAGGCAAAAAGGGGCAACATAAATTACCTCCTATAGATGGGGATTTTTATGATTTGGCCTTAAAGTTAACACCAGAACAACGCGAGCTGCAAATTAAAGTGCGCAATTTTATGGAAGATGAGATAAAGCCAATTGCAAATGAGTATTGGAATAAAGCTGAATTTCCATTTCAGATTATTCCAAAAATGGCTGAACTAGACATCTGTGGAATAGCATACGAAGGTGTAGGGTCGCAAAATCATCCGTTTTTAATGGAAGGTATTATAGCCATGGAACTGGCTCGAGTTGATGTCTCCATCTCTACATTTTTTGGCGTCCATAGCGGTTTGGCAATGGGGTCAATTTATGTTTGCGGAAGTGAGGAGCAAAAACAAGAATGGTTACCTAGAATGCAGCGTATGGAGCTAATAGGGGCCTTTGGGCTTACAGAACCAGAAGTTGGCTCGGCAGTGGCAGGTGGTTTAGGAACAACTTGTAGAAAAGAAGGGGATGATTGGGTTTTAAACGGACAAAAAAAGTGGATAGGTAATGCTACGTTTGCCGATGTTATAATTATTTGGGCGCGTGATGAAGCTTCAGACCAAGTAAAAGGTTTTTTAGTGCGTAAGGAAAACCCTGGTTTTAAAGCGGAGAAAATGGAGAACAAAATGGCGCTGCGTACCGTCCAAAACGCTATCATAACCCTAACCAATTGTCGAGTACCGGAAAGTGATAGATTACAGAAATGCGATTCGTTTAAAGACACGGCCAAGGTTTTGCGAATGACGAGAGCAGGAGTGGCTTGGCAAGCCGTAGGATGTGCACGTGGAGCTTACGAAGCTGCATTAAAATATACCAAAAAGAGGGAGCAATTTGGAAAGCCAATCGCTTCCTATCAATTAATTCAAAATCACTTAGTAGAAATGGTTGCCAATTTAACGGCAATGCAAACTATGTGTTTCCGACTTTCTGAATTGCAGGATGAAGGTTTATTAACAGATGAACACGCTTCCCTTGCAAAAGTGTTTTGTAGCATGCGAACTCGTGATGTTGTAAGTCGCGCTCGAGAGGTAATGGGCGGGAATGGAATTCTTCTAGAATACGACGTAGCTAGATTCGTGGCAGACGCCGAAGCAATTTACAGTTATGAAGGCACTAAAGAAATTAACATCCTAATTGTAGGGCGCGCAATTACGGGGTATAGCGCTTTTGTTTAATCATTTATTGATAAATGCTTAAAGTTATATTAACAATCTCCATAGGATGGCTCTAGATTAGTAAATTTGCACTAAGATTAAAGCTATGAAATTAAAGGAAATAGATAGGGTAAAGGCCATTACCAAAGAAGATTTTCTGAAGAATTACTTTAAACCCCAAAAACCAGTTGTAATTGAAAGGTTTATAGAGGATTGGCCAGCTTATACCAAATGGAATTTAGACTATATGGCCGAAGTAGCAGGGGACAAGACGGTGCCTTTGTATGATGATCGTCCCGTAAGTCATAAAGATGGGTTTAATGAGCCGCATGCGGAAATGAAAATGAAAGAATACGTAGCCCTTCTTAAAAAAGAACCTACTAAATACCGAATCTTTCTTTGGAATATTTTAAAAGAAGTTCCACAACTTCAGAAGGATTTTTCATACCCAGATTTTGGGTTGAAACTGATGAAAGGCTTGCCGATGCTCTTTTTCGGAGGGAAGGATTCTTATACCTTTATGCATTATGATATCGATTTGGCAAATATCTTCCATTTTCACTTTCAAGGTAAAAAGGAAGTGATTCTCTTTGACCAAACCCAGAATGATTACTTGTATAAAATCCCTCATTCTCTAATTACGAGAGAAGATATAGATTTTCACGATCCAGACTACACCAAGTGGCCCGCCTTAAAAAAAGCCGAGGGATATATTGCTAATTTAGAACACGGAAATGTGTTGTATATGCCGGAAGGGTATTGGCATTATATGCGTTATATAACACCAGGTTTTTCAATGAGTTTACGCGCCATTGCTAGAAACCCGAAAAATTTAGCTAAAGCAATTTACAATATTGTTATTATGCGTTACTACGATCAATTTATGCGAAAAATTAAGGGTCAGAAATGGATTGATTGGAAAAATGAACAAGCTATTGTTCGCACTAATAAAACACTTTAATAATTGTATAATTAACTATATTCGTCAAAAAAATTAAGATGAAAACATTTGCAACTATAATAGCCCTTTTTTGTTTACAATTAACCTTTGCTCAAGCCTATACAGGGAAAGGAGATGTAAAATTTCAAGTCGGTGCCAATTTACAAAATAACGGTACAGGAGTTATGACCAGTTTAGACTTCGGTATGGGTGAAAACATTTCTGTAGGACTTACTTCTTCTTATTTGCTAGATGTTAAAACATACATTACACCTGCAGGTAATGAGGAGCCAATAGCAAAATTTGCAGACCGTTTTGACTTAAAAGCAAGGTTTAATGCCAATTTAGGCAATGTGATAAACGTTGATGAAAATTTTGATGTATATCCCGGACTTTATGCCAGTTTAAAAAACTTTGGAGGTCATTTGGGTGCTCGTTATTTCTTTACTAGTGGCTTTGGTATTTTTACAGAAATGAATATCCCTTTTGCAAAGTATAACACCGATACTTTAACATCTGCTGAAAAACTTCACAATCAGGTAACTTTTAATTTGGGAGCTTCTTTTAATATTTAATAACTATTAAAACGCTATTACATCACTTTCAGATGGTATAACATTGGTAAACACTTCGGATGTGGTGGGAACGAATGGAGTTATAGGATTTTCATCTAAATACCCAGGAGGTAGATTTCCAAGTTTTATAAAATCTGAGAATGTATAGGGCATGCTTTCCATAAAAAGTCCATCAGCATATTTTGTTAGTTGTTTATGTTCAGGGTTGATTAGAACATGCATATGCAAATGAGGAGCAAAGGAATTTCCAGAGTTTCCTAATCGTCCAATTTCTTGACCTGCACTAACAATATCTCCAACCTCCACTAATAAGGAATTTGGAATCATGTGGCAGTAAGTGCCAATGGTTCCGTCGTCGTGTTCAATATAAACAACATTACCGGTAGCGTTATTAATGTCCGTTGGGTAATCTAATTGAAATGGTGTTTGGTTATCTGGGATACCGTCTTCGGTAAAAATAACTTTTCCACCTTTTGCAGCCAATATAGGAAGATTATAACAATACCAATCTTCTAATGCTGAACCGTCGCTATCATAGGGAAGACCATCAACTAATAGGGCATAATCTATAGCGTAACGCTGGGGATTATTTCCTATTAAATATCCTTGTTGAGTAGAATCGAAAAGCGGGTCTGGATATGGAAAAATGGCACGTGTATGGTACGATGTAGCACCAGGAGCACCTTCTGCAAGCCAAACGCCTTGGGGCACAGGAAAGTTAATGCTTATAGGTTCTGGATATTCATTTTCAATTTTTAAATTAAAAGTATGATGTTTTGTATTTCCTTGGTTATCTATGTATTCAAACACATGCTCCATCAAATTTTCCTGCCACCCTTGATTTGGAAATGGAAGCCAAATACTCGCGATGTGCAAATTTTCTCTTGTATTAAAATCACTGTAGTTTAATTGTAATGTATTTGCATTAAATATGGAAACCTTGTTTAATGAAGGTGCTTTTATGTGCATTTCGTAAACTACCCATTCCCCATTAGTATTTTTCACCTTCACAGGAGGTGTGGGTAAAGCCACAAGTATATTAGGTGAAGCGTCTATAGATTCATTCTTGTTACAGGATAAAGTGAAAAGTACCAAGCTTAATAATAAAATAATGTTTTGAACCATAGTGAGTTAGTTTTTAATCAACTTCATTAAGTTTGCTGTAAACCAATTCTGGTTTCCAACCTCTGTAAAATAAATAATCTGCCAATTTTTTTCGCTTTTTTTTTATTTTTTTTCTGAATCCAATTGTTTCAACCGCTTCTATACCAAATCTTTAAAGGCTTTTTGATATTCCGAGTTAATAATTTCTATTAACCTTATCCAAACATTGAGTTTGAATAGTTTATGTGTTTAAAACCTAAATCTTCCATATAAAATTCCATAGCGTGGAACGGCTTCAAATACTGTAGCGGTCTGTACATAATCGGAGCTATTTTCAAAAATATATTCTTTGTCGTTAAATATATTAATAATCTTTAGTCCTAAAGTCCAGTTTTTACCTTTCGGACGAAATTCGATTTCCGCATTGTTGGTCTCATAAAATTGTGAAGAAACTAGATATCCTTTACTTTCAAGGGTGGCAATGAATACTTTGTTTATATTGAAAATGGTTTTCAGTTCAAATTTATAACGTTCGTTACGTATTGTATTTCTTCCATTTTCACCTGCATTTATAGTATAGTTTGCTAAAAATTTAAAATTAACCACTCCTTTTAAATAGGTAGTTCCCGATAAATAATATTGCGAAGTGTTGTTTTTTAACTTTGTATTTTTATTATTAATTATTACAGCTTGTTCAGAAAACTGTTTCTGATACCCAATTTTAACAGAGGTATTTATAGGGTCAATATATGAAGTAAAACTAGCTTGAAACAACCATAATTTTTGTCCTGGACTAAATATACTTTGAGTTATATCTGTATTTTGGCCAAGAGAGTTTTTAAAACTTACTTGATTCAAAAATTTGCGATGAGTGGCTGAAACGTTAAATAATATCCGCTTTTCCACTTTCGAAAAAGTATAGTTAAAAGTGTAACTGTGACTTTTAAGAGCCTCTGGTTTTGAGATACCAAGACTCAAGTTGCGATAACTTTTTATCATAAAATTATCCGTAAGATAGTTTAATCTTGGTATTTCGGAGATATAGGAATATTTAAAATGATAGGTGCCCGTTTTAGTTTTTCTTATCCTCAAACCAGCACTTGGATTGGGTAGAAAAAAGTTATTTGAAAAATTGTTTTTATTGTAACTGTTCCAGATAGCATCTAAGTTTGCGTAAAGCAAAACATCTTGATACAATTCTTCTTCTATTTTAAACTGCAAATGTGGGATTAGACTGCGAGCCGTATTTCTACCGGAAAGACTATCAATCTTTTCATTTTGGTTTTGAAAGCCTAAATAGGATTTAGTTTTTATGGTTTCGTTAATATGCTGAAAACCCCCGGTAAATGAGTAAGAGGTTTTATTGTTTTTAAAAACAAGACTTGCATCCAAGCCCTGATAATCCAAGGTAGTATTATAATCTGAATAACTTAAAGTATTTTGATTTACACTGTCAGCAATAAAAGTATTTGGTAAGATTTGGAAAATCTGGTCTAACTTTTTGCTTCCAACATAAAAATCAATAACAACAGCTCCAGATTTTATCTTCTGGGTAAGTTGGATTTGGGTCTCTTGTTCCCTCGTTTTATTTCGAAGAGTTTCTTGAATGTTTTCCTCATTAAAGAGTAAGCTGTTTTTACTTGTTCCATTTAAAAAGGTAAGTGTATTGGCAACTGTAATGTTTCTGTCTTTTGTAGGCGTAAAGGTAATTTTTAGATCATTGCTAAGATTAAATTTTTGTTGGTTAAAAGAGTTTTGTTCTTTGAAGAAAATATCTTTTGGTTCTACAAAGTATTGATACTCGCTTTTATAATATTGCTCAAATGAATCATTGTAATAATAAAGAGAGTTTCGTAGTTTAATACTATCCGAGAAACGTTTGTTTATTAAAAGGTTATTCGAAAATGAAGTGTTTTCGATATAATTCTCGGTATTTAGTTCATTTGTGCTACCGCTTAAAAAGACAATTGGATTTTGATTAATAGAAAAATCCTTAGTAAAATCGTTAAAACCAATTGGAGAATAGGTATAGACGCCAAACTGTCTATCGGCTGGACTACCAGTATTATTTGTATTAGCGAGGTTGAGTAATTTTACAAGTGGATTTATTACACCTAAATTTACATCGCCCAAAAATCTATTTTCAATACCACCACCTATTTCGGCTTTTCCAAAGAGAACAGACTTTTTATCTTTTTTAAGTTTAAGGTTTAAAACAATATTTTCAGAAGAAAGAAATTGTTTTAAAACGGGATTTTCATCGTAATTATTTATTATTTCAATTTTATCGAGAACAGTGATGTCAAGGTTTTTTGAAATTACTTTGTAGTTACTATCTGCAAGGTCATCACCTTCAATTAATATCTTTTGAATGGGTTTGCCTAATGCCCGTATATTCCCATCATCATCAACCTCAATACCAGGAAGTTTTTTTAGCATATCTTCAACGGTACGCTCGCTGGCATCCTTAAAAGCCGAAATACGGAAACTAATGGTATCGCGGTTTATTTTTATTTTTTCATCTGCTTTTAAAACTACTGTGGTGAGTGTTTCAGTTTTCTCGTTTAGTTGGAAATCGCTAACATGATTTACTTGAGATTCAATAAAACGTATTTTTAAATTTTTTGAAGCAAATCCTAAGCTCGAAGCTGTAAGTGTAATTTCTGCAAAATTATTTACCTTTAAATTGTAATAGCCATTGATATCCGTATAGGTATAGCTAACCACCTCATCACCATTTTTAGCAATAACCAAAGCATCTTCTATGGGTTCTGATGTAGTTCCATTGGTTATTGTGCCCGTAACAGTTTGAGCCCCAGCTAGTGAAATGTAAAACCAGAATAAAAATAAAAGATATATTTTTAAAGTTTCATTATTTACTTTATTTATCCTCAACATCAAAAACTTCAATATAAGAATTTTTCATTGTATCGTTGGAGTAGGTTTCTATATTCATTTTTTCAGCAACCATTTTTCCAGCAATTTGCGATTCTTTAAAGTTTTTGATTTGGATTTCTTTAAACGTTTCTATACTTATCCAATCTTTCCCTTTTGGTGGAGTAACTTGCTTGAAAGTTGATATCATTGTGGTAACCGGATATTCAAGCGATTTAAAGTACCAGAAAATTTCTTTGTTGGTATCATAGGCCTCCAGAATAATCCCTGGTAAACCCTGTAACTTCCATGGCCCATAGGGTAGTGGTATGTCTGGTGCGAACCAGGCTGTATAATCGCGACCTCTAAAGGTGGCAGTAGCTTTTTGGCAAGTAAGTTGTCCTATGTTTTTAGTTTCCTTTTCAATCTTCCAACTAATTTTAGGTGTTTTTTCTTTTACATATTTAAAACCAAGATCACGGGCATAGAAACTGTCTTTTTTAATTAAATTGTTATACTGAAATCCTTTTTCGTTGGTTACTGCTGTAAAATTACTACTTCCTTGTGCAGTAATAACCGATTTTTGACCATCAATTTTAGTCTTTTCCAAAGAATCTTTCCTTGTGATGTATAACGATGAATTATTATCAAACATTAATATCGCATTGTAATCTACACCTATGGGTGCGCCCAAACTTAAGCTTTGTATTTCGCCATAGCGAATCAAACCCTGTTCTGTTTGTGATATACAAATGGTAAATTTTAAAATAGTTAAAAATAATAGTAAGACTTTTAAAGGCATAATTGTATGTTATAAAAATTCTTTAAATAAGACTAATAATTAGTTAGATAGTATTAACAGGAAGCTAAAAATTGTTCAATACCTGCATCTGCATTTTCACAATCAACAACAGCCATATACTCATAAACTCCATCTTCATTACAATCGACACCAATAAGTGTTGTGCAAATAATCGCAGGAGCTAGTTCGGTAATAACGTTCTTTTTAGAGATCTCTATCTCTACTGATGAATTATTATTTTCGGCATAAACACCAAATTAAAATAATAGCCCAATTACTAATGTTATGATTTTTTTTCATAACATAAAAATTTAAAATTAGCCTGCTCTATTGCGGACTTTTCAGCTTACGTCCATTCTAAAGGGGAGAGTATGAAAGGTCAGCGCGCTTTGACAATTCAAGTATAGAATGCTTAAATATATATCTTAAATTCAAAATATTACATAACATTATTACTTTATTTCTAAAGTTTTCATATAAACCAACTCACTTTCCCACCCGCGATAAAAGAGATAATCTGCCAGCTTTTTTCGTTTTTTTTGAAGATTTTTTTCCGAACTTAATTGCTGCAACCGCTTTTCGGCTAAGGCTTCAAATGTTTTAATGTATTCAGAATCTGGTATTTCCTTTAGCGCAATTTTAATGTTGAATTTTGAAATTTGTCGCATTTTCAATTCATTCACTATTCTATTTCGCCCCCATTTTTTCGTTCTAAACTTTCCACGGGCAAAGGTTTGAGCAAACCTTGTTTCATTTAAAAAATTGTGACGTAATAAGTGGTCTATAATTTCATCTATCGCTAAGGGTATCATACGCATCTCGTAAAGCTTTTGCTGCACTTCCTTATGGCAACGCTCCTGGTAGGCGCAATAGCGTTCTAATCGCCTTTTAGCTTCATCTACGGTGTATGTTTTATTTTCATTCATAATATGAAAGCTAGTGACTTTAAATCCTACTAGGACTTAAGATCAGTTAGATTTCCCTAGCATCTTTACGATAGTTATTCTGCTAATATTGCATTGCAAAGTTCGCAAAGATATCTTACATAGGTCGATTATAACATTAGAAACTTAAAGACACAAAAAAACCCCTTTCGAAGAATTTCTTCAAAAGGGGTTTAAAATTATTTTATCAGTTTTCCATCTTTATCGTGGAAATGATATTCGAGATATGTGTATGCATCTCGAGGTTGAATTTTCACCCATTTTTTATGTTCCAAAAACCATTTGGTTCGGACGCTTGGGAAACCTTTTGTTAAAAAGGCTGCTATAAAAGGATGTGTATTAAGTGTTATCTTTTTATAGTCTTTTTTGAAAAGGCGTTTTACCTCTTCATTAATTCTGTTTATAACGATTATAGGTGCTTCAATCTCGCCATCGCCTCCATTACTAGGATCTTCTTCGCGAGTTTTGATGTTCAACTCTGGCCTAACTCGTTGACGGGTTATTTGTATTAACCCAAATTTACTTGGTGGGAGTATTTTGTGCTTTGCTCTATCGTCCTTCATTTCATCACGAAGGTGGTTGTAGAGCTGTTTGCGGTGTGCGGCATTTGCCAGATCGATAAAATCTACCACAATTATTCCTCCCATATCGCGTAACCTAAGCTGTCTTGCTACCTCGGTAGCAGCAATTAAATTCACTTCTAACGCTGTGTCTTCCTGTGTTTTTTGCTTGTTACTTCGGTTACCACTATTCACGTCTATTACGTGCATGGCTTCTGTATGTTCTATAACTAAATAAGCCCCTTTACTACCTGTAACAGATTTTCCGAAAGAAGTTTTTATTTGTCGTTCAATTCCAAATTTTTCAAACATTGGAACATTAGAATCATAATGCTTTACGATATTGTCTTTGTTTGGTGCAATCTCCTGCACATAATCTTTTATTTGCAAGTATAGAGTTTCATCGTCGATATGTATTGCTGAGAATGAATCGTTAAACATATCGCGGATTAGAGAAGCTCCTCTATTTAGCTCGCTTAGCACTTTTGAAGGGTGGTGCGCCCCTTGTAGCTTCTTACACATCGCTATCCAGCGTTCCATAAGATTCTGTAAGTCTTTGTCCAGTTCTGCTACTTTTTTGCCCTCGGCTACGGTACGTATAATAACGCCAAATCCTTTTGGTTTAATGCTTTTAATCAAGCGTTTTAACCTGTCTTTTTCTTCGTTACTTTCTATTTTTTGAGAAACAGAAACACGATCAGAAAAAGGAACCAATACAATATATCTTCCGGCTATAGATAGCTCAGAGCTTATACGGGGTCCTTTGGTAGATATGGGTTCTTTTACTATTTGAACCAAGATAGATTGATTGTTTTTCAAGGCATTATTAATGTTGCCATGCTTATCAATCTCTTTTTCGAATGGGAAGTCTTTTAGAGTATAATCTTTTAGTTTTCCTGTACTTACACCTTTAACAAATTTTAAAAGTGAAGATACTTTAGGGCCGAGATCGTGATAGTGTAAAAAACCATCTTTTTCGTAACCCACATTTACAAAGGCGGCGTTTAAACCTGGGACTGTTTTACGTATTTTGGCAAGAAAGATGTCGCCAACCGTAAAATTATTATCCTCATCCTCTTTGTGAAGCTCTATAAGTTTTCCATCCTTTAATAGGGCAAAATCAACTTCTTGTGAACCGGACCTAATAAATAATTCGTAGTTCACGTTACATTAATTTTGTTGTCCCGACGTATAATCGGAACTTATTAAACAATATTTTTTCACAGGTTTTTAATTAAAACCCGGCGAAACCGCACCAAAACCAAAAGAAGGTTGTTGCAATCTCATTTTCAAAGAACGATATTTCGTTTGTTTTATTTGGCAACCACACCTAAATGCAGTTGCCAAATTACTTTTAAAACAGAAAAAGTAGTTTAGAACTACTTTTTCTTCTTATGACGGTTAGCGCGACGACGCTTTTTACGTTTGTGAGTCGCTACCTTATGTCTTTTTCTTTTTTTACCACTTGGCATACTAAAGTCTTTTTTGTGTTCCATCCCTTCCTCGAAATTCATCGAGTCGGAACCAAACTGGTTATTACTATTTTATTTCCACATTGGTTTTTACACCTTCAACAAATACTTTTGCAGGTTTAAAAGCCGGGATATTGTGAGCAGGGATTTTTATTGTTGTGTTTTTTGAAATATTTCTTCCAGTTTTTTCGGCTCTAGTTTTAATAATAAAACTACCGAAACCTCTTAAATAAACGTTGTCACCACCTTCAAGAGAATTCTTCACTTCTTCCATAAAGGTTTCAACAGTAGCTTGAACTTCATTCTTTTCCATTCCTAATCTTTCTGAAATCTTAGCTACGATATCTGCTTTCGTCATTATATGTGTATTTTAATTAATTATTCTTTTACTAGAGTTTTTTTGGGTCTGCAAATATACATATTTTAAAATCAATAAATCAAAGCATAATCCTTTAAAATTTAATGGAATATAGATTATTTTTACCCAATGTCAATTTTAAACCCTCACTTTTCCAAAAGGCTAATTTCGTGGTATTTAGATAATAAGCGAGATCTCCCGTGGCGAAAAACAGTAAGTCCATATCATATTTGGCTGTCAGAAATTATGCTGCAACAAACGCGAGTTGCGCAAGGATTACCTTATTATTTAAAGTTTATAAGCGCCTATCCTACGGTTCAAGATTTAGCAAATTCACCTGAGGATGAAGTTTTGAAACTATGGCAAGGATTAGGATATTATTCTCGAGCACGGAACCTCCATGCTACTGCGAAAATGGTAACCGAAGATATGAATGGGGTTTTTCCTGATAACTATAAGAACTTATTAAAATTAAAGGGAGTAGGGGAATACACCGCAAGTGCTATTGCAAGTATATGCTTTAATGAACCGCAAGCGGTAGTAGATGGCAATGTTTACCGAGTGCTATCTCGTGTTTTTGGAATATCTACACCTATTAATAAAGGAAATGGACCAAAAGAATTCAAAGTTCTAGCCCAACAATTAATAGATAAGAAACAACCTGGCACTTTTAACCAAGCTATTATGGAATTTGGAGCGAGACATTGTGTGCCTAGAAATCCAGATTGCAATAGTTGTATTTTTAATGATAGTTGTGTTGCTTTTCAGAAGAATGAAGTAGAGGAATTTCCTGTAAAAATTAAAGCTAAACCCGTAAAGAAAAGATATTTTAATTATCTAGTTGTTCTATCAGAAAACGAAAATACTATTCTTAAACAACGAATCGGAAAGGGAATTTGGCATAAACTTTATGAGTTTCCATTGGTTGAAACTTCAGAGGAAGTCGACATCGAGGATTTAAAAAACCTCCCACAGTTTCAAGATTTTTCAGAAAACTTAGATATTAGAAGTATATCGCTTTTTAATGAAGAGGCAGTGGTTCATAAACTTTCGCACCAACATTTATACACCCGCTTTTGGATAATTGAGACACCTAAAGGTAGTCAAGCCGATATCCCTATTTCTGAAATAAATAATTACGCAGTTCCGGTTTTAATAGAAAATTTTGTTTCAGAATTTTTTGAAAACTACTAAATCTATTTTAGGTTTATAGCTTTCATTTAAATCATTCTATATTAAAACTTAAAAAAACCGTATATTTAGAACACAAGATTTACCTTTGCATAAATTATAAAATAAAGAAAATATGAGTGGAACATTGAACAAAGTTATGTTGATTGGACATACGGGTGATGATGTAAAGATGCATTACTTTGAGGGCGGAAATAGTATTGGACGATTTCCTCTTGCTACAAATGAAACTTATGTAAACAAAACTACAAACGAGCGTGTTACAAATACAGAGTGGCACAATATTGTAGTTCGAAATAAAGCTGCTGAAATTTGTGAGAAGTATTTAAAAAAGGGCGATATGGTTTATATTGAAGGCCGTTTAAAAACTCGCAAATGGCAAGATGATAAAGGATTGGATAGATACAGCACAGAGGTGCATTGTACTGACTTTACGTTCTTGACACCTAAAGGAAGCGGAAACGAAACCCCGCAAAATAATCCAGGACAAAATGTTCAAAAACCACAGGCTACTCAACCATCTCAGGCTGCAAAGTCTATTACTGAAGAAGAGGACGATCTTCCTTTTTAATGTTTAACTAAATTCATCAAATTGGATACAGAACCCCCAGGTTTACTATTATTAATTAATACTTTGGACTTTACTCATATAACAAGTATTGTTTTGCTTGTTGTTTTATTAGGCTGCTCTGCGCTGATTTCGGGTGCCGAAGTGGCTTTTTTCTCTTTATCTTCTTCAGACTTTGAGACGAATAACGAGAAAGCAATTGCTAAAAAACTTGCTATAGTAGAAAAGTTACTGTCGAAACCGAAAAAGCTTTTGGCAACGATTCTTGTGGCTAATAACTTCATAAACATTGCCATAGTGCTGCTTTTCGATTCGATGAGCGATCTTTTATTCTCTAATATTCTAACGAATTACTACGGTGTAGATATTCGTTTTATTATAGAAGTTGGAGTTGTAACTTTTCTAATCTTGCTTTTTGGTGAGATTCTGCCTAAAATTTATGCAAACAGAAATGGGATTTCTTTTGCTGTTTTTATGGCACAACCTCTAAATGTTTTGGATACTTTACTGTCTCCAATTAGTTCTCCTATGCGATCGGTAACATTGTTTTTGCACGATCGTTATGGTAAGCAAAAATCAAATATTAGTGTAGATCACCTTTCACAGGCGCTAGAACTTTCTAATCAGGATACTACCTTTGAAGAACAAAAAATACTACAGGGAATTGTTACTTTCGGAAATACAGATACCAAGCAGGTGATGAAAAACCGAATGGATATTTTCGCTATTAGTGAAGATCAATCTTTTAAAGAGATTCTTCCTGATATTATTCAACACGGCTATTCGCGAATTCCAGTTTACAAGGATAGCATGGATAATATTACTGGCGTATTATATGTAAAAGACTTAATTCCATACACAGATAGAAAAATCCTAGATTGGAAGACTTTAAAACGCGAAGCGTATTTTGTGCCTGAAAACAAAAAGCTAGACGATTTGCTGAATGAGTTTAAGGAAATGAAAATGCACCTTGCAATTGTGGTAGATGAATATGGAGGAACTAGCGGACTTATTTCTTTAGAAGATATTATTGAAGAAATTGTAGGCGAAATTAGCGACGAGTTTGATGATGAAGATCTTATTTTCTCTAAGCTAGACGACAATACATTTATCTTTGAAGGGAAAACACCTCTGAAAGATTTTTACAAGGTGATAAAGCTAGATGACCCTGAAGAGTTTGAAGATAATAAAGGAGAAGCAGAAACGTTAGCTGGTTTCCTACTTGAAGTATCAAAGGGATTCCCTAAGAAAAACGAAAAAATATTATTTCACGGTTATGCGTTTGTAATTGAAGCTTTTGAAGGCAAACGTATAAAACAAATAAAAGTTACAATTGAAAATCTATAAACGTATACTCTCCTCAATAATTCTACTTTTCATATGTGTTTCATGTGAAGATGAGGTTACAGTGAAACCCGCTGCCCAGCTGAGGTTAGATTACCCTATTCCTGAGTACAAAACGGTAGATCCTAATTGTGCTTTTTCTTTTGAAATGAATGAGAATGCAGTTATAGAAAAGAAAGATAATTGCGCTCTAAACATTCAATATCCTAGAATGAAGGCCACAATTTATATGACATACCAGCAGGTAAGAGCTAACAATCTAGATTCATTGCTGCAAGATGCTCAACGTTTAGCCTACGACCATACTATTAAGGCAAATAGCATACCTGCATATCCTTTTGTAAACCCAGATTCTAAGGTGTACGGAATGTTTTATATGATAAATGGAAATGCGGCAACCCAAGCAGAATTTTATGTAACCGATAGTATTCGTCACTTTGTAAATGGTGCTGTGTACTTTAAAGCAAAGCCAAATTACGACTCTGTTTACCCTGCAGCAGAATATCTTCGTGAAGATATTAGAAGGATTATGGAAACGATAGTTTGGGAATAAATAGTAAAACTATTCCATAGAAAAACCGCATTAGAACTAAATCTAATGCGGTTTTTTTATAAAGCTGAATCTCGTTTGATTATTCGAAATCTGAATCAGCTACACCTTCGTTAATTGAAACTTTACTTACTTTAAAAGTTAACTCTTGAGGTCCTGCAGACTGCTTAATTGTGAAAGGGAATTTAATTCCATTTACTTCAGTATAATCGTCATACACAATTGTAGTTGAAATTTTTTGCCCATTCATTTCTTGTGTTGAAACCTCTTTAACTTTCAATCCACTTTCTTTATCGTAAAAAGCTTCTTGTCCTTCTTCTAAAACAATAACATAAGCACCTTCTTCAACGCGATCTAGTTTTGCGTCTTTAGCAGAAAGTTCAGCAAATGGAACAGCTTGTTTTTTTGCAGCTTGGTTTTGCTCGTCTGTATAATCCATTTTTTGTCCTTGTCCTGACATATAGCCTTTTTCTCCATCGAAAATCACTTTTTGAAGGGGAGCACCACCCATAGAAACTATTAATGAAGATTGGTTTTTAGTGGTTTTCTTGATTTCAAGACCTAACTGCATACCTTGCATTTCTGCTCCAGCTTCCATTTTTACAGTCTTAACATCTGCTAAAGCTTTGCGCCCTCCAATTGCATCTATGTATTTGTTTATTACCGATTCAGCAGTTACTCCAGATTCTACAGGCATATTGTAGTTTGGCTCTGTAGTTGGGTTTCCTTCTTTATCAAAATAGTACACAGGAATTTGTCTTCCTTCGTGGTTTTTTAGATTTTTAAGTCCTTCTAATACTTCAGAACCTTTACCTACTACTACAATACGAAGATTACCTGGCTTGTAATACTTTTTTGCTACACGTTGAACATCTTCTGCTGTAACAGCATTTATCTTTTTAAGATATCCAGAGTAAAAGTCTTTAGGAAGGTTTTGAGTGTAAACTTCTAGCGCAAGGTTTGCGATAGTAGACGGGCGCTCAAGTGCCAATACAAAATCACCAACATACTTCGCTTTAGCGTTAGCTAATTGTTGAGCTGTTACTTTATTATCACGGATAAAACGAATTTCTTTTAAAGTTTCCACTACTGCACTATCAGTTACTTCGTTACGTACACTAGTAGTAGCTACAAAACGAGTAATGTTTTTATCTGCTCCTGTACTTGAACGCGCTCCATAAGTCCATCCATTAGCTTCACGAAGATTCATGTTCAATAAACTGTTGAAACCACCTCCTAATATTCTATTTGCAATAAGAACTGCAGGGTAGTCAGGGTCGTTCATCTTAAGAGTAACCAAGTTTTGTACAGCAATTTCACTCTGCACAGCATTTGGCATATCGATAAAGTTAACTTGTGTAAACTGAACATCTTTAGGAGTGCTATACACTACAGAAGGCACTGGATTTTGTTTCCAATCGCTAAGGTGCTCACGAACTAAAGCTTCAACTTGGTTTTGCTTAACGTCTCCTACAACTGCTAAATAAGCATTTTTAGGATTAAAGTAGTTTTCATAAAACTCTTTTACGTCGTTTAAGGTTAATTTTTCAACTTTTTCAATGGTTGTAAATTCTCCTTTTGGGTGATCTTTCCCGTAAATTAATGCTGAACGTAGGTTAGATGCAACTGCTGAAACACTTTTTTCTTGGCTCTTTAAACCGTCGATCATTTTGTTCTTTTCCTTTTGGAATTCCTCTTCAGTGAATAATGGGTTTTTTATACCATCAGACATAAGCTCCATAATTCTTGGGAAGTATTCAGAAAGTGAACTCGCGTAAGCGCTCTCTGAACCAAAAGAAATGTTAGCGCCTAAATAATCTACTTCTTCGTTGAAATCGTCTTTAGAAATGTTTGTTGTACCATTTCCCAACATTGCAGATACTATAGCTTCAACACCCGCTTTTTTCCCAGATGCATGTAATGGGTTGTCAATTACTAGTTGTACACGTACAGCAGGAAGCGTGTGGTCTTCCACAACTAGCACTTTCAAACCATTATTTAGATTAAAAGTACCTGGTTGCGTTACGTTTATTGTAGGAGCAGGGCCTGGTTTAGGTTGTTTACTTCGGTCTATCTGCGCCACTGCTAGCGTAGATACAAAAATACTTGCTATTAATAGGTATATATGTTTTTTCATCTTAAAATAATTCTAAGTTTTTTATTGTTCTGATTTTGGCAAATACTCTAAATATAAGCTCTGGTTCTTGTTTAGGTATTTTCTAGCTGCTTCACGAATATCCTCACGAGTGATGTTTTTGTAGATGTCCAATTCTTTATTAATAAGATTGGTGTCCCCATAAAAAGTATAATAGTTTGCAAGTGAGTTTGCAATACCAGCAACAGTAGCATTAGCCGTTACAAATCTGTTTTTGTAAATGTTCTGAAGTTTTTCAAACTCGCGTTCAGAAATAAGTTCATTCTGTAATCTAACAATCTCTTCTGAAATTTCAGCATCTAAAGTTTCTAGAGGTGTGTTATTAAGTGGAATTGCTAAGGTAATATACGTACCGTAATCCTCTTGGCTAAAGTTAATTGCTGCAACTTCAAGAGCCAATTTCTTTTCGTCAACTAATTTTTTGTAAAGACGTGAGCTTTTCCCATCGCTTAAAATAGTTGAAACCATATCCAAGATATACGCATCACGCTCTTTCATAGAAGGTGTTCTGTATGCTTGAATGATCATTGGAAGCTGAATATTAGGATCGTAAAATTTAGCTTTAATTTGTTGGGTAATAGGATCTTCTTTGATATTTGGCTGAACTACTTCAGCACCTCTAGGAATTGGTCCGAAGTAATCTTTAATCATTTTCTTTACCTTAGGCTTGTCAATATCACCCGCAACTACTAGAACAGCGTTGTTAGGTACATAGAATTTTTTGTTGAAAGCTTGAAACTCCTCAAGAGTTGCAGCATCTAAATCTTCCATTTCACCAATTGTAGTCCAACGGTAAGGGTGTTTTTTAAACATGTTTTCCTTAACGGCTTTAAGGATGTTACCGTAAGGTTGATTATCTACTCTTAGGCGCTTTTCTTCTTTTACAACTTCGTTTTGTGTGTCTACACCAATTTGGTTGATAATTGGGTGAAGCATACGCTCACTTTCCATCCAAAGTCCAGTTTCAACACTGTTTGAAGGAAAAATTTCATAGTAATATGTACGATCGTCTGTAGTGTTTGCGTTGTTGCTTCCACCGTTAGATGTTACAATTTCGAACCATTTTCCACGACCAATATTTTCGGTCCCTTCAAATAATAAGTGTTCAAAAAAGTGAGCGAATCCTGAACGTCCAGGAGTTTCGTTTTTTGCACCCACGTGGTACATCACAGAAGTTACTGCAACGGGAGCAGTATTGTCTTCATATAAAATAACATGAAGTCCGTTATCCAATTTGTATTCTTCAAATTCAACTTGTTGGGCCTTAGCACCAACTAGAAACATAAAGGCGAACAAGACGGTTAGAAATGTTTTTTTCATCGTTTTAAATTAAAGTTTAAATATTCGAAAGTTTAACTTACAAAGTTAATTAATTTTAAGAGCTTTTGGGTTTAATTTAATTTTAAGCTCAGTCGCTAATTTGACGTAGCTTTAAGCAGAATGTTACTATACTATAGATGAAAAATTAAAATTTCAACTAATCTTAGATGTTTTAGTTTGTGAATTTTGAATCTAAGTGTTTAATTTTTAAAAAGTTATATTGATGTTTTGAACTTTTTAATACAAAATTTCGTAACTTTTAGGTTTAAATCCAATCACTATGTTTAAAGTATATTCACGTTACGGTTTTGGAATTGCAGCAGTACTAATTGCCTACTTTCTTATTTTAAAACTTATTGGGTTACACCAATACCCTGTATTGAGCTCGGTAAATGGGCTGATTTTCGGTTTTGGAATTTACATGGCTTTAAAAAAGTACTCTGCATCGGAAACAAACTTCAAATATGAAAAAGGATTTGAAGTGGGTTTGTTTTCGGGAGGAATTGCATCGGTGTTATTTTCAATTTTTATGGCTATATATATGTATCAGATTGATACGGAGTTTTCTTCAGGCATTATGAATAAATGGAATCTTGAATATGATTTAGGAACCCTTATGCTTGTTTTGTCTATTTTAATTATGGGATTTGCAACTTCTATAGTTTTAACCCTTTCTTTTATGCAGCTTCTTAAAACGTCTTGGAACACTCAAGATGGCAATAGAAATGTAATGAAATAAACGACTGATTGTTAGTGTTTTAATTGGGGTTTTAAATAGAATCCTTAGTAATGTGATGATTACAAACTTGCAAAATCACTTCTTCTTATTGAATTCAATTGTCAATCAGTCTATTAAGCGTGAAAGATTAAATATAAAACGCTTTGTCAATTCCTTTTTTAAAATTATATTTGCAGCCCCCTACGCAGAATTTGTTTTGCTTCGGTGGCTAAAGCTTCCGCAAACGATAGGGAAAACTAAGTTTAACTAATTTATAAACGATTCGCTATGTACGCAATTGTAGAGATAGCAGGGCAGCAAGTAAAAGTTGCGAAAGACCAAAAGGTTTTTGTTAATCGTTTACCAGTAGAAGAAGGAAAATCAGTGTCTTTTGACAATGTACTTCTTATTGGTGACGGCGACAATATTACCATAGGCGCCCCGGCTATAAACGGCGCTCAAATAGGAGCAAAAGTCGTAAAGCACCTTAAAGGTGACAAAGTTATAGTTTTCAAAAAGAAACGCCGTAAAGGTTACCGTGTTAAAAACGGACACCGTCAGGCACTTTCTGAAATTGTAATTGAAAGCATTGTAGCTTCAGGAGCTACACCTGCTAAAAAGGAAGAAGCTAAAAAAGCTGCTCCAAAATCAGAAACTAAAGCACCTGCTAAAAAAGCTGCTCCTAAAAAAGCCGCTAAAGCAGACGATCTTAAAAAGATTGAAGGTGTTGGACCAAAAGCTGCAGAGGCTATGGTTGCTGCTGGATTGGATACCTTTGCTAAAGTTGCAAAGGCAAAACCAGAAGCTATCGCAACTATTCTTTCTGAAGCAAGTTCAAATTTAGCACATTTAGTTACAGACACTTGGCCAAAACAAGCTAAATTAGCTGCTGATGGTAAGTGGGATGAGCTAAAAGAATTGCAAGACAGATTAGATGGTGGGATTGAAAAATAATCTTACTGAAGTATAATATTTAAAACCGAAACAAAATGGCTCACAAAAAAGGAGTTGGTAGTTCTAAGAACGGTAGAGAATCGGAATCGAAACGTTTAGGCGTTAAGATTTTTGGAGGACAGGCTGCTGTTGCTGGAAATATCATTGTAAGACAAAGAGGTAATACGCATCACCCAGGTGAAAACGTATACGGTGGTAAAGACCATACCCTTCACGCAAAAGTGGATGGTACTGTGAAATTTACCAAGAAGAAAGATAACAAGAGCTACGTTTCAATCGTTCCAAACGCTGAGGCATAGTAATATATCTTGTTTAAGATAAAAAAACCTTCACAGAAATGTGAAGGTTTTTTTATTAATGAGAATTTATGTTTTTAAATTCTGAAAAGGATATTGGTTCTTTTAATAATGTATACTTAGGATTTTCAGGATAATGAGAGTATATAAAATCTTCAGGTCTTGTTAAGTACCAAAAGTTATCTGGAGACCCGCCATTGCCATGACTTACCGCCCACGTTAAATCAATTAAATGCCATTTGCCATTTAATTTTACTACATTCCAAGTGTGGTGAGGAGTTTTGGTTTGTTTAAAACGGCCAGTGTAATCCTTAGTGTATCCGTGAACTTCTTTAGCTTCTATGCCAAGGTCTGAGCACAAAGATTTAAATAATAGTGCAAACCCTCCACACAAAGCCATTTTGCGTTCTAAAGCGTTCTTAACAACGTTTTCTTCTGAAGTATATATTCTGTTCTGTAGACTCTTACTTCGCATTAATTCATTATCGTATGAAATGTTTTTTGTAATCCAATTATAAATCTCTAATACCTTTTCGGAATCTGATATCGTATTTTTTGTAATTGAATATGCTAATTGCTTTGTAGAAAACTTGGAATCTTTCTTATTTGAGGTAGTTTTTACTTCTTTTTTCCAGACACGAGGACCAATTTGGCTAAAAGTAGTTTGGCTACAACAAATAAAAAAAATCATTAAATAATATATTCTAATCATAAAGAGCTTAGTTCTTATACTTTGAAAACGAATATAAGTGTAAATTATTTAAAATGAATATGTTAAATATTTTTTAGCTTTTCCCTGTAGATTTTAAGCACAAAAAAAACCTCTGCAATTATTGCAGAGGTTTTAGTTATATAAGGTATAATTTACTTTATCCTTTTAAGCTTGCGCTTAGGTATTCGCGGTTCATTCTTGCAATGTTTTCTAATGAAATACCTTTTGGGCATTCAATTTCACAAGCACCTGTATTTGTACAGTTACCAAATCCTTCTTTATCCATTTGAGCAACCATGTTTAATACACGCTCAGTTGCTTCAACTTTCCCTTGAGGAAGCAGTGCAAATTGGCTTACTTTAGCTGCAGTGAATAACATTGCACTAGCGTTTTTACAAGCTGCAACACATGCACCACAACCAATACAAGTTGCTGCGTTGAAAGAATCGTCTGCATCCTGCTTATTTACAGGAATAGCGTTAGCATCGATAGTGTTACCTGAAGTGTTTACAGAAACGTAACCACCTGCTTGCTGAATTCTTTCAAATGATGTTCTATCTACAACTAAATCCTTAATTACAGGGAATGCTTTTGCGCGGAATGGTTCGATAACAATTGTATCACCATCATTAAACATACGCATGTGTAACTGGCAAGTTGTAACCAATCTATCTGGTCCATGAGGTTCTCCGTTAATTTGTAACGAACAAGCACCGCATATTCCTTCACGACAGTCGTGATCGAAAACTACAGGCTCTTCACCTTTATTAATTAATTCTTCATTTAGAACGTCGAGCATCTCTAAGAAAGACATGTCACCTTCTATTCCGTCAATAGGATATGTTTTTAATTCTCCTTTTGCTTTGCTATTTTTCTGTCTCCAGATTTTTAAAGTAAGTTTCATAGTCTATTTGTATGATCTCGATTTAACTTCAATATTTTCGTACTTCAATTCTTCTTTGTGAAGTACTTCTGTTGCTGGATCTCCAGTGTATTCCCAAGCGGCAACGTACATAAAGTTTTCGTCGTCACGTAGTGCCTCTCCTTCTTCAGTTTGATATTCTTCACGGAAGTGTCCTCCACAAGATTCATTTCTGTGTAAGGCGTCTTTCGCAAACAATTCTCCTAATTCAAGGAAATCTGCAACACGCATCGCTTTTTCAAGCTCTGCATTCATTTCATTCAATTCTCCAGGAACTTTTACTTCTTTCCAGAATTCTTCGCGTAAAGCTCTAATTTCGGTCATTGCAGACGCTAAATCTTTCGCATTACGAGCCATTCCACATTTGTTCCACATAATGTGTCCAAGCTTCTTGTGGAAATAATCTACAGAATGAGATCCTTTATTGTTTATCAGCTTTTCTAATTGCTCGCGAACCTTGTTTTCGGCCTCGTCGAATTCTTGAGAATCTGTTGGAATTGGTCCAGTTTTAATGTCCTTTGATAGATAATCACCAATTGTATATGGCAATACGAAATAACCATCTGCTAATCCTTGCATTAATGCCGATGCACCTAAGCGGTTTGCACCGTGATCACTAAAGTTAGCCTCTCCAGTTACATAGCAACCAGGAATTGTAGACTGTAGGTTGTAATCAACCCAAATTCCACCCATAGTATAGTGTACTGCTGGGTATATCATCATTGGGCTTTCGTATGGGTTTTCATCAACGATTTTCTCGTACATCTGGAAAAGGTTTCCGTATTTGTTCTCGATAACCTCTTTCCCAAGTTTTGTAATTTCTTCTTTAGATGGATTGTGGTTTCCGTGCATTGCTGCTTGCTCTTTTCCGTAACGTTCAATAGCACTAGCAAAGTCTAGGAATACAGCTTGACCTGTTTTATTTACACCAAATCCAGCGTCGCAACGTTCTTTAGCTGCTCTAGAGGCTACGTCACGAGGCACTAAGTTACCAAAAGAAGGGTACCTTCTTTCTAAGTAGTAATCACGTTCGTCTTCCGAAAGATCTTTAGCTTTTTTCTTTCCTTCACGGATAGCGATAGCGTCTTCTTTTTTCTTAGGAACCCAAATTCTACCATCGTTTCTTAATGATTCAGACATCAAAGTAAGTTTACTTTGGTGGTCTCCAGAAACTGGAATACATGTTGGGTGAATCTGTGTATAGCAAGGGTTTGCGAAGTAAGCACCTCTTTTATGGATTTTCCAAGCTGCTGTTGCGTTACTTCCCATTGCGTTTGTCGATAAGAAGAATGCGTTTCCGTATCCACCAGATGCGATTACTACTGCGTGAGCTGAATGTCTTTCAATTTCACCAGTAATTAAATCGCGAGCGATGATACCTCTTGCTTTTCCGTCTACGATAACTAAATCTAGCATTTCGTGGCGGTTGTAAGGAGTGATTTTCCCTCTATTTATTTGGCGATTCATTGCTGAATATGCACCAAGTAATAATTGTTGTCCTGTTTGTCCTTTAGCGTAAAAGGTACGTGAAACTAAAACACCACCGAAAGAACGGTTGTCTAGCATACCTCCGTACTCACGAGCAAAAGGAACACCTTGTGCTACGCATTGGTCGATGATGTTTGCTGATACTTCCGCAAGGCGATAAACGTTTCCTTCACGAGAGCGGTAATCGCCACCTTTTACAGTATCGTAAAATAAACGGTAGTTAGAGTCACCATCACCTTGATAGTTTTTTGCTGCGTTAATACCTCCTTGAGCTGCAATTGAGTGCGCACGTCTAGGAGAATCTTGGTAGCAAAATGTTTTTACGTTATAGCCTAATTCGGCTAGGGTTGCTGCGGCACTACCACCAGCAAGACCTGTTCCAACTACAATAATATCTATATTACGTTTGTTGGCAGGGTTAACGAGATTTACGTCGTTTTTATGTTTTGTCCACTTATCTGCTAAGGGTCCTTTTGGGATTTTTGAATCTAATACTGACATAGCGTTTAATTTCGTGGTGATTATTGATTAAGGTGTAAATAAATCGCAATGAAAATAAATCCTAAAGGGATAAATATTGCGTAAAACTTCGTGAAACCTTGTAAGGCTTTAGAATACTTGTTATTCCAACCCATACTTTGGAAAGACGAAGAAAATCCATGCCAAAGGTGAAGTGCTAACAATACAAATGAAAGACTGTATAATCCTGTGCGAACAGGGCTTTCAAATTTTTGAAGCAACTCGGTATAATAACGAGTTTCATCTACTGGGTGGCTTTCAACATACTTATGTACTATTTCTGGAAACCAGAAATCGTAGAAGTGAAGACCTAAAAACGCTAAGATTACAGCACCGCTAATAATCATATTTCGCGAAGCCCAAGAAGAGTTTTTGTTTCCTTTATAAGATTTGTAGCTAATTTGTCTTGCACTGCGGTTTCTAATTTCAAGGATAATACCCATTACAAAATGGAAAATAACTCCAATAATTAAAATAGGTTGTGCGATAAACTGAACTACAAAATTATGCCCCATAAAATGAGACAAGCTGTTAAAGGTTTCAGGGTCTAAGACCGATGTAAAATTAATAATAAAGTGTTGCGCCAAAAAAATGACGAGGAACAAGCCCGAAAGAGCCATCGCTACTTTTCGTGCAATTGAAGAGGTTAGTATTGCCATTATTGTTTAATTTCTAGAATAGTGCCACAAAAATACACTTCAAACAGCATGTTGCCAAACATTCTTTGTTGTTTGAAACCTATTTAGAATTGGTTTAAATATCTAATTGTTATTTAAAATCTAAAGTTTGATTATTTATTTTAAAGGAAAACATCTAAAAATCCCATTGTTATACTGTTTTTTTATAGAATTAAGCAACAGTTTTATCTTTCGTGATTTTATCAACTACTAGCGAAATAGCGCCATCGCCAGTAACATTGCAAGCAGTTCCAAAACTATCCATTGCGATATATAGAGCTATCATAAGACCAATCATTTCTTCATTAAAGCCTAGCATAGATTGTAAAATTCCTACCGCAGCCATAATTGCACCTCCTGGAACACCAGGTGCTGCAATCATTGCGATTCCTAATACAAATATAAATCCAGCAAAAAGCGTAAAGCTAAAAGGTATTCCTTGTAAAATCATTAATGCCATAGCACAGGCGGTTATTTTCATAATACTACCAGATAAATGTATGGTAGCACATAGCGGTATAACAAAACCTGCAATTTTTTCAGAAACACCATTTTTCTTTGTTTGTTCTAATGTTACAGGAATTGTTGCTGCAGAAGATTGTGTGCCTAATGCCGTGAAATATGCCGGCATCATAGTAGCTAATAATTTAATTGGATTTTTTTTAACAAGTACACCAGCGATAGTGTATTGAAGCAATAATAATAAAATGTGTAATGCGAAAATCACGCCTATTATGCTTATGAAGACCGAAAGAATTGAAAACACCTTTCCATTAAAAGACATGCTAACAAATATTCCTAAGATAAAAAGTGGAAGTAAAGGCACAATTACATTTTCAATCAATTGCATTATGATTTTCTGAAAATCTTTAACCACAAGCTTTAAACTAGACTTCTCTTGAAAAGATAATCCCAAACCAACGACAAAGGCCAAAACTAATGCCGACATAACATCTAATATAGGAGGAATGTTAATACTAAAGTACGGGGTTAGTTCTTTGCCAGAATCTACAATTTGACCTGCATCATTAACGTGTGATTCTAAAAGAAAAGGGAAAATATTGGATGCGGAAAAATACGTCATAAACCCCGAAAACAGGGTAGATCCGTAGGCGATCAAAGCAGTAATTAACAATAATTTTCCCGCGCCTCTTCCCAAATCGGAAATGGCTGGCATTATTAGTCCCATAATAATTAGAGGAATGGAAAAGCTTAAAAACTGTCCAAAAAAGGCATTGAAAGTGGTGAAAATTCGGTTAACAGATTCAGGTAAGATTTGCCCGAATACAATACCTAATACTATGGCTATAAAAACTTTAAATAGTAAGTTTGTGTAGATGTGCTTCATTAGTAAATGCTGTTTAAGTGCTTTTCTGATTCTTTACAGATAAAAAGAAAGGTGTAAATATACAGCCATTGTAGAGATTGCTTATGCTATTACATTTATTATGTATTTTATTAGTTGCATGAATTTTTAAAAAATTAAATAAATAATTATGAGTAGAGGTTTTGTAAAAGAAGATGATCAAGAGGAAATCCCTATTGTTCCACCAAGAGCAGATTTACCTGAGGGCGTAACAAATTACGTTACTCAAATTGGAATGGATGAACTCTTGGAAGAAAAGCAATCGTTAATTGATGAAAAGGAGAATCTTGAAGTTACAAACGAAAGTGACAGACGAATTGCAGTCAATCACATTAATGCAAAACTTCAACTTCTGCTGAATAGGATAAATACTGCAAAAATTATAGATATCGATCAGCAACCGAAGGATGAAGTGAGATTTGGTGCGCGGTTAACCTTATCAATTGGCAACAACCCAAAGCTGCAGCATTACCAAATAGTTGGAGTGGATGAAGCGAATATTGCCAAAGGAAAAATTTCATTTATTTCCCCGCTTGCAAAAGCGCTTATAAGTAAGAAAGTTGGCGAAAAAGCAGTTTTAAAAATAGGGAATGAAGAGCGTTTTTTTGAGATTGTAGATATTGCCTAATGGGTTAAGATTAGTATAGTTTTAACCTAACTTCTTAAGTAATTAAGCTTATAATATTTAATTTTGGCTTTCAATATAAATTACTTTTTGCTTTGCAATTACACTTTTATTTCACCGGCTAATTTAACTAAGGTTAAAGTTTTTTAAGTTGGTGTAGAAAAAATTCTCAGCAATTATTCTAAAATATAAATTCAATGAAATACGATCAAATTCCAAGTGAACTTTTTGTAAAAAACCGTAAAAACTTTATGGCTCAAATGAAGCCGAAAAGTGTAGCGGTTTTTAACAGTAACGATACATATCCTATTAGTGCAGATAGTACAATGCCATTTCAACAGGCGCGTGATTTGTTTTATTTATCTGGTGCTGATCAAGAAGAGACAATATTAGTTCTTTTTCCAGATGCTCCCTATGAGGAACATCGCGAAATGCTTTTTGTTCGTGAAACAAACGAACATATTGCTGTGTGGGAAGGCGAAAAGTTAACCAAAGAAAAAGCATACGAGGTTTCAGGGATTAAAAATGTTCACTGGCTAAAAGACTTCGATAAAATCTTTTTTGAAGTTATGACTCAAGCAGAGCGAATTTACTTCAATACTAACGAACACTACAGACAAAGTGTAGAAACTGAAACTCGTGAGGATAGATTTATAAAAGCTACAAAAGCTAAATATCCTGCACATAGTTGGGAGCGTAGCAACCCGATTTTACAGAGTCTGCGTTCAGTTAAGGATCAAATAGAATTAGATATACTTCAGAAGGCTTGTGACATCACTGAAAAAGGATTTAGAAGAGTTTTAGATTTTGTAAAACCAGGTGTTTGGGAATATGAAATTGAAGCAGAATATATGCATGAATTCTTAAGAAATCGTTCTCGTGGTTTTGCTTACACGCCTATTATTGCAAGTGGAAACAATGCAAATGTTCTTCACTATATCGAAAATAATCAACAATGTAAAGCTGGGGATTTGATACTGATGGATGTTGGTGCCGAATACGCTAATTATTCCAGCGATATGAGTCGTACTATTCCTGTAAACGGAAGGTTTACAAAACGTCAACGTGAAGTGTACGATGCAGTAAATCGCGTGAAAGATAATGCAACAAAAATGTTGGTGCCTGGAAATTATTGGAAGGAGTATCACAAAGAGGTAGGGGAGTTAATGACTAAAGAACTACTTGACTTGAAACTTCTAGATAAGGCTGATGTTAAAAACCAAGATCCAAACTGGCCTGCTTATAAAAAATACTTTATGCACGGTACAAGTCACCACATTGGTTTAGACACACACGATTACGGTGTGCTTTGGGAAAAAATGACAGAAAACATGGTGTTTACTGTAGAACCTGGAATTTATATTCCAGAAGAAGGCTTCGGGATCAGACTTGAAGACGATGTGGTTATTCAAAAATCAGGTGAACCTTATAACTTAATGCGTAATATCCCAATTGAAGCAGAAGAGATTGAGGATTTAATGAATAAATAGGGCAAAGAAATAGGATTTTTAAACCCCAAGACCTGACAGGTTTCTCAAGCCTGTCAGGTTTTTTGTATACGTTGTCTTGTATTTTTTATAATTTTTTATCTTTGGGTTTATGGATTTACCATTGATAATTATTGGCGTATTTCTTATTGTACTCGGGATAGTGGTAAAACATTTCAAGCTTTACTTTCTTATCGCTGGATATAATACCATGACCAAGGCAGAAAAGGAAGAGGTTAATATTGAAAAAGTAGCTTCATTATTAAGATTTGTCTTCGGCGTTATAGGATTGGCATTTATTATTTTAGGGATGGTGGTTTCTAAACTAGAAAATCCTGAAATAGCAAACTATGTCTTTTTTACGGTGATAATTGGAACAGTTGTCTTCTTCATAGTTAAATCTAATTCTTCTGCATATAAAAAATAATATTTACTATAGGACCTTTAAAGTGTTCCTCTTTTTTTTAACGGGCTCTTTATAGGTTTATTTTCACACTATGATTTTAAAATATAACAACACAGAAATACATTACAACACCTTCGGAAGTGGTCCCGCAATTGTTCTATTGCACGGGTTTCTGGAGAGTTCAACAATGTGGAAAAACCTTATTCCACAATTGTCGAAACAAAACACCGTAATAACACTAGATTTTCCTGGTCACGGGAACAGTGAAGTTATTTCAGACATCCATTCTATGGAGTTAATGGCTGAAGTAGTTGATGAAATTCTAAAAACTTTAAAAATAACTTCAGCGACATTCATCGGTCATTCAATGGGAGGATATATCGCATTAGCCTATGTTGAAAAATTCCCTTCAAAAGTTGAAAAATTAGTACTTTTAAATTCATCACCTGCTCCAGATTCCGAAGAAAGAAAAATTAACCGAAATCGTGCTTTAAAGGTAATTGAGCAAAATGCTTATGCTTTTATAAGTATGGCAATTAGCAATTTGTTTTCTGAAACTACACGCGATAAAATTGCTTCAGATATAGAAGAATTGAAAAATGAAGCACAGTCATTTCCGCTTGACGGAATAAAAGCTGCAATAAAAGGTATGCGCGACCGTAACGACCGAAGCGATGTGTTGAAAAACTTCAGCAAAGAAAAGTATATGATTCTTTCAAAAGAAGACTCGTTGCTGCCTGTTGATGAAAATATAGCTTTAGCTAAAAGTTGTGATGCTCTATCCATCATAATTGAAGGAGGGCATATGAGTACTGTTGAAAACTTGGATGAGGTTTTAGATGCTCTAAAAAATATATTGAATATTTAATTCAACTATTCCGAATCTTTCATTGGGTTCCAACCACGTGCAATTAGCGGTATTTTAGTTCCTGCTCGGCTTATAAGATGAGTACCTTCATTTTCATGAGTCATATGTCCTATTACCGTAAGGTGTGGATTGGCTTTTATTTTTGGGTAATCCTCGGTGCTAATTGTAAAAAGCAATTCGTAATCTTCGCCTCCACTTAAAGCTATGGTGGTACTATCTAAGTTGAATTCTTCACAAGTTGTAATTACTTGAGGGTCTAATGGAATTTTATCTTCAAATAAATTACACCCTACTTTTGAATGTTTGCAAATGTGGATTATTTCTGATGATAAGCCATCGCTAATGTCAATCATAGCAGTTGGTTTCACACCTAATTCTTTTAATAAATTAGGAATATCCTTTCTAGCTTCAGGCTTTAATTGGCGTTCCACCAAATATGTATAAGGTTCTAAGTCTGGTTGACTATTTGGGTTTACTTTGAAAACCTCTTTCTCACGTTCCAAAACTTGTAATCCTAGGTAAGCAGCACCTAAATCACCCGTTACAACAAGTAGGTCGTTTTCTTTGGCTCCACTTCTATAAGCAGCTTCTCCCTTTTTTACAGTGCCTAAGGCTGTAACGCTAATTAATAACCCTGTTGTTGAAGAAGTAGTGTCACCACCCACTACATCTACATTATATATTTTAGCTGCAGCAGTAATACCTGCATAAAGCTCTTCTAACGCTTCAATAGGAAATCGATTTGAAACTGCAATGCTTACAGTAATTTGGGTAGGCTCTGCATTCATTGCGTACACGTCGGATAGGTTAACAATTACCGACTTGTATCCTAAGTGTTTTAAAGGAACATAACTTAAATCGAAATGAACACCTTCTAAAAGTAAATCTGTAGTAACAACTATTTCGTTTTTAGAATTACAAGAAATCACAGCGGCATCATCACCAATTCCTTTTACAGTCGATTTTTGTTTTATTTTGAAGTTTTTTGTTAGATGATCTATAAGACCAAATTCGCCTAAACTTGCAATACTTGTGGTGGAATTATCTTTATTCTCAAACATTCTTCTAAGTTTATTACAGATTTTGGCAAAAGTACGCTTTTCCTATACATTATCGAAAAATGCAAGTAATAATCACGCCTATTACACTATAGGCTGAAGCTATAATGCAATAGTTTTAAATTCCCACTTCGCTATGGTTAAAAGTTCTAATTGATGTATATTTGCGTCTAATTTAGAATTATTCTATATATGATTAAGGTAAGTGATAATGCAAAAAACAAAATTGCACAGTTAATGGCCGAGGATGGCTTTGATATTGCGAAGGATTTTGTGCGTGTTGGAGTTAAAAGTGGCGGATGCTCCGGGCTTAGCTATGAGTTGAAATTTGATCATAATCTAGGTGAAAATGATAAGCTTTTTGAAGAAGCTGATGTAAAAATTGCAGTGGACAAAAAAAGTTTTTTATACCTAGTAGGAACCACACTCGAATATAGTGGTGGGCTTAATGGAAAAGGTTTTGTTTTCCAAAATCCAAATGCGAATCGCACTTGTGGATGTGGAGAATCTTTTTCGTTATAAATAAGTTGTAGTTTACTTATAGAAAAGTAAATTAAATGCAAATGAATTTAAGTAAGTTCTTTATTCTGTATTGAATTTAGAACTACAAATTTTGAATTAATAAAAATGAAATACACCGAAGACGATTTAAAGAAAGAATTAGAAACCAAGGAATATGAATATGGGTTCTATACGGATATAGAATCTGACACATTTCCAGTTGGATTAAATGAAGATGTAGTACGCGCAATTTCTAAAAAGAAAGAGGAGCCAGAATGGATGACAGAGTGGCGTTTAGAATCATATCGTTATTGGTTGAAAATGGTAGAACCAGAATGGGCAAATGTACATTATGAAAAACCTGACTTTCAGGCGATTTCATATTACTCTGCACCAAACAGCAAACCTAAGTACGATAGTCTTGATGAGGTAGATCCGGAATTGTTAGACACTTTTAAACGATTGGGTATTTCATTAGACGAGCAAAAGAAACTTGCCGGAGTTGCAGTAGATATTGTAATGGATTCAGTTTCTGTGGCAACCACTTTTAAAAAGACATTAGCCGAAAAAGGAATTATTTTCTGTTCTATTTCTGAGGCGATTAAAAATCACCCTGAATTAGTAAAGAAATATTTAGGTACTGTAGTGCCACAGAGAGACAACTTTTACGCAGCTTTAAATAGTGCAGTATTTAGTGATGGTTCTTTCTGTTATATTCCAAAAGGAGTACGTTGCCCAATGGAACTTTCTACTTACTTTAGAATTAATCAAGCAGGTACAGGACAGTTTGAAAGAACGCTTGTAATTGCAGATGAAGACAGTTACGTAAGTTACCTTGAAGGCTGTACAGCACCAAGTCGTGATGAAAACCAATTACACGCTGCAGTAGTAGAGTTAATTGCATTAGATGGAGCTGAAATAAAGTATTCAACAGTACAAAACTGGTACCCAGGAGATAAAGAAGGAAAAGGAGGGGTTTATAACTTTGTAACTAAAAGAGGTATTTGTGAAAAGAATGCGAAAATTTCTTGGACACAAGTAGAAACTGGTAGTGCTGTTACTTGGAAGTATCCAAGTTGTATTTTAAAAGGAGATAACTCAATTGGTGAATTCTATTCTATTGCTGTTACAAATGATTATCAGCAAGCAGATACTGGAACCAAAATGATTCATATTGGTAAAAACACTAAGAGTACGATTATCTCTAAGGGTATTTCGGCTGGTAGATCTCAAAACAGCTATCGAGGGTTGGTGAAAATTCATCCAAATGCAGATAACGCGCGTAACTTCTCTCAGTGTGACTCATTATTAATGGGGAATAGCTGTGGGGCTCATACCTTCCCATATATTGAATCTAAAAACAAATCGGCTCAAATAGAACACGAAGCTACTACAAGTAAAATTGGTGAAGACCAAATTTTCTATTGTAATCAACGTGGAATTGACACTGAAAAAGCAATTGCCTTAATAGTAAATGGTTTTGGGAAAGAGGTTTTAAACAAGTTGCCTATGGAGTTTGCAGTGGAAGCGCAAAAACTCTTAGAAATCAGTTTAGAAGGATCTGTAGGATAAACATTAGAAGTTTAAATTATGAAAAAATACTTATTGATATTAACGCTTTCGTTAGTGTTTTATTCCTGTAAAAACTCTGAAGGAGATAAAACTTCTGACGAGCTAACAACTCAAAACGAAGAGGCCTTTCCAACGTTTCAAGGGGATTTTATCAACACCGATGGAGCCTTAGTTTTAATGGGATCGAGCTTTATCTATGGCGTTAAGCGCAATGAAGTTTCAGATGAATTATCAAAACGAGTTTCGGCAGTTAAAACTAACGATTTTGATATGGTAGGAGTTATAGTTAAAGGAGTAGTTTCCGAAAATACCGATACCGATACCAATTGGGAAGAAATAATAACAATAAAAGAAATTGTGAAGGTGAATGATTCCCCTTCAGCAGTAGATATTAAATTACAAGAATCAGCAAAGACAAATTGATATGCTAAAAATTAAAGATTTATACGCCGGATTAGAAGGTAAAGATATACTTAAGGGTATTAACTTAGAGGTAAAGGCAGGTGAAGTTCACGCTATTATGGGGCCAAACGGTTCAGGTAAAAGTACTTTGGCGTCTGTAGTTGCAGGAAAAGAAGAGTTTGAAGTAACTAAAGGAGAGATTATCTATGAAAATGAAGATATTTCCGAGTTAGATCCAGAGGAAAGAGCGCATAAAGGTATCTTTCTTTCTTTTCAATATCCAATAGAAATTCCAGGAGTTTCAGTAACAAACTTTATTAAAACGGCTATCAACGAAACGCGTAAAGCAAAGAAGATGGACGATATGCCTGCTTCTGAAATGCTTAAAATGATTAAAGAAAAAGCTGCTATGTTAGAGATTGATAGAAAATTCCTATCTAGATCTTTAAACGAAGGTTTTTCTGGAGGTGAGAAAAAGCGTAACGAAATTTTTCAAATGGCGATGCTTGAGCCAAAACTTGCAATCTTAGATGAAACAGATTCAGGATTGGATATTGATGCTCTTAAAGTTGTTGCTAATGGTGTAAACAAATTAAAAAGTGAAGACAATGCAATAGTTGTTATTACGCACTATCAACGTTTATTAGACCATATAGTTCCAGATTTCGTTCACGTATTAATGAATGGGAAAATCGTAAAATCTGGTACTAAAGAGCTTGCTTATGAGCTTGAAGAAAGAGGATACGATTGGATTAAGGAAGAATTAGTATAACAATTCAAGAATCAAAATTCAAGGTTCAAGATTAACTTGAATTCTGGATTCTGGATTCTGAATTCTGAATTGAAAGAAATGAGTTTTAAAGACAAATTATTATCATCATATATTGCTCTCGAAGATTACTTGGAGTTTGATTCGCCATTACACGATGTGCGTAACAATGCTATAAAAATCTTTGAAGAGAAAGGATTTCCAACAAAAAAAGATGAGGAGTGGAAGTATACTTCACTAAATTCTTTATTAAAAACAGACTATAGTGTTTATTCAAATAAAGAACGCAATGTTGAACTTCAAGATGTACGCAAGTATTTCCTTAATGAAATAGATACCTATAAACTTGTTTTCATAGATGGGGTTTATAGTTCATTCCTTTCGGAAACTACACACGACACCTTAGACGTTTGTTTAATGTCGGCTGCTCTTAACAAGAAAAAATACAAGCCCGTTATTGAAGCTTACTTCAATAAAGCTGCGAAAAGTGATAGTTTAACTGCACTTAATACAGCTTTTACCAAAGAAGGGGCGTATATTCATATTCCTGCACATAAAGAAGTAGAAAAGCCTATTGAGATTCTAAACTTCTCAACTGGCAACGAAGCGGCAATGTTTCTTCAACCAAGAAATTTAATTGTTGTAGGTGAAAATGCTCACGTACAAATTATAGAGCGTCATCAAAGTCTTTCTACTAATGAAGTTCTTACAAATTCAGTAACTGAAATTTTTGCTGAAAAACGAGCTTATGTAGATTATTATAAAATTCAAAATGACGTTGAATCAGCATCGTTAATTGACAATACGTATATTTCACAACAACGTGATACGGTTTGTCGTGTTCATACTTTTTCATTTGGTGGGAAATTAGTACGCAATAATTTAAACTACTTCCAAAACGGAGAGAATTGTGATTCTACATTAAAAGGAATAACTATCCTTAAAGGAAAACAACACGTAGATCACAATACATTAGTTCATCATATTTCGCCTAATTGCGAAAGTCACCAAGATTACAAAGGGCTATTTGCTGATTCATCTGTAGGTGTATTTAATGGGAAGATTATCGTTGAAAAAGATGCTCAAAAGATTGACGCATACCAGCAAAACGACAATATTTTAATTGACGATAATGCCACGATTAACGCTAAGCCTCAATTAGAGATTTTTGCAGACGATGTAAAATGTTCTCACGGATGTACTATTGGTCAGTTTGATGAAGAAGCCTTATTCTACTTGCGCAGCCGCGGAATTGGAATGAAAGAAGCACGTGGTTTAATGATGTATGCTTTCGCAAACACTGTTTTAGAAAGTGTGAAAATTCCAGAATTGAAAGTGCGAATCAACAAGCTTATTGCAAATAAGATTGGAGTAAGTTTAGGCTTTGAACTTTAAGAAATAGTGTTCGTAAGCTAACAAAGATTCAAGAATTAATTAAAAGAATATAAATGTCCTTCGATATCCAAATTATACGTAAAGATTTCCCCATTCTTTCTCGAAAAGTTAATGGGTATCCATTAGTGTATTTGGACAATGCAGCTACGTCTCAAAAGCCACAACAGGTGATTGATGCTATTGTTGATTATTACAGTAACTACAATGCAAATATTCATCGAGGTGTGCATTCGCTTTCACAAGAAGCAACTGATGCTTATGAGGCTGCTCGACATAAAATTCAGAATCACTTTAATGCTAAAGAAGCATTTGAAATCATTTTTACTGCGGGAACAACTCACGGAATTAACTTGGTTGCAAATGGCTTTGCATCATTATTGAATAAAGGCGACGAAATAATTGTTTCTGCTTTAGAGCATCACAGTAATATTGTTCCTTGGCAAATGCTATGTGAAAAAACAGGCGCTGTTCTGCGGGTAATTCCAATGAATGAAGAAGGAGAGTTGCTGATGGATAAATACGCTATGCTGCTTTCTGATAAAACAAAACTTGTTTTTGTAAACCATATTTCAAACGCATTGGGAACAATTAACCCAATAGAAGAAATTATCGAGAAAGCACATAGTGTAGGAGCTGCTGTTTTGATTGACGGTGCTCAGTCTTGTTCGCATATAAAGCCAAATCTTCAAGAATTAAATGTAGATTTCTATGTTGCCTCTGCTCACAAAATGTGCGGCCCAACAGGAGTTGGAATGTTATATATGAAAGAAGAGTGGGGAAACAAACTTCCTCCATATCAAGGTGGTGGTGAAATGATAGCTGAAGTATCATTCGAAAAAACCACCTATGCCGGACTTCCGCATAAATTTGAAGCCGGTACACCGAATATTTGTGGAGGTATAGCTTTTGGTGTAGCAATAGATTACCTTAATGCAATTGGTTTTGAGGCAATAGAGACTCATGAAAATGAACTTTTAACATACGCGACCAAAAAACTCCTAGAAATCGAAGGTTTAAAAATTTATGGTACAGGACAAAAAACCTCTGTAATTTCTTTTAATATTGAAGGTTTGCATCCGTATGATATAGGGACAATTGTGGACAAACTAGGTATAGCTGTAAGAACAGGGCATCACTGTGCTCAACCAATTATGGATTTTTATAAAATCCCTGGAACTGTTCGAGCTTCCTTTGCGTTTTACAACACTCTAGAAGAAGTTGATGCATTAGTAGAAGCTGTTAAGAAAGCAAAAACGATGCTTTCATAAATGCCTTATAAAAAGTTAATGTACAATTCTAGTAAATTTTGAGTTTGTAACTTTATAAAAGTTTAAACCAATTAAAACAATTATACTATGAAATCACTTGCTACATTATCAATATTGATGTTCGCACTTATTTTTACAAGTTGCGACGAGACTAAAAAAGTTATAGATGTTGCTGGAAGCGTTCAGTTAACAGGAAATTATACTGTTTCAGCTATTAACGGAGAAAAACCTACTGTTAAAGAAGTTCCTTCATTTTCTATGTCAGCATTAGATAACACTTTCAGAGGGGCTACTGGCTGTAACTCGGTGTTTGGATCCTACAACTTAGATTTATATGCAATTAGTTTTAAAGACTTAGCAGTAAGTGAAAGAGAATGTGCTGGGAAAGATATCATGAAGGTTGAGCGTGACTTTTTAGACGCATTAAATAAAACGGGATCATATTCCTTACAAGACGGGGTGCTAACCTTTTATTCAAAAACTGATAGAAGTGTAGTACTTTCAGCTAAAAAAGAAATAAGAAATCAAGAATAAATATGACAATTGAAGCAATACAAGAAGAGTTGATAGATGAGTTCTCAATGTTTGACGACTGGATGCAACGCTATGAGTATATGATAGATTTAGGAAAATCTCTTCCGCTTATTGATGAAGAATTAAAAACAGACGACAAGCTTATTAAGGGTTGCCAAAGTAAAGTGTGGTTAAACTCTGAAATGAAAAACGACAAAATAATATTCACTGCCGATAGTGACGCTATTATTACAAAAGGAATAATTGCAGTATTAGTCCGCGTGTTTTCAAACCAGGAACCACAAGCAATTCTTGATGCGGATACTGATTTTATAGACGAAATTGGATTGAAAGAACACCTTTCTCCAACCCGTGCTAATGGATTAGTATCAATGATTAAACAAATGAAAATGTATGCATTAGCATATCAAACACAAGCAAATAGTTAAACAAATGGAAGAAAAAATAGATATGGCTGAACTCGGCGAAAAAGTAATCGCTGTTATTAAAACCATTTATGACCCAGAGATTCCGGTTGATATATATGAATTAGGACTTATTTACGACGTTTTTATTAATGAAGATTACGAAGTAAAAATATTGATGACTCTAACAACTCCTAACTGTCCTGTAGCAGAAAGCTTACCAATGGAGGTAGAAGATAAAGTTAAGTCGTTAAAGTACGTTAAAGATGCTGAGGTTGAGATGACTTTCGACCCGCCTTGGAGTCAAGAGCTTATGAGTGAAGAAGCTAAGTTAGAACTCGGAATGCTTTAATAAAAAAGTTTTTTATTCATTTTAATTACTTTCTCAGTGGAAGAAATTGTAAATCGCGTAGCGAATAGTAAGCTTATGGTCTTTGATCTTGAGGAGTTTTATCCACAAGGTGAAAGACTTGCTTTTGATATTTCCATTTGGCTTGCAGAAGGCATTGTACTTCGTGAAAAAGAATTTAGAGAGAAAGCCAACGAGCACGATTGGGGTCAGTATCAAAATAAATATGTAGCCCTTTATTGCAGTACAGATGCTATTATTCCAGGATGGGCGTATTTATTGATTTCACTTCATTTATCGCCTTTTGCAAAAAATGTTTCTGTAGGAAGTCTAGAGGAATTAGAAACTGTTCTATTCACCGAAATTCTAAAGGATTTAGACGTTTCTGAATATCAGGACAAACCTGTAATTATAAAAGGGTGTGTAAGTAAACCAATACCTCCAAATGCCTATGTACAAGTAGCGCAAAAGCTTCAGCCTGTAGCTAAAAGTATTATGTATGGCGAAGCCTGTTCTTCGGTGCCACTATTCAAGAAAAAGTAAGTTTTTTAACAAACAATTGGCAAATCCTTAATTTTAACGCTCTTTTTTGTTAATTTTTTACACAATATGCAAATTAGTAATTATTTTTGCCTTAAATAAAAACTTTAAGATTCATGAAAAAAATTTTACTACTTGCAGCAATCTTATGTGCGCCCCTTGCACTAGTTGCTCAAAATGAAACCAAAGAGGATACTATCCCAAATGGTTGGTCAAGATCAGGAAACATTTCTTTATTGTTTAATCAAGCTGCCTTCAACCACGAGTGGACTGGTGGAGGAAGTTCAAATATTGCAGGAAATCTTGGGTTGAATTACGATTTCAACTATAAGCACGATAAGCTTAGCTGGAACAACCGTATTATTGCAGAATATGGTATGACTAAAAATAAGGACGACAAATATGCACGTAAAACTAATGATCGTCTTGAGTTAAACTCAATCTTGGGTAGACAAGTAAAAGAAAGTAACTGGTATTATTCATTCTTCTTAAACTTTAAAACTCAATTTGGTTCTGGTTATGAGTATAATACCGACTTAAACCCGGGTGATGAAGGATATCGTACTGAAGTTTCTAAATTTATGTCTCCAGGTTACTTACAATTTGGTCCTGGTATGATGTGGAAAAAGAACAATAATCTTTATGTAAATATAGCGCCTGCAACTGCACGTTTAATTTTTGTAAATAAAGATTTTACAAATGTTGGTAACAACCCAGTAGCTATCGCAGCATTTAATGAAAACCCATATTTTGGTGTTGAAGCTAACGAAACAACCCGTTTTGAATTTGGCGCTTCGGTTTCTGCTTATGCAAAACTTGATTTGATGGAAAACGTGTCGATGGAAAACTTATTGGCTCTTTACTCAAACTACTTAGAAGATCCACAAAATGTAGATGTAGATTATACTATGAATTTATTGTTTAAAGTAAATAAGTATATATCAGCTAACGCTACTTTCCAGGCTATTTATGATGACAACGCCGCTCAAGGATTCCAAATTCGTGAAGCAATTGGAGTAGGAGTTACTTACGGATTCTAAATGCAATTTTAAATATAAGTTCTTTACAATAAGGGCTCTAAATTGAAAAGACCTATCAGAAAAATTAAATTTCTGACAGGTCTTTTTTTATTCCTCCTCTGTATATTCGTCGTATAGGAAAGTGTTATAAGGAAAACGAGTGGTGTGAATTTCTCTCACTTTGTCATATACTAACTTTCGGAATTCATCAAAGTTTTCTTTGTTTAATGCTGAAATAAAAATGGCATCTCCATTAAGTTTCGCCATCCAAGTATGTCTCCATTCTTCCAGAGTATAATGAGCTTTGGTCTTTTCAGTAATTAAATCGTCTTCTTCAATTTCTTCGGGCTCATAAGCATCAATCTTATTAAAAACCATAACAGTAGGCTTATCAGCGCTTCCAATTTCCTCCAGAATTTTTTCAACTGAATCAATATGGTGTTCAAAAGAAGGGTGGCTTATATCTACAACATGCAGCAATAAATCAGCCTCACGCACTTCATCTAAGGTGCTTTTAAAAGACTCTACTAGTTGTGTAGGTAGTTTTCTGATAAAACCAACAGTGTCGGTTAAAAGAAATGGTAGGTTACCTATAACAACCTTTCTTACTGTTGTGTCTAATGTTGCAAAGAGTTTGTTTTCTGCAAAAACATCGCTTTTACTAATTACGTTCATCAAGGTGGATTTCCCTACGTTTGTATATCCAACCAATGCTACACGTACAAGTGAACCTCGATTCCCGCGTTGCACTTCCATCTGACGATCGATTTTTTTTAATTTGTCTTTAAGTAAAGATATTCGGTCTCGAACTATACGTCTATCCGTTTCAATTTCTGTTTCTCCAGGACCACGCATTCCAATTCCTCCACGTTGACGTTCCAAGTGAGTCCACATCCCCGCTAGTCGAGGTAAAAGATATTCGTATTGTGCAAGTTCTACTTGTGTTCGTGCATAGCTTGTTTGTGCTCTTTGCGCGAAAATATCAAGGATAAGGTTGGTTCTGTCTATGATTTTACATTGAAGTATTTTTTCAATGTTTTTTTGTTGTGCTGGGGTAAGTTCGTCGTCAAAAATAGCTACGCCAACTTCATTTTCATTTACGAAGTTTTTAACTTCCTCTAGCTTTCCGGTACCTATAAATGTTTTTGGATTAGGAACATCCATTTTTTGAGTAAAGCGCTTTAGAACTTCCCCGCCTGCGGTATAAGCCAAAAATTCTAACTCGTCTAAATATTCTTCAGACTTTACTTCGTCTTGAAATTTAGTTATTAATCCTATTAATATTGTTTTCTCGTATGAGATATCAGTTTGTTCAATCATATTTTTTTAGTAGATGCTGTCATTTATTGGTATATATTATAACAAATGTACAAAACACTTGGCAAGAGATTTTTATACTTTAGATGCAATTAACACAAACCATTCATGTTTTTAGTAATATTTTACAAAATAGACAATTAATTGTTGATTATTAGATATGTAACAATAAAACAATAATTGGTATAATTATTATTTATTTTACATTGAATGAGTGAAAGATTATAAATAAACTAACATATATGGTTAATTATCAATGAAGTTTGCTAATTGGACTTAGGAATATAACTCTTTTTTAACAAGAATATAACCTCGGAAATTCTTATATTTCACCTCTGAAAAATTAAGTAAAATCAAATTATTAATTAATCATCACCAACACTAAATTTTATGGAGATAAAATTACCTAACAGTTTTTGGGATTGTCAACATTATTTTAAAGTCAATCTTAAAACTATCGTACCAATAGTATCTTTCTTTTTATTGATGCTATCATCTACATCTGTTTTTGCCCAAGGGGGTGGAACTTGTGCAGATATTCAGCCTTTCTGTGCAGGAAATGACGCACTAATTTTTGCAAATTGTAATGACCAAGATCCTAACTGTAATGCTACGGCAGAAGCAGGGCCAGATTACGGATGTTTGTTTTCACAACCTTACCCAGCATGGTTTTATTTACAAATTGACCAGCCTGGAAATTTAGATTTTGAAATTATTCAAAATACAGCATTTAATTCAAATGGAGATCCTATAGGACAGGGATTAGATGTGGATTTTATTGCCTGGGGACCTTTCCAGCCAGGAGATGATCTTTGTGATTATACTCAGCTACAATCTTTCAATGAAATTGCTTGTAGTTATTCGGCTCAACCAATTGAAAACTTTACTATCCCAAATGCACAAACTGGAGAAATTTACGTTCTAGTAATTACTAATTACAATCGTAACCCAGGCTACATTAAATTAGGGCAAATAGGAGGAGACGGAAGTACAAACTGCGACATCGTTTTTGATTGTTCAGTTACAATTAATGAAGGGGATCAAAATTTATGCGGTGAAGACGAAGTTCTTTTAACCACTACAGTTTCTGGTCCGGTAGAAACTTATGAGTGGTACTTAAACGATGTTTTAATCGTAGGTGCAACTTCAAGTGAATACCTTTCAACTGAAACAGGTGAATACAAGGTAATTGCAAACGGAACTGAGTGTAACTCTCCTGTTGAAGATATAGTAAATGTATCATTCGGTCCTATAGTTACAGCTGAAGCAATTGATATAATTGCATGTGACGATTCGTCCAACGATGGTATTGAAGCCTTTGATCTTGACGGAAATTCTTCTAGGGTACTAGGTAATCAGGACCCTAATGAGTTTACTGTAACTTATTACTTAACTCAAGCTAATGCTGACGCTGGGGAAGCACCTTTAACATCGCCTTATACGAATGTTACTAACCCTCAAACTATATATGCTAGAGTTGAAAGTAATGTTTCTGCGGTTTGTTATGCAACTTCTGAGGTGGAACTTAAGGTTGAAGAAACTGTTGAAATAACTACAGATTTACCAACTTCAGCAGAAATATGTGATGTTGAAGAGTTTCCAGTTTTTGACGCTACTCCTACTAATACTGACATCGATCTTTCGTTAGTTACTTATGAATGGGTTGATCAAGACAACAACGTTCTTTCTACAGAAGCTATTTTCTCTCCTTCTGCAGCTGGGACTTATACGGTAAATATTGGTTATCCTTGTGGAGACACATCATTTACAATTGTGATGAATGTAATTGCATCACCTACTGTTGATTTAGGTGCAGATTTCCAAATTTGTGCTAACCAAACCACAATTCTTACAGCAAACACTGATGTGGAAGGTGTAACTTTTCAATGGTATTTAAATTCAACGCTAATTGAAGGAGAAACTAATAACACTCTTGAAGTTGTAATTGAACAAGGAACAATAGGTACTCAAACTTATACTGTATTAGTATCTAACGATCAATGTACAGCAGAAGACTCTATAGATTTAACATTGTACCCAATTACAAATTGTATTATTTCCGAAGGAATTTCACCAAATGGAGATGGGTATAACGACATCCTTGATTTGAATTTCTTAAATGATAGAACTGGAATTAGAAAGATTCAAATCTTTAACAGATTTGGTACTTTAGTTTATGTGCAAGATAATTATACAAACCAATGGGAGGGTCAGACTACTGATGGAGATGAACTTCCAACTGGAACATACTTCTATGTAATTGATCTTGCTGGAAATGACGCTGTTTATGGAGAACAAGCTACAGGCTGGATTTATCTAAACAAAAAAGCGAACTAAAATTCTACTAAATACTTTTTAACTACCAAATAGATAAAAATGAAAAAACATATATATATCTTAACAGTACTTATGACGGTATTGCTGTTGCAAGAATCACAAGCACAGCAAGACCCTCAATATACTCAGTACATGTACAATATGAACGTGGTTAACCCCGCATATGCAGGTTCTAAAGAAAGCTTATCGCTTACAGCCTTGTATAGAAATCAATGGCATGGATTAGAAGGAAACCCAGTTTCTTTTACATTTTCTGGACACAGTCCAATTGGAAGAAATATTGGATTAGGGCTTTCCGCAATTAGAGATGAAATTGGACCAGTAAAAGAAACGAATGTTTACGCAGACTTTTCTTATACGCTACACTTAGGAAATACAGTAAATTTAGCACTTGGTCTTAAAGCTGGTGCAACTTTCCACGATGTAGGCCTTTCAAGTTTAGAACTTCAGCATCCAGACGATCCAATGTTTTCAGAAAACATAAATAATACTTATCCTAATTTTGGTGCAGGAGCATTCTTATACGGAGAAAATTTTTATGTTGGTCTTTCAGTGCCTAACTTAATGAAGTCTGTTCATTTAGATGAAAATGGAATCAAATACGGATCTGAAACAAATCACTTTTTTGCAACAGCAGGTTATGTATTCCAAGTTTCAGAAGCTTTCAAACTTAAGCCTTCTGTGATGGTGAAATCTGCATTTGATGCCCCTGTTTCATGGGATGCCAACCTGAACTTTTTGTTCTTTGACATGATTGAAATTGGAGGGTCTTACAGAGTAGATGATTCTTTTAGTGCATTATTCGGAGTAAATATTACACCTGATCTTCGTTTTGGATATGCATACGATCACGTAACTTCTGATCTGAAAATTGTAGGGCCAGCTTCTCACGAGCTTATACTAACATTCGATCTGAATCTAAAACCAAAAGTTTTACGTTCACCTAGATTCTTCTAATAACTAACTAATTTCATTTAATATGAAAAATATATATATAATATTTTTATTAATGGCCGTAAGTACCTCGACGCTTACCGCCCAGAATTTTAAAACCAAGACAGCCGACGAATTTTACGAAAGGCTACAGTATAACGACGCCATAGATGAGTATCACAGACTTGTAAAAAGGGGTGATGAAAGCACTTATGTATTAGAGCGTTTAGCAAATAGTTATTACAATATTAATGACACTAAAAATGCTGAAATTTTCTATAAAAGAGTTGTAAAAAGACTTGATGCAGATCCAGAGTCTGTTTATAATTATGCACAAGTACTTAAGGCCAACGGGAAGTTTTCAGAATACAATAAGTATATGAAGGAATATGCAAAGCTGAGACCTCAAGATTCTCGTGCTATTGCCTTTATGCAAGACCCAAATTACCTTCCCCGTATTGCAGATGAAAAAAACCAAAAGTTTGAAGCCGTAAATTTAGAAGAGATAAATACAAGATATTCAGAATTTGGTGGTACTGTTGTAGATAATGAACTGTATTTTTCATCGAGTAGAAATATACTTCGTAAGAATTATGATTTAAACGATGAACCATTTTTAGATTTATATAAAGCAACAATTGAAAATGATGTTGTAAAAAATGCAAAACTTTTAAACGATGAAATAAATACTAGATTTCACGAAAGTTCTGTGGCTATTACTCCTGATGGTACACGTATGTATTTTGATAGAAATGATTATTTCAATGGAAAATACAAAAAAAGTGAACAAGGGATTAATGAATTAAACATCTTTTATGCTGAAAAAGTAAATGGTGAATGGGGAAATATTCAGTCTGCGCCATTTAACAGTAAAGAATTTTCTTCTAGTCATCCAGCAATTAGTCCAGATGGTAAAACGCTTTATTTCTCAAGCGACCGACCAGGTGGAATGGGGAATGCCGATTTGTATAAAGTAGCTATCAATGAAGATGGAACTTTTGGTGAACCTGAAAACTTAGGTGAAGGAATTAATACTGAAGGTAGAGAGGTTTTCCCTTTCGTTGATGCGAACGGTACTCTTTATTTCTCAAGTGATGCTCATTTAGGTCTTGGAGGATTAGATGTGTTTTCTGCTCCAGCTAAAGGAAATGGATTTGGAGAAGTTAAAAATTTAGGCTTAGGTATTAATAGTAGTAGTGATGATTTTGCTTTTTCTTTTAATCCTGAAACAGAAGAAGGGTACGTGTCTTCTAACCGTGCAGGTGGAAAAGGAAGCGACGATATCTATAAAATAAAGAAAATTGAATCTTGCGATTTACCTATAAACGTTTTAGTGGTAGATGCTTCTACAAATGAACCTATTTCTGATGCTAGAATTGATCTTTACGATAACCGTGAAAATAAATTGAAGAGCCAAAGCACAGATGCTGATGGAATCAGTGAAGTATTAGTTGTTTGTGATCAAGATCACGTTGTTCAAGCGTTTAAAGAAGGATATGAAAGCAATGCTGAAACCGTAGCTGGATTTAATGAAGGTGAAGAGAACATTACAATTGCACTTCGTCCTATCGATGATATAGTTGAAGGAAACATTGTGAAACTTAATACTATTTATTTCGATTTCGATAGACACAATATAAAACCACAAGCTGCTTTCGAACTTGATAAACTTGTTGAGTTGATGAAGAAAAACGAAAATATGGTTATTAAAGTTGAAGGACATACTGATAACCGTGGAAGCGCTGCATACAACTTAAATCTTTCTGATAGAAGAGCTAAGAGTACTGTACAATATGTAATTTCGAAAGGAATTTCTAAAGACAGAATTAGTGGTGAAGGCTTTGGTGAAAGTAGACCAGCTGTAGATTGTGGTGGTAATTGTACAAATGATGAACATCAACAAAACAGACGTTCTGAATTCATTATCCAAAAAAGATAATTTTTAGATAACTTAGATAAATAACCAACCAATTTAAAAGCCCTTACAATTAAATATTGTAAGGGCTTTTTTATATTTTAAATTTATAGTAAGCAGCAGGTAAACCATGATAATCGCCATCGTAATCCCATTCGAACCCTTGATTCATCAAGATTTTTTGAGATGCTACATTTTCAGGATCTATAATTGCGACTAATGTGTGAATATCCTCAATCTGCTTGCCCAAGTTTACCATGCTGTGTGCAATTTCAGAACCATAACCTTTGCCCCAAAATTCAGGCATTAGCAAATATCCTATTTCTGCTTCATTTTTCTTTGTCATCTCGAGCTTTGCATGCCCTACAAAACTTCCATTACTTTTAAGGGTTACTTTAAACCTTCCGATAATTAAATTTTTCACATTATCACTTAGCATATTCTCAAACCTTTCTCGAGCTTCACTTTCTTCAGCTGGACGGCCAGTAACCATTTTCATTACATCGATATTACTCACCAATTGAAAGTAATCTTCAAAATCACTGAAGGTGTAATGATTAAAGATCAATCTTTCGGAAATCATAGTAAGGTGCGTTTAAATGAATAGTATAAAGTTATAGAATTAAAATTTAGCATTTCTGTATTCGATAATTTCTTTAGGTTTATTCAATTACAGAAATATTATCTATTTGATAGGTGGTTGTTATACCATTCGACGCCCCTAAATACTGAAAACCAATATATACTATTTCCCCTGCATATGTCGAAAGATCAATATCTCCAGAAGGCGTGAATTCCGCGCCGTAGCCATTGGAATTTCCAGCGGATATGTCTGCATCCAAGCTTGTCCATTCTGCGGTTAAAACGTCTCCATCAAAGTCTGTGGCTATTTTTATAGTTAATGCTTCTCCATTATAGAAGCCGTCATTGGTGTCGAAAGTAAGAATCGGGGACGAATCGCTTGGTAATCGTATACCAGGTGTTACCAACCAAACTTCGTATGGACTTTCACCAGAATTATATGCAGAGGTTTGTGTGTAATTATTGGAATTAAACTCCATTACTTCAAATACTCTCGTTCCGCCATTTACATTTACATTTGTCCAACCTTCAATGTCTAAAGGAATTCCAGCACCTGAATTGTGACTTTCAAAGTCTTGAAAAAAAGGCAGATCAAATATTTCACCATTTCCGCTTAAATTACACCTTTCGTTATTCATATTCACATCATCAATATCGCGGATAAATAGCTGTACATCATTATTAAATCGACTTAAAATAGCAGTTATTTCTCCGTTTCCTTCGGGGAGCAATAATCCTTTGAAATCGGAATATCCGCTAGTTCTTAGCACTATAGTTTCTTCATCACAATTTTCTAACTGTCTGTTTACACTATAGGTGTTTCCTGGATTTCCGTAATGCGCAATTCCCGCGAGGCCTTCAGGAAATTGGACATTTTCAAATTTCACTAAGGTGTTAAGAAATACTTCGTTTGTATCATTGTCATTTGCTTGTGAAATGGTAATTGTCTGCGGTTGAATTTCAACTTTCTCAGTAGAACGCAAAATTCTATCTTCAAAATCTTCGACATTTATTCGTCCAACTTCATCTCCATCAAGAATCCCAATCGTGGGTAGTCCAGCATATTCACCGATATACAAGCCATCAACACGAAAATATATCTTTCGTCCAGGTTCATATTTTGTATATAAATTCGTTGCTTCAGTAGAAATTGCCACTCCTGCATTTGGATTTTCAGGTAAATCCTGAATAACTAATGACTTATAGAAATTACCAGTTTCATCGCTTGAGATAGCATAAGCTGCTAAGTATAACTCTCGTGAAGAACCTTCACCAGCTTCGATAATTTTTGGTTCGTATCCTCGATAAATTCTTTTAATAGTTTCAATAGTGGTATTTACATCAACATTCGGCTCTTCTACATTTATTTCGGGAACATTATAATCATCGTCTTGAACACAGGAGGCTCCCATTATCCCTAGAAGGAATAAAAGGCTTATTAGTTTTATGTTTTTTAAATTTTTCATAATTAAAAAAAATTACTGTTCTTAATCAAAATCGGATGTAAGCATTTATATAATAAGTAGTTCCGTATCCATACCAGTATTTTGATCCAAATACGGGTGTGTCATTGGCAGTGTCTGCAGATAGGGTTCTATAATTTGAATTTCTACCTTGCTCAAAGCCACCTGTTTTATACTGCTTATTTAAAATATTAGAAACTACAGCAAAAAATCCGACGTATTTACCTTTAACCCTCCAGGATTTTCCGCCTACTATGTTCACCAACATATATGGGTCGAACTTTTCCTGTTTTAGTAATTGTCGTGCTTTTTCTGGGTCATAATCGTTAAAGGGCATTCCGTCATTATCTAAATAGAAATTTTCGGTGCGAGTAAGAGGAGATATATTGATATATGCCTGATTGAAGTAATTAGCAGTAGCTCCAAACCACCAAAATCTTGGATCGCGGTATTCAAAACCTAATTGATAAGCTTGTTGAGGTCCTCCGGCAATTTTATAATTTTTAAGAAAAGATTTTCCAAAAAAGCGGGGCTCATCTAAGTCATCTGAAGTGATGTAAAGATCCGGATTACTATTGTAGGTATTTTCTCCATATGCGGCGGCGGCTTTTAATTTAATAGTAGGTGTAACTTGAGCTTCAATACCTAATTCAGCTCCTATATTTTTCTTTCCTACACCAGTAAGCACTTCTTGCACAAAAGCTGTAGTAGAAGATCTCCCAGGAACTGAAATTCCGTCGGCATAATAAAAGGAAATCTCTGAGCCATCTTGCATTAAAGTGTAGTATCCCGACAAACGCGCTTTTATAAATGGAAATCGCAATATGTAATTGCCATCGACATTTATGTTTTTCTCTTCTGCTAACCCAATTACAGTACTATTGTTTTGGCGTGAATTTGAAAATGAATTACGTGTTGTAGGAGCACTTGTGAAATAAGCCGTGTTTAGTTCGAGAGCGTGCCTTGCAGTTAATTTATAGGTAAATCCAGCCTTAGCGCCATAAGTTGTAAAATTTAATTTCTTGCTTTTCCCAAAAGATTCATTTGTATCAGGATAGGAACCGTTGCGATATAGACCGTTTCGTTGATAATTAGTTTTCCCTGCTTTAGCTGCGAAATAAAAGTCTACTGCTGAATAGGAAAACTGTGCTTGAACGAAACCATTGTAATCAGTAGCATCAATTTCATAATTGTATTTGAATTTATCACCTACACCAATTAGTCGATTTGGATTATTTAAATCGTTTTGCGCTGCATCACCTGAATTAAATGTATCCACATCTAAATACTCATTACCGCCTAAAAGATCCTTCATACTGGCGAAGTTGTTAGATTTTAAATTTCTATAATTAAATGAAGCATTTATTTCAATATAATCGGATAGACGAGAGTTTAGTATTGTATTTGCTACGAGCTGTGTATCATCGTTTCTGTCTTCGTATAAATAATATCTGGATGTTCCTCCGTAAAGAATATTTGTTTCATACATATTAAGCCAATTAACCTGTCCATTATTTACAAAGCTTGAATAGGCTCTATAAGCTCCCTCATAATCAGGATTGTTAGGGTCCGATAAAAAGTAGCTTGGAAGATTTTTATAGTAACTTGGGTCTGGATTAGGAACATTGTCATACCCTAAGCGGCTATTTCCTGTTTTTCCAAATTGATAACCAATATTAGTGTTCAGTTCTGTTTTTGGAGAAATATTCCAGAAATGATTCAGCATTATAATAGGTTCTTTCACTTCTCTAATTCTAGAATTACGGATTTCACCATCTTGTTTTCCCCAATATGAATTATACTGATTTCCTTTTAAATCGTAAACCTCTTGGGTGTTTGGAGAAGATTTGCCACGCCTGTTGGGTGTGTAAAAAGCAGTTAAATTCAAGCTGTGATGTTTACTCAACTTCCTTTCTACAGAGGCAAAAAATGAATTTGCATCGTACAAAGTTCCATTTATATAACCTTCATCGCCATAGCGTCTTGCTATTAGCACAGAATATGCCCAACCATTTTTGGATAAACCACTGTTATATGAACCAATAATACGCCCGCGGTAACTACGGTTACTAGATGCGTAGGATATGCGTCCTCCCTTACTGTATTGAGACGCTCGCATTATAATGTTTGTTGTGCCAGCAAGGTGTCCAAAGTTATATTCGTTTGCAGACATTCCCATTGAAAACATCTGATTGCGCTGTACATCATTTAATCCGCCCCAATTGCTCCATTGCGGTCTTCCATTGTACATTTTATTCATTTCTAAACCATTAATCAATAGCTTACCGTGTTCAGAACTATAGCCTCTAGGACGGAAAAATGTAGTACTAAAATCATAAGAAGCCGCATTTAGGAAAACATCTTTTGATGCTTGAAGTAATCCTGAAATATTATCTGATGTACCTTCGTCTTCGTCTAATTGGTCGTCAGACAGGCTTATAACTCCAATTTCAGATTCAAGTGCGTCTAGATCTACTTCTAAAAGAATAGCTTTTAAATGTATAGATCTATCAATTTGAATTATTATTGGAATTTGTATGCTTTTATAGCCTGGTTTGGAAATTTTTATAACTTGTTCCCCTTCTGGGAGATTTTTTTGTAGAAAAGTGAATTCTCCCGCTGAATTTGTTACTGTACTAAAATCACTGTTTTGAATGTTAACTATAGCTTCAGATATAGGTTCGCTAGAATAAGTATCAACAACTTTTCCAGAAATGGAATTGTCTTGCGAATAGGCTGAAAACCCTGCAAATAAAGCTGCACAAAATGTTAAAAATATATATTTCATCCTGCTTAAAGTTATTTGTCATGGTTCTTTCTCTTAGTTTGAATAATCAAATATAAATTAATTTTATAACTATCACAAATTCAGTAACTTAGACGAGTATTAATGTGTGCTAAAAGTTTATTATGAAGTCTCTACTTTATACGTTGATATTTTTTATTTTTATTAATTCTGCTTCGTTTGGTCAGAATAATAAAGAGTTTAAAGTTTTAACTATAGCATTTTACAATGTTGAAAATCTTTTTGATTATGAAAATGACCCCTTGACTTTTGATGATGATTATACTCCTGATGGCAAGAACAATTGGACCAAGGAAATATACGAAGCTAAAATCGCCAATATTGCTAGGGTCATTTCTGAAATAGGCGCAGATCAATCAGGAACATCGCCAGCGTTAATAGGGTTATGCGAAATAGAGAATAGACGAGTTTTAGAAGATCTTGTGAACCATAAGCATTTGTTGAAAGACGATTATGGAATTGTTCATTTTGATAGTCCAGACCGTAGAGGGATTGATGTCGCCCTTCTTTACAAGAAAAAATTGTTTACTCCAATTAACTATGTAGCTAAGGAATTATTAATTTATGACGATGTGGATACTAGTAAACGTGTGTATACCCGTGATCAATTATTAGTAAGTGGAATGTTAGATGGTGAAAAAATTAGTGTTATTGTTAACCATTGGCCTTCGCGTAGAGGTGGTGAAGAGAGAAGCCGTCCCAAAAGAATTAGTGCAGCTAAACTTAATAAGAAAATTATAGATTCGTTATTTAGTGAAGACCCTTATTCAAAAATTATAACTATGGGGGATTTTAATGATGATCCTATAAACCCAAGTATTAAGAAGACCCTCAAGGTGAAGGGTAGAAATAAAGATTTGAAACTGAAAGAATTTTACAACCCAATGGAGGCATTATACAAAAAAGGTCAGGGGACACTTGCTTACCGGGATAATTGGAATTTGTTTGATCAGATAATTATATCTACCGAATTAACTATAAAAGATTATTCATCGTATAGATTTTATAAAGCCGGGATCTTCAATAAAAATTATTTAATTAATCAACGAGGTCGTTATAAAGGGTATCCTTTTCGAAGTTTTTCTGGTGGGTTTACTGGAGGATATAGCGATCATTTTCCGGTATATATTTATTTGATTAAAGAAAAAAATTAAATCGATTAACGCTATTTGTAAAATAAAAAAGGCACTCTTAATTAAGAGTGCCTTGTGTTTTTTTAGAAACTTTTATTAAAACCATTGTGACCAAGGAATTCTACTTAGCATAAGTACTAATCCAATTGTGTAAAATATAGCAAGTGTTTTAAATTTTTTGTTTGAAAGTAAATTCTTTTTGTGTTTTGAATAACCAATTGTTATAAATAGTACAGTTAAAATCATCATCATTGGATGCTCAACTGCATATAGTCTAAAAGTAGAATCTTTCATAACAACACCCATCCCATTGTTTGTGATGTTTTGTAAACCTAATGGAGAAGTAACGTAAAGTACAATTCCAATAAGTAATTGGATATGGGTAACTATTAATGCAAAAAGAGAAATTCTAAAATCTTTTGCACCGTATTCTCTTTTTGAAAAGAATCCAGCCAATGCGTTAATAGTTGCTAGTACTACAATTAGTAGCACTAAGTAAGCCCAATAAGAATGAATAAAATGTAGAGTATTAGCCATAGTTTTTTTTATTTTTTTCAAATATAAGATTTATACCCTTTTAAACCTTCTTTTGCGTTCTCAATTATTTGCAGATTGAAATATCAAGGAATAAAAAATGCCCCGAATTCCGGGGCATTTTCATTATGTATAATACTGAGTATTAGAAGTCGTAACGTAGACTTGCGTTCCAAGTTCTTCCGTTACCGTAGTAGTATCCGTAAGAATCTTTTTGGCTTAAGTACATTTCGTTTGTAGCGTTATAAACGTTTGCACGGAATGTTAAGTCACTTCCTCCAAAATCAAATTTGTAAGAAAGACCTGCGTCTAATACGCTATAAGCATTTAAACGATCAGCTTGGTAAACTTCATTTTTGAAAGCAGCTTCAGTTACATCTCTTGCGTCAACGAATCCGTAAAGATCAGTATAGATGTTATAATCTGCATCTACGCTAAGTCCATCTACAATAGTGTATTTGAAACCAAAACCAAATGATGTTTGTGGTGCATTACCAACTTTAGTACCAGTTAAGTTAACGTTACCTTCTTCAAGTAATTCGTTAGTTTCACTAGCTCTAGTTTGGAATGGAGAATCTCCATCGTATTTCCAATTACCAATACTACCAAACGCTCTAATCATGAAGTCGCTAGAGTAACGGTATTTACCTTCAAATTCGAATCCTTTATGAACTTGTGTGATACCAGTAAACTTTTGGTAACGGTCAACTTGTTCAATTGGGTTAGAGGAAGTTTCATCACCTTCAATAAATCCACCAGAAAGGAATCTGTTACCCCATTTTGTGTAGTAAGCATTTAAGTCTAAAGAGAAGTTTCCTGAACGTAGTCTATAACCAGCCTCAACTCCTAAAATCTCTTCGTTGTCGATTTCGTTTTCTCCATCTAAGATGTAGTTAGAGTTTCTGATATCATCAAAGATATTATCTAGGAATGGTTGTCTTGAGTAATATCCAGCATTAACAAAAACCGTATTGTTTTCGATAAATGTGTAACCCATACCTCCTTTGATGTTGTATCCAGTTTTGTTAACCTTTGCAGATTTACCAAGACCGTCTACACCTTCTACTTCTTTACCAGTAGCACGACCTTCTCTTTGGTAGCTTTGAGTTGATACAGCTCCTTGAACAAAAGCAGAGAAGTTGTCAATCTTATATTCAGCTTGTCCGAAACCACCGATGTAGTTGATGAATTCTGAATAATCGTAGTTAAAACGCTGTCCTTCGTCAGCAGAGTTGAATAGCGCAGACCAAGGGTTTGCTTCGAAAGTTTCGTTAATTACGTAATCGCTATCTCTTAAATCGCCGTAACCGAAGTTATCAGCATATCCTTGAAGACCTAAAAGGTCATTCATTTGGTACCAGTGGCTACCTTTGTAGAAACGAGTATCAACACCTACATTGAAAGTGAAGTTATCACTTACAGCAGTTTCAAGGTTTGTAAGGAAACCATACCAGTTGTGGTTGTTTACTGACATTCTTCTTGCCAATGAACCATTTCCATAACCTCCGATTCCGTTATCAGCACCAGCGATATTAGCTTCTTCAATAGCATCGAAATCTACATTTCCATTGTTGTCATAGATAATGTTTCTTGAGCTTCCAGCAGGGCCAGTTCCTCCACCACGTCCCCAAGATGCATAAAGCACAGAAGATAAGTTAGTTTTGTCGCTAATTTCCCAATCCCAGTTAAGGTTAGCAATTGGCTTGTGGTAGTAGTTTCTTCTTAATGTAAATCTTTCTCCATTATAGAAACCAGAGTTACTGTTATATCTTTTTCCGTATAAATCGTAATCTTCTAACGACTTAGAGAAGTTTTGGTCATGGAATTGTGGAGCACCAGTTAACAATAAGTTGAAAGAGTGCTTATCGTTTGGTACGTATCCAACACCAATAAAATAGTTTTGTCCTTGTCCTGCAGTACCATCAGAATACTTTCTGTGTGCTTGCCAATGGTCAATCATAATGCTATAAGCCCACTTTCCTTGTAAGCCAGAGTCGTAGCTAAAAGTACCTTTAAAGTAGCTGTCGTTACCAGTCATAAAACGAGCAAAACCACCTTGTTTTCTTCCTGCTGCACGAGATACAATGTTTACAGTTCCACCTACTGACGAAATAGCCAGTTTAGAAGAACCTAAACCTCTTTGTACCTGAACTGCGTTTGCAACATCAGACATACCAGACCAGTTAGACCAGTACATTCTTCCGTCTTCCATACCATTAATTGGCTGTCCGTTTAAAAGGAATGCAGTGTTTGTTTGGTCAAATCCACGTAAGAACATTTGTGAATCTCCAAAACCTCCAGCTTGGTTAGATACGTAAACACTAGGCGTACTTTTAATAGCCTCAGGGAATTCTACGTTACCTACAGCTTTAGCTTGAATTTCAGCAGATGTAATTGTAGATACGGCAATAGGTGTTTGACGATCTCTCGCCATGTCGATAATACCTTTACCTACAATCACAACTTCTTCAAGTGCGTCAGAGTCTACAGTAATTTTAACTGTACCTAGGTTTGCAGAACCTCCTACAGCGTTATATTGTGCTTTTTGAACATTGTAGCCAATATATGAAATAGTAAGTGTACCCGTTTTAGATGATGTCTTCAAAGTGAAGTTTCCGTCGAAATCGGTGATGGCACCATTTGTTGTGCCGGTCTCAACCACGTTAGCACCAGCTAACGGACTGTTAGTTTCAGAATCGACTACCGTACCGGTAACCGTTGTTTGTGAAAAAGCAGCAATGCTGCCAAGGAAAAAAACAATAAGTAATAGTTTTTTCATGAATTTAAATTTTAGGTTTAAAAATTTCGGCAAAAATACAATCTTATAGGGGTTACTACCAACTATTTTCATTAAGAAATAGTTAAGAGAATATTTCTGCTGAATAAAGATAAAATTTAAACTATAATACCTTGAGGATTTGCGTGTTAGTTAATAACAAGGTTATTAACATTTTTAGAGTTTAAAAGACGATGCAGTCTAATTGGTCTTTAACTGGCATCAGATTTGCAAAATATTCTTCGTGTAAAGCTTTAGGAAGTGGTTCAGAAAATGGAGTGTCGTCTTTAAACGGATCTACCTGTTTTCCATTTTTCCAAAATCTATAGCACACATGAGGGCCACTTGTATTTCCTGTCATTCCAATCCAACCAATTACATCTCCTTGGCTTACGTGTTGTCCTACTTTTACCTTTCGCGCTTTCATATGTAGGTATTGGGTTTCGTAAGTGCCGTTATGTCGTATTTTTACGTAATTTCCATTTCCGCCTCTGTATTCAGATTTAGTAACTACACCATCGGCAGTAGCTAAAATAGGGGTGCCTACAGGAGCTGCAAAATCGGTTCCTTTATGAGGTCTAAGCTTAAAGCCGTAATACTTAATACGTCTGTTTAAATTGTATCGAGAAGAAATTCTGCTAAATTTTACTGGTGATTTTAAGAAAGCTCTTTTAAGGTTGTTCGCGTTTTCGTCATAGTAACCTGAAATTTTACCAAGGGAATCCGAGCCGTATTTAAAAGCATACAATGGCTTTCCATTGTGTTCAAAATAGGCTGCTTTAATTTCTTTTAAACCCGCAGGAATTGTATCGTCTATATAACGCTCGGTATAAATTACTTTAAAACGATCTCCTGCCTGTAATTTAAAAAAGTTTATCGTCCAGGCATAAATGTTTGCAAGTTGATCGGTCATATATGGACTTAAATTCTGTTCTTCCATAGTTGCCGAAAGTGAACTTGTAATAATTCCTGAGGCTTCTTTTTCTTCGTATCGAACAGGTTTTTGGCTATTGTAAATAGTAAGTGAGTCTCTAAAATCAACAACAGCAAAATTAATTTTATTGCTTTCGTAAATAAAAACTTGTGTTTTATTAAGTGAATCTTTTGAATTTAGAAGTACATAAGGTTTCCCTACTCTTATTCTACGCACATCAAAACTATCTCTAAATTTAGTGGCAACCTGCATGATTTTATCCTGCGAAATTCCATTTGCGCTTAGGATATCGCCGAAAGTATCGCCTTTACGTATGGTGTCTCTAACAACATTAAAGTCGTTTAAGATATATCCATATTGTTCGATAATAGGGTCTTCTTGTTTTTCAACTACTTCATTAACATCGTCTTTTGTATTCTCACAAGCGGTAGTGAATAAGACAAGGGATAATAGTGCTACAATTAGGTGTTTCAATTCTGGGGAAATTTTTCTGTATTATTCTTTAATTAGGCTAACTCATTTTGTAGAAAAATATTGAATAGTTAATCAAAAAATTTACGCTATTCAATATTTTCTGGTTAGCGAAGAATAAAAATTACTTCGCTAATATTTTAAAGGAGTGTTGTAATCCTTTAAATTCAGTTAATGTCGCTTTTAAAGAACCAACTGCTAAATCGGCTTTGATTAACAACGGAATTTTGTTGTTATCGTCACTAATCCAAACAGTTAAACTTTCTTTTTCTTTAAATACTCTACCAGATTGTACATAAGGTCTAAATATTAAAGTGCGAACGGCCCCAAAATTAGTATCTAAAACTTCTTTACCAAGGAATTTTAGCCTGAATTTAAAATTTTCTTTGTCAAAAAACATATTTATTTCAACAATATCACCTTCTTTGATGTTTTCAGTGTCTAATTTGTTTCTGAGATAATAAAAAGCTGAAATCATATCTTGTGTTTCTTTAGGGAAAGAAAACACAGAAGTCTCGTTGTGCTTTTTGTCGTTTACAGTGGCTTTATTTGTGTTGTGGTTAAAGTCTATTTGAACATCTTTGGTATAACCACCTTCATCAATTTTTCTGATAAAGCGGTAAGGGATATCCTTTTTCTTATCTATATACGATTGGTAATCGTCTTCAACTTTAAAAAACCACTTTGAAAGTCCTACAGTTTTACCATATCCACGAACATGGTAAACTTCCTTGCCGTTTAAAGTAGCATTATTAACATTTAGAGTTGCATAACCTGCTGTTACAAATCCGTAATGAACTCGAAATTTAAAGTATTCGCCATCGCCATATGCTCTCTCTTGTGCAGAAAGTAAAAATGTGTTTCCAAAAATTAATAAAAGGACGATTAGCTTCTTCATAAAATGTGACTTTAGATGTTTTTATTATATGAATTACAACATCTGTTCCAAAAAATAAACCCCACCAAAGACGATGGGGTTTAGATAAAGTTACATTTTTATAATGTTCCTCTTTGAGCTTGCTCGCGCTCGATAGATTCAAAAAGAGCTTTGAAGTTTCCAGCGCCAAAACCTTTTGCTCCCATTCTTTGAATGATTTCAAAGAATAAAGTAGGACGGTCTTCTAATGGCTTGGTAAATATTTGAAGTAAGTATCCATCTTCGTCAGCATCTATCATAATAGATAGTTTTCTCAGCTCGTCAATGTCTTCTTTCATCATTTTCATATGGTCGCCTAAACGCTCTGGAATAGCATCGTAATATGCTTGTGGTGGAGGAGGTAAGAATTCAACCCCTCTTTCTTTTAACTGACTTACAGTTTTAATGATATCATCTGTTGTTAATGCTAAGTGTTGAACTCCTGCATCTTCATAAAAGTCTAAATATTCTTCAATCTGTGATCTTTTAGCTCCTTCTGCTGGTTCGTTGATAGGGAACTTAATACGTCCGTTACCATTACTCATTACCTTACTCATTAAGGCAGAATATTCTGTGTGAATTTGTTTGTCGTCGAATGATAGGAAGTTAACAAAGCCCATTACATCTTCGTACCATTTTACCCAAACGTTCATTTGATTCCAACCTACGTTTCCTACCATATGGTCGATGTATTTTAAACCAGTTGGTGTTGGATTGTAGTCGCTTTTCCACTCACGGAAACCAGGTAAAAAGGTTCCGTTGTAATTTTTACGCTCAACAAACATATGTACTGTTTCACCATAAGTGTAAATACCACTACGTACTACTTCTCCGTTTTCGTCTTTTTCCACGGTTGGTTCCATATATGGTTTAGCACCGCGTTTTGTAGTTTCTTCGAATGCGCTTCTAGCATCTTCTACCCAAAGTGCAATTACCTTTACACCATCACCGTGTTTTACAATATGGTCGTTGATAGGGGACTTGCTATTAAGAGGTGTAGTTAAAACAAGTGTGATTTTATCTTGCTTAAGCACATAGCTTACCGAATCACGAGATCCTGTTTCAAGACCTTTATATGCATATGATTGAAATCCAAATGCTGTTTTATAAAAATGGGCACTTTGCTTTGCATTACCCACATAGAACTCTACGTAGTCTGTACCTAATAACGGCAGAAAGTCTTCTGCGCCTTCAAAAATCTTTTCTAGTCCATACTCGACCGACTTTACTTCTTTGCTCATAATTTAATTTTCTAAAAATCCTATTATTTATTAATCGAGAAGATTCTCTATGAGAGTTTCTTCTTGTAAAATTCTTTAATTGTCTTCAAATGTACTATATAATAAAATATAATTACAATTGAAGGATTACTCTAACCAACTTTTGTAATAAGTGCCATCAGATAGTTTTAATCCATCTTCAGTAACCTTTAGAGGTTTAAAAGTATCTACCATAACGGCAAGTTCTTCCGTTTCAGTTTTTCCAATACTTCTTTCGGCTGCACCTGGGTGTGGGCCGTGAGGAATACCCGCAGGATGTAAGGTAATTTGACCTGCTTCAATATCGTTTCGGCTCATAAAATCTCCATCAACATAGTATAACACTTCATCGCTATCAATATTGCTGTGATTATATGGAGCAGGAACACTTAACGGGTGATAATCATAAAGTCTTGGAACAAAACTACACACCACAAATGCACTTGTTTCAAATGTTTGATGTACTGGTGGCGGTTGGTGAATACGCCCTGTTATAGGCTCAAAGTCGTGTATTGAAAAAGCATAAGGGAAATTATATCCATCATAACCAACAACATCAAATGGGTGGGTGGCATAAACCAATTCAAAAATTTCGTCTTGCTTCTTTACTTTAACCAAAAACTCACCTTTTTTATCGTAAGTTTCAAGTTCTTCGGGCTTTCTAATGTCACGTTCACAATATGGTGAATGCTCCAATAATTGACCGAACCAGTTTCTATATCGTTTTGGAGTGTAAATAGGGTGTTTAGACTCTACAATAAACAAACGATTATCTTCAGTATCAAATTCAATTTGATAAATTATACCACGAGGTACTAATAGATAATCTCCATACTTAAAATCAAGATTTCCTAAAAAAGTACGCAATTTACCTGAGCCTCTGTGAATAAAAATTAATTCATCAGAATCTGTGTTTTTATAGAAATAATCTTTCAGAGATTTTTTTGTAGCGGCAAGAACAATACTGCAGTCGCTATTGGTGAGTACAGTTTTTCTACTCTCTAAATAATCATTTTCTGGTTCAACATTAAACCCTTTTAATCGAAGTGACTCTATATTATTAGCTCTTGCAATTTTAGGTGAAACATTGTATTGTTTTTTTATCTCTTTTACTTGCGTTGGCCTGTGCTCGTGGTAGATATTACTATACATTCCATCGAAACCAATTGTGCCAAAAAGTTCTTCGTAGTAAAGACTTCCGTCTGGCTTTCTAAATTGGGTATGTCGTTTAGGCGGTATTTTGCCAAGTTTATGGTAGAAAGGCATATATGATGTTAAATATTAAATCAATAAATTTTGAGGTTAAAAATTTCAACGTAAACATTTTAATGTTTCAAATTGAAAAGCTTAACCTCACAAATATCGTAAAAATATACTAGTTACTGAACTAAGGAAACATTAAAACCTATAGCCCAATGCCACATACCATATCCCTTCATCGTGTTCCGGTGAGAAAGAATATTTTATTTCCATAGGTCCTAAAACTGTTTCTAAGCCGTAACCTAAAGAAAACCCTGAGTAGTCGATGCCATCAGCCCATTCTCCATTTTCTAAAAGATCATTACCTACGTTAGCAATGTTTGCTGAAACATTTATGTGGTTTTTTTTGAAAATTTCATAGTCAATAGAAAGGACGCTTTTAAGATATGTATTTCCTCGAAGTGAAATAGCACTATAGCCTAAAAACGGTATAATGTTGTTCATCTCTTTAAATCCGTATCCACCAAGTGCAAAGTCTAATGTCGTGGTTTCAGGGCCTCCTAATTTAAAACCACCTTCAGCGGTTATGTGAGCCGAAAATTTATCAGAAATTTTATGAGCGTAACCCATTTTTGCTTTTGCAAGTGAGAAAGGTCTAAAGTTTTTGTTTCGACCGTGAGCAAATAAATACCAGTGAAAATCTCCAGAAAAATAGGCTCCACTTTTCGGAAAGAAGCTGTTGTCGTAAGTATCGTACTTTAAAAGCCCAAAAGCACTATAGTAATTGGTACTTTCAAAAACAGTACGAGGAATATTGTTATTATCTGTACCAATGGTTTCCGATAGGTATCTAAGGTATTTATGCTCTGCGCCTATACTAAATACAAAAGATCTTTTAAAAAGTGTTTCGAAGTAAATTTGATTTGTAAAATCACTATAGTTAATGGAAAGTTTATTAATTGGAAGAGAGAGTTCATTATTTATATCTGGATCTATAAATGATATGGGTACTTCTGTGTCAAAAAAGTGATATTTTGAATTAATTCCTACACTCCAATAAAACCCTTTGTCGATATAATACTGAAAATTATACCGAAGATTATCTCCTGCAATTAAATCTAATGAAGCGATATCATTATTGGTTAAAAGTCTCTTTTTAGTGATGTTTACTAATGCTGCAGTGTGGAATAAATCGTCGTAATGTGCTGAAAAACGAAGTAACATTGACGATTTGCTCTCCCGTAATTGTAATAACAAAGTGTTTTCTTGGTTGTCGTCTTCTATGAACCTATAGTTAATATCTTGAAAATTACCTGTAGCTGATAGGTTGTTGATTCCTTCATTAAAAGCTTTGAAGGTTACTTTATCTGGAGTTCGGAGTTTTAATTTTCCTAATACATAGCTTCGAGTATAATTGTCAAGACCTTCAATTTTCACTTCTTTTATATAGATAGAGTCTCGGTTCACAATATTTACTTTCTCTTTTTCTGAAGGTTTTTGTTTCGAAGCTACCTCAAGTAGTTCTTCTCGAAATTTATTTGCTTCATCAATACCAGATTGTACTATTTTTTTTCCTTCGTCGAATGAAACAACCGAGAAATCTTGAATATTTGGATGTATATAAATATCGGTTTTTCCACGTTTTTCAATCATATCATTAATGGTGCGATAGTTATTTATTTGTACTAAAACATCAATAGCAGATTTAAGTCTAGTTCTGTCTTTTAGACTGTCCTGAACATCAATCCCAATTATTAAGTCCATCCCCTTAGCTTTAACTTCATTAATAGGATAATTATTAACCACACCCCCGTCAATAAGAACGCGATCGTTAATTATTACAGGGCTAAAAAGCGAAGGTAAGGCTCCACTTGCAGTAATAGCTCTAGGGAGGTAGCCGCGCTCTAGTATAACTTCTTTTCCCGTTTCAACATCGGTAGCAATACAGAAAAATGGAATTGGTAGTTTACTAAAATCGGAAGTGGTGCTAACGTGACTGGTTAATTTTGAAATTAAGTTATATACATTCTGACCTTTAGAAATTCCTGAAGGAAACCCAATTTTAAAATTATCGAAAGGTAGTATCAAGGAGTATTTTTCCGATTCTTGTTTCTCGTAAAATGTCTTCGCACTTCTCGGGATATTGTCGCGAATTAAAGTATTAAAGTCTGTTTTTTGAAAAATACTGTCAAGCTGGTTTGCCGAATATCCCGCTGCGTATAGAGCTCCAATAATTGCCCCCATACTTGTACCGCCAATATAATCTATACGAACCCCAGACTCTTCAATAACTTTAAGAGCTCCAATATGCGCAAGTCCTTTTGCACCTCCACCACTTAAAACAACGCCTACTTTTAAATCTTCCTTATCTTTTGTTTGTGACAATGAAAGCGTAGAAACTAGTATAAATAATATAAAAAGTGCTTTTTTCATTTATTAAATTTCGATTTTATTAATTAAATATATTAATCCGACTTAGTCTTTTGAAAATGGGTAACTATTTTCTTAGCTCTACTAGCCCCTACTACTTTTGAAAGCTCTTCGAAATTAGCTGAAGCAACACGTTTAGTGCTTTTGAAATGCTTCAATAATTCAACAATTGTTTTTTCTCCAATTCCCGGAATAGTTTCCAATTCTGTATTTAGCGCTTGCTTACTGCGTTTGCTTCGGTGGAAGGTGATTCCAAATCGGTGAGCTTCATTTCGTAATTGTTGTATAATTTTTAAGGTCTCACTTTTTTTATCTAAATATAAAGGAATAGGATCGTCTGGATAAAAAAGTTCTTCTAAACGCTTGGCGATTCCTATTATTGCTATTTTTCCACGTAAACCTAATCTGTCTAAGCTTTTTAACGATGATGAAAGTTGTCCTTTTCCTCCATCTATAATGATAAGTTGAGGTAAAGGTTGTTCTTCCTCCAACAATCTTTTATACCTGCGGTAAACAACTTCTTCCATTGAGGCGAAATCATCTGGTCCTACTACCGTTTTTATATTGAATTTTCGATAATCCTTTTTGCTTGGTTTTCCATTTTTAAAAACCACACAAGCAGCTACAGGATTGGTGCCTTGTATGTTACTATTGTCGAAACATTCAATATGGCGTGGTTCTACCGAAAGACGAAGGTCTTTTTTCATCTGCGCCATAATTCGCTTTTCGTGACGATCTGGGTCTACAATTTTAGCTTGTTTAAACTTCTCCATTCGAAAGTACTTTGCATTCCTTTCCGATAAGTCTAATATCGCTTTTTTGTCGCCTAATTTGGGTACGTGAACCTTTACCTCTTCTCCCAATTCCAATGCAAAAGGTACATAAATTTCTCTTGAAAGTGAATTGAATCGTTGGCGGAGTTCTATAATAGCTAGTTGAAGTAACTCCTCGTCGGTTTCATCCAACTTCTTCTTTATTTCTAGTGTATGCGACCGTATAATTGCTCCATGTGAAAGCTGTAAAAAATTAACGTAAGCATAGCCTTCATCAGAAATAATACTGAAAACATCAACATTGTTTATTTTAGGATTTACAACAGTAGATTTAGATTGATAGTTTTCTAAAATATCTATCTTCTCCTTTATGCGTTGAGCTTCTTCAAATCGTAATTCATCTGCATATTGCTTCATTAGCTTTTTGAACTTGTGCAAGGATTCTTTAAAATTTCCTTTTACAATATCTCTAATAGCTTCAATATTTTCGTGATATTCTTTTTCAGAATACAATCCTTCACAAGGCCCTAAGCAATTTCCGAGATGGTATTCTAGACAAACTTTGTATTTTCCGTCTTTAATTTTTTCTTCAGATAAATCGTAATTACAAGTACGTAGTGGATATAACCCTTTAATTAAATCTAGGAGGGTGTGTACGGTTTTCATATTTGTGTAAGGTCCGAAATACTCCGACCCATCTTTAATCATTCGTCTCGTTGGGAAAACTCTTGGGAAACGTTCGTTCTTTATACAAATCCACGGATAGCTTTTGTCGTCTTTCAGCAACACATTGTATCGTGGCTGATATTTCTTAATTAAGTTGTTTTCTAACAAAAGAGCATCCGTCTCTGTTTGAACAACAATATGTTTAATGTTGGCAATCTTTTTTACAAGAATTCGTGTTTTGCCGTTATCTTGTTGTTTGTTGAAATAAGAAGAAACTCTTTTTTTTAAATTTTTTGCCTTCCCAACGTAAAGTAACTTCCCGTCCCTATCGTAGTATTGATATACTCCAGGCGAATCGGGGAGTGTTGAAATTTGTAGTGTTAACGAAGCATTAGACATAACTCCAAAGATAATAGTTTGTAAATTTTAAATGATGCGTTTTCAGCTTCTAAATGTTAATAGTAATTTATTTTTTTGGACCATTAAATCTCGTTACCTTTTTGGTTAAATTGCACCGCTAACTGTTATCTATGAATATCGCCATTTTATCGCGTGGAGAGACGCTTTATTCTACTAAAAGTCTACTACATGCTGCTTCAGCCAGAAATCATAATGTAGAAGTTTTGGACCCTACTTATTGCAATCTCGAAATAGAAAACGGCAAGGCAGTGCTCTATTACGAAGGTGATCTTATTGAATACCTCGATGCAATTATTCCAAGAATTGGAGCTTCAAATACTTTTTATGGTACTAGTGTTGTCCGTCATTTTGAAGCCATGGGAGTTTTTACAGTGGTTTCTTCTTTGGGTATCACAAACAGCCGTGATAAATGGACGTGTTTTCAAGTATTAGCAAAACATCAAATTCCCATGCCGAGGACTATATTTGCGTCTTTCTATGATTTTGAAGAACAGTTAAAAACATTTAGGGGAAAACCAATCATCATAAAACTTTTAGAAGGCACTCACGGGGAAGGGGTTATTCTTACTGAAAGTCCACAAAATGCATTGGCAACTGTAGAAACTTTAAATGCCGCTGGAGTTAAGTTTTTATTGCAAGAATATATCGAAGAGGTAAAAGGCTCTGATGTACGTGCAATAGTGGTTGATGGAGTAGTGGTTGCTGCTATGAAACGAAAAAGTAAAGCCGGCGATTTCAGAAGTAATTTGCATCGCGGAGGTTCTTCAGAAATCATTGAGCTTTCTACAGCCGAAGAAAAACTAGCTATTAAAGCAGCAAAAGCAATGGGTCTTGGTTTTTGTGGGGTTGATATCTTACAATCCAAAAACGGACCGTTAGTTTTAGAAATAAATAGCACCCCAGGTTTAGAAGGTATTGAAAATACTTCTGGAAAAAATGTTTCTAAAAGTGTAATTGGTTATATTGAACGCAATATTAAATAGTTAATACCTTGAGGCGAATAGAAACTCGTCTCATATAATCAAAAAACATAAAACAATTAAAATATATCATCTGCTGTTGAGGTTTGGTTTCGATTTTAATATCAAATTCGTTTTCATACCTTGCATTTGTAAAAACCTAAAATACATTGAAAAGAAACATTGGTAGAATAGACAAAGCTGATTTTCCTTTACTCAATCTGTTTGATGTTGAAGTGAAAATTGACACAGGTGCATACACTTCATCCATTCATTGCAAAAATGTAAAGGTTGAAGATAATTACCTAAAATGCTTGTTTTTAGACGAAGAACATCCAAGCTATCACGAAAAGGAAATTATCTTTGACGAGTACGACGTAAAAGTTGTAAAAAGTAGTAACGGTCAATCTGAAGCCAGATATAGAATAAAAACGGAAATCCTTCTTTTCGGAAAAACTCAAGAAATTTATTTAACTCTAAGTGATCGTGAGGAAATGCGTTTTCCTGTGCTTTTAGGCAGAAGTTTTTTGAGCAATAAATATGTTGTAGACATCAACAAAACCAATCTTTCGTATAAATTAAAAACTAAAAAATGAAAATCAGAATACTATCCGCAAATGCAAACCTATATTCTACTAGGCGACTTGTGGAAGCCGCTAAAGCTAGAAATCACGAGGTTGAGGTTATCAATCATGCAAAGTGCGATATAGTTATTGAAAAGAAAAACCCTGTAATAATGTACAAGGGTCAAAAGCTGGATCATACCGATGCCATTATTCCTCGTATTGGTGCTTCAGTTACATTTTACGGAACTGCGGTGGTTCGTCAATTTGAAATGCAACGCGTTTTCACAACTACCGAGTCGCAAGCATTAGTGCGTTCGCGTGATAAATTAAGAAGTTTACAAATTTTATCTCGTGCAGGATTAGGACTTCCAAAAACCGTTTTTACAAACTATTCAAAAAACGTAAAGGAAATTGTTGATCAGGCAGGAGGTGCTCCCGTAATTATTAAGTTATTAGAGGGTACTCAAGGAATTGGCGTTATTCTAGTTGAAACTAGAAAAGCTGCTGAATCTGTAATTGAAGCCTTCAATAATTTACAAGCTCGTGTAATTGTGCAAGAATTTATTAAAGAAGCTGGAGGAGCCGATATTCGTGCATTTATTGTAGATGGTCAGATTGTCGGTGCGATGAAAAGACAAGGGAAAGAAGGTGAGTTTAGAAGTAATTTACACAGAGGTGGTTCGGCATCGGTTATAAAACTAACAGATGAAGAAGAAACTGCAGCTTTAAAAGCAGCAAAGGCTATGGGACTTGGTATTGCTGGAGTTGATATGCTTCAATCTGCACGCGGGCCACTTATTTTGGAAGTTAACTCCTCTCCTGGTTTAGAAGGAATTGAAACGGCTACTGGAAAAGATATTGCTAACTCAATTATAAAGTATATAGAGCGTAACGTGTAATTATGGCCAAAAAAGAAGAACGCGATATAGTTATTTTAAACGAACGCATTGCCCTAGGTGAAAGCCGTACAGTAGATTTTAGTATTGCAAAGCTTTACACATCTACGAAAGTAGAAATTCCAATAATCGTTGAACGATCGAAAATCCCAGGGCCAACGGTATTAATAACAGCAGCTCTTCACGGCGATGAAATTAACGGTGTAGAAATAGTAAGGCAGGTTATTGCTAAAAAGATAAACAAGCCAAAACGAGGTACAATAATTTGTATTCCAATTCTAAATGTTTTTGGATTCCTTAATGGCGATCGAAATTTTCCTGATGGACGTGACTTAAATCGTGTGTTTCCAGGAACTAAAACAGGTTCGTTAGCAAGTAGGGTAGCCTATCACTTTACTAAGAAGGTTTTGCCACACGCAGATTACTGTTTAGATTTTCATACAGGAGGGGCTAGTAGGTTTAATGCTCCACAAATACGCATAAAACCAGATGACGAAAAGTTATTAGAACTAGCCAAAGTTTTTAATGCGCCATTCACAGTTTATTCCAATACATTAGAGAAATCATATAGAAAAACTTGCCACAAAATGGGAATACCTTCATTGCTTTTTGAAGGTGGTAAAAGTTTGGATAGCAATAAAGATATAGCAAGAGAAGGTGTTGAAGGTATTATGAGGTTTTTAAAACATTTAGATATGTTAGGGCCTAGACATAGTGTTGCAGGTGCTGAATCTGAAACGGTAATTGTCGAAAAAAGTAAGTGGATTCGTGCCGTTAGAAGTGGCCTTTTACACGTAAAAATTGACTGTAATAAACACGTAAAAAAAGGAGAGTTTTTAGCTACCATTACAGATCCATATGGTAAAATGCGTTTCAAAGTTTTGTCTCCTAAGGAAGGGTATATTATAAATGTTAATCAATCGCCCATTGTAAATCAAGGGGATGCAATATTTCATATCTCTACAGCAATTACGCCAAGTACTTTAGAATCTGAAGAAGAAAATCTCGAAATAATTTAATAACAAGCAAATTTTTTATACTCAAATGGTTTCGTAATAAGCTATGATCCAGTCTTATGAATCATAAAATACTACTAAAATTAAGTTAATAAAGTGATTTTTATTGGCAGAATTTAATGATGCAGTTAGCTTTGAAGTTTTCGGAATTGACAATTGACATTGATTTCTCATTTAGACCTATCTTATTATTGAGTCAATTCTTCTAATCATTTTATCTTTAAATAACAATTATGTTAAAATCAGTAAAACTTAAAAGTGTATTTTTATTTGTAACAATGTTGGGGACTTTTGGTCTTTTTGCTCAAGATAACCAAGTTAGTGAGGCAGAGTTAACAAAATTTGCCAATGCTTACATCGAATTACAAGTTCAAAATCAAACGGCACAACAAAAGATGGTTCAAATTATTGAAGCAGAAGGAATAGATGTACAACGCTTTAGTGCAATTCAGCAAGCTAGTATGAATCCAGAGCTAAAGGTTGAAGCCACAGACGAAGAAATAAAAATGCATCAAAGTGCAATTGAAAAAATACAAAAATTGCAACCAGAATTAGAAAAGGAGGCAAGTCAGAGAATTATTGCTACTGGCTTAACGATGGAACGTTTTGAAGCACTTGCGGGATTAATTCAAAATGATAAAAGCTTGCAGCAACGTGTGGAAGCTATTTTAATGAAAAGTCAGGAATAATATAATATTCTATATTTATATAATAAGAGAGAGGTTTTAACCTCTCTTTTTTTATTCCCTAATTTCTATCTAAATATGAATAGAATAGAGAGACTCCAATCCTTATATTTGTGTAATGATGAATAATTACAGTAAATCTTAGAAATATGATTTCTAACTGAAGTTACTTTTATTATACAGCCTGAATTATGCTCGATAAACCCACATTGCGAAAAAAATACAAAGAATTACGACAAAGCCTTTCTGATGAAGCTATTGATGAAATGAGCTTGCAGATAGCAAACCAAGCCTTAAAACTGCCAATTTGGGATAAAACCAACTATCATATTTTTCTTACTATCACAGGGAAACAAGAGGTTAATACGGAGTACCTTTTGCATATATTACAAGGAAAGGATAAAAGCATTATCGTTCCCAAAGCTGAGTTTTCTTCAGGTGAAATGAAAAATATATTGTTACAGGAAAATACTGCTTTAAAAACTTCAGAATATGGGATTCCGGAACCTGTTTCAGGAATAGAAGTGCCGGCAGAATTAATAGATGTGGTATTTGTTCCTTTATTAGCTTACGATAAAAAAGGAAATAGGATAGGTTACGGAAAAGGTTTTTACGATAAGTTTTTGAATAAATGTAAGTCTACATCAGTATTTATTGGACTTTCATTTTTTGATGCTGAATCTGAAATTCCTTACGAAAACACAGATATTCCACTAGATTATTGTGTAACTCCTAAGGGTACTCAATCATTTATATAAATGTTACTTATAGTCGCTTGCGTAATGTAAGATGTATTATTATTCAGTAATCTGCTACTTTTTCGGAAACGCGGTTTTATTAAAAAGAAGTAATAAAATAACCCCAACGCTAATAGCAGAATCAGCAATATTGAATACAGGGTCGAAGAATGTAAAATACGTTCCTCCGAAAAAAGGAATCCACTCTGGTAGTGTTCCTCCGTATAATGGGAAATATAGCATATCCACTACTTTTCCGTGAAAAAGTGTTCCATATCCACCCTCTTCCGGGAATAAAGTTGCTACTTGTCCATAGCTGTCGTTAAAAATAATACCGTAAAATACCGAGTCTATTATATTACCTAATGCTCCAGCAAAAACCAAGGAGATGCATAAAATTAAAATATTAGGAGCGTTTTTTCTAACAGAGTCCCACAGCCAATACCCAATTCCGCCAATAGCTACAATCCTAAATAGCGTTAAAAAAAGTTTGCCGTATTCTCCAGGAATTTTAGCGCCCCAAGCCATACCTTCATTTTCTACAAAAAGTATTCGGAACCAATCGAAAACACGAATTTCTTCGCCTAACATAAAGTTAGTCTTGATGTAATATTTTGAAATTTGATCTATTAATAAGATCAAAATAATAATGAGAGAGGCTTTTTTAATACTCATAATTTTTTCGGCAATTGCTTTTCAGCTATACAGTTTTAGAGAACCATTGTTTCAAAATTTTTACTTTAAAAAACAGGGTTTTTCAATAGCATATCTTTTGAGAATGACGGCAAAAATAGTAATATTTATCTATACTTAGTACTGAAACACTTTGGTTATTTCTTTCAGTTTCAATAGGAAGTGATTTAAATGAACAATTGGCAATTATACTTTCTTCAATTGTTGATTTCTGAAACTGTATTCCATAAAAAAGCCCCGAATTTCTCGGGGCAATTGATGATTTTAAAATAAGTCAGCGGTCTAAATTACTTTTGTAAGTTTTTAGCCTCAATACTCAATGTAGCGTGTGGAACAAGTTTTAAACGCTCTTTGTTTATCAACTTACCTGTAACACGGCAAATTCCATAAGTTTTGTTTTCAATACGCACTAATGCATTTTTAAGGTCACGGATAAACTTTTCTTGGCGAATAGCCAACTGTGAAGAAGTTTCCTTGCTCATAACCTCACTTCCTTCATCAAAAGCTTTGAATGTAGGTGAAGTATCGTCTGTACCGTTATTGCTATCGTTTTTATAAGCACTTTGGATAAGTTCTAATTGTTCAGTTGCATTGGCAATTTTTTCATTTAAAAGTGCTCTAAACTCTTCTAGCTCAGCATCTGAATATCTGGTTTTTTCTGTGTCAGTCATAATCTAATGTTTTATAATACTAATAAGTGTTTCAATTTCATCAAATGCAATTTCCGTTCCGTCCTGTAAATTTGGTTGAAACTGCATAACCTCTGTTAGTGTTTCTTCTTTAATATACTGCATGTATTGTGTCACAGCAGTTTCTAATATTTCGTTGTTTTGAAGTGTAACTTTTATTTTGTCTGTAACTTCAAACCCGCTATCTTTTCTTAGATTTTGAATTCTGTTTACGAGCTCACGAGCTATACCTTCATTTTTTAAATCTGGTGTTATTGTAACGTCTAATGCTACTGTGATACCATTAGCATTTGCTACTAACCAGCCTTCTATATCTTGAGAGCTAATAATTACATCTTCAAGTGCCAATTTAGTATTTATTTCATTAATAAGTACAGTTATTTCCCCCTCTTTTTCAATTTCTGCAATCTGTTGTTGGTCAAATTTTGAAATTGCTGCTGCTACAGCTTTCATATCTTTCCCAAAACGTGGTCCTAGCACCTTAAAATTTGGTTTTATTTGTTTTACCAATATACCAGATCCTTCGTCAATAAGCTCTATCTCTTTTACATTTACTTCACTCTTTATTAAATCGGAAACAGCTAGTATTTCTTCTTTATCAGAATCATCCAATACAGGAATCATTATCTTCTGAAGTGGTTGACGTACCTTAATCTTCTCTCTTTGGCGCAACGATAATACCAATGATGATATTGTTTGCGCTTTTTGCATTTTGTGTTCTAGTTTCTTGTCAACGAACGCAGCATCGGCCTTTGGAAAATCGGTCAAATGTACTGAGGCTTTTTTATCTTTAGATGTCCCCTCTGTTAAGTCTTTGTAAAGCCTATCCATAAAAAACGGAGCTACAGGCGCACCTAATTTAGCAACGGTTTCAAGACAAGTGTAAAGCGTTTGGTAAGCCGAAAGTTTATCGATGTTACTAGTGCTTCCTCCATTTTGATTTGGTCGAGCTGTTTTCCAATATCTTCTTCTACTTAATCGCACAAACCAGTTGCTCAAGTTCTCTTGTACAAACTCTGAAATTGCACGTGTAGCCTTTGTAGGCTCATAATCTGAATAATATTCATCCACTTTTTGAATAAGTGTATGTAATTCAGAAAGTATCCAACGGTCAATTTCAGGTCTTTCCTCTAAGGCAACGTCTTCTTCAAGATACTTAAAATTATCGAGATTAGCATATAAACTAAAAAAACTGTACGTATTATATAGTGTTCCGAAGAATTTATTTCGTATTTCTGAAATGCCGTCTTGGTCAAACTTTAAATTATCCCAAGGGTTGGCATTGCTTATCATATACCAGCGTGTAGCGTCTGGACCGTAAGTATCTAAAGTCTCGAATGGGTCTACAGCATTTCCTAAACGCTTACTCATTTTCTGACCGTTTTTATCCAATACAAGTCCGTTTGAAACTACGTTTTTATATGCTACATCATCAAAAATCATTGTAGCAATTGCGTGAAGTGTGTAGAACCAACCACGAGTTTGGTCAACTCCTTCCGCAATAAAATCTGCTTGGCGCCAAGTTTTTTCAACTTTTTCTTTGTTTTCGAAAGGATAGTGCCACTGTGAGTAAGGCATACTTCCACTATCAAACCAAACATCAATTAAATCTGATTCGCGCTTCATTGGCTTTCCACTTGGAGATACAAGTGTAATTCCATCAACTATGTTTTTATGAAGGTCAACCTTATCATAGTTTTCTTTTGAGAAATCTCCAACTTTGAAATTTTCAAAAATGTCCTTCTCCATCAATCCTGCAGAAACCGCTTTTTGCATTTCGGCCTTCAGTTCTTCAATTGACCCAATTATGATTTCCTCTTTTCCGTCTTCGGTTCTCCAAATTGGCAAAGGAATTCCCCAATAGCGTGATCGTGAAAGGTTCCAATCGTTAGCATTTGCAAGCCAATTACCAAAACGGCCTTCACCTGTGGCTTTTGGTTTCCAATTTATTTCTTTGTTTAATTCGTGCATTCTATCGCGGAACTCGGTTACTTTAATAAACCAAGAATCCAATGGATAGTATAAAATAGGTTTGTCTGTTCTCCAGCAGTTAGGATAGCTGTGAAGGTATTTCTCTACTTTAAATGCCTTGTTTTCAATTTTTAATTTAATGGCGATTTCAACGTCAACAGACTTTTCTGGCACATCAGCATCGTCATAATATTCATTTTTTACATATTTACCAGCAAACTCTTTCATTTCTGGACGGAATTTTCCTTGAAGGTCAACTAGTGGTACAAGGTTTCCGTTTTCGTCTTGCACCAGCATTGGTGGTACTTCGGGAACTGCTTCTTTTGCAACTTTCGCATCATCCGCACCAAAAGTTGGAGCTGTATGTACTATCCCTGTCCCGTCTTCTGTGGTAACGAAATCTCCTGAAATTATTCTAAAAGCATTTTCGGGATTGTCGTGAGGTTGAGCATAATCTAATAACTGCTCATATTTAATACCCACTAATTCCGATCCTTTAAATTCCTTTACAACAAAATATGGAATGTTTTTATCTTCTTTATTGTATGCGTCTAACGCTTCTGCATTTGTTACTTTCTCGTATTTATTAGAGAATTGGTTAGCAACTAGATTTTTAGCCAAGATTACGTTTATAGGCTCAAACGTGTATTGGTTAAATGTTTTTACTAATACATAATCAATTTTTGGACCTACAGTTAGCGCTGTGTTACTTGGCAGTGTCCAAGGAGTTGTAGTCCAAGCTATAAACCAAATATCTTTTGACTCTTCCGATAGAAAGCTTGGTAGGGTTTCAGAGATTGCTTTAAACTGAGCAACAACGGTTGTATCTGTAACGTCTTGGTAAGTTCCAGGTTGGTTAAGCTCGTGTGAACTTAATCCTGTTCCCGCTTTCGGTGAATACGGCTGAATTGTATAGCCTTTATAAATTAAGTTTTTGTTGTAGATTTCCTTTAAAAGCCACCAAACAGTTTCCATGTATTTTGGTTCATAGGTAATGTATGGATCTTCCATATCTACCCAATAACCTGCGCGTTCGGTAAGGTTGTTCCAAACATCTGTATATCGCATCACGGCTTTTTTACAAGCAGCGTTGTATTCTTCAACAGAAATCTTTTTGCCGATATCTTCTTTGGTAATTCCTAATTCTTTTTCTACTCCCAACTCAATAGGTAAACCGTGAGTATCCCACCCAGCTTTTCTATCTACTTTATATCCTTTTTGGGTTTTATAACGACAGAAGATATCTTTTATAGCTCGCGCCATAACGTGGTGTATTCCTGGAAGACCATTGGCAGATGGTGGTCCTTCAAAAAATACAAATGGTTTTGCTCCTTCACGAATGGAAATACTCTGTTCAAAAATGTTTTCATCTTTCCAGAAATCGAGTACTTCTTCCGCCAGTTTAGGGAGGTCTAGCCCTTTGTATTCTTTAAATTTTGTGCTCATAAGTTGGGTGTTGTAATAGTTTTTATGCCCTTTTTGTAGACAGGGTGCAAAAATAAGCAATTTTACAGAATTGAGTAGCAGAGACTAAAGGCAAAATTTGAAGTAGAAGCGTTACTAATTCAATTAGTGTTTGTAAAGAGGTGTCTTTAAAAATTATTCAATAAAAAAAGTCGTCTAAAACTTAATTTTAGACGACTTTTTAATAAGGTCAATCAATTCTTAGATGCGCTCATAGTTTACTTTGAAAGTACCTACAGTAGGAACATCATTAATTGTTTCGTTAATTTCTCTTTTTAAGTTCAATTTTGTTTCATTGAAAAGAGAAACATCAAAAGTTTCAGCATCCCCGTCAATTGTAATAGTCAATCTCTTTTTATCTGGACTAATAGAATACGTACCTTCATCTTCCACAACGATAATTTCAGAATCGGTAGTAGTATTCCCAGCTGTTGTGATTTTAGTTTCAATACGGTATTGCCCTGATGCACTATAAGAACCATTAGCTCCAAATACTGTAGTCATTTGAAAAGTATCTCCAACAATTTTAGTAACAGATTTTACTTCTGTTCCATTTACAGTGTAAGTCTGCTCAATATCGCCTGTTAATAATGTTGTTTTGTAGTTACCCGATAGGTTATCATTACTAAATACGTAAGGTCCTGGCCCATCATCATCACTACTACAGCTAATTGTTGCAAGCGCAAGTGTAAAAAGAAAAATTAATTTTTTAAAATTCATAGTTGTGGTTTTAAATTAAATTGTTTTATAAACAAAGTTGAGATATAATACTTTCATCAAAACTTAGATTTATATATTTTATTGTAAAGGCGGCGAAAGTAATGCGTATAATCCAAATAGTAAAGTGATTAACAGATTTTTTGCAGATCTAGTATTTATGAAATTTGACCCTGAAAAAAATCAAAATCCTCATTTCAAATTTGAGATTAAATATTGTTAAGTTAATGTGCTAATGTTAATACTGTAGAATATTTAAATTTTAGTAATTGAAAACGGAAGTTATCAATATATTTGTGGATTACCTTTTTAGGGTTTAAAATTTTAGTGACTTGTAAAAAAACTCCCCAATAAAAATACGTAGTTCATTGGCTATCGGTTTTTTGGGAAAAATTCAAAAATTTAAAATGAACAAATTTTTTCTCTACCTCCTCTTAACTATTGTTTCGCTTTCTACAGTTCAATCTCAAATATTAGACCCAGTAAAATGGTCTACTAGCGTAAAAAAAATATCAGAAACTGAATACGATTTAATTTCAAAAGCTACTATTGAAGGTGGTTGGCATCTTTATTCACAAGTAGTTCCAGAGGGAGGTCCGCTACCAACTGTTTTTACTTTTGAAGAAAATAATGCTTACAAAACTATAGGAAAAGTAAAAGAAGGGAAGGGAGTTACAGAACTTGACCCTGTGTTTGATATGATAATTACTTTCTTCTCAAACACTGCTACATTTACTCAACGTGTACAATTAACAGGGGATAAAGGAACGACTGTAAAAGGTGAAGTTGAATTCATGGTGTGTGACGACACTCGTTGTTTGCCACCAAACTATGTAGATCTTATTTTTAAAATTCCAGACCCTAAAAAAGATTCAGATTCAGCAATAGCAGCTGTGGATACAGATGATTCTAAATCTGATGACGTAAAAGTGGAAGAAAAAAATGTTGAAGAAATTGTTCCTTCCACTACCGATTTTCTAGAAAATGTAACTACTACAGATACAATTCAAGGAGCGGCAAAAACATCAGACTCTTCTAAGGCTGCGGTTGAGCAAACTAAAAAACAAGAGAGTAAAGGGCTTTGGACAATATTTGTTGTTGCTTTCCTTTTTGGGTTTACTGCATTGCTTACACCTTGTGTATTCCCAATGATCCCGATGACTGTTAGCTTTTTTACAAAACAAAGTAAATCTAGAGCAGCGGGAATTAAAAATGCTATTATTTACGGTATTGCAATTATTGTAATTTATGTATTCTTAGGTGCAATTGTTACTTGGTTTTTTGGAGCTGATGCGCTTAATGCTTTGTCAACAAACGTGTGGTTTAACTTCTTTTTCTTCATATTACTAGTAATATTCGCACTTTCATTTTTAGGTGCTTTTGAAATAATGCTTCCTAACTCTTGGGCAAATAAAGTAGACAGACAAGCAGATAGAGGAGGTATAATCGGGATTTTCTTTATGGCACTGGCATTAGCCATTGTTTCTTTTTCATGTACAGGTCCTATTATTGGAACATTGCTAGTAGAAGCTGCCTCTAAAGGTGGAATTGCTCCTTTTGTTGGGATGTTCGGATTCTCATTAGCGTTAGCCATGCCATTTGCATTGTTCGCAGCTTTCCCAGGGTGGATGAATTCACTTCCAAAATCTGGTGGATGGTTAAACACAGTAAAAGTGTTTTTAGGATTCTTAGAATTGGCATTAGCATTTAAATTCCTTTCAAACGCAGACTTAGTTCTTCAACTACATTGGTTAGAAAGAGAGGTATTCTTAGCAATTTGGATTGCTGTTTTTGGAGCTTTAACGCTTTACTTATTCGGAAAATTCCAATTACCACACGATTCGCCTATCGACAAATTATCCGTAGGGCGTCTAAGCATAGGATTAATTGTCGCAGCATTTACTATTTATCTAATACCAGGATTGTGGGGTGCTCCTCTAAAATTAATTAGTGGTTTCCCACCTCCAATGCAGTACAGCGAATCTCCTTATGGTGTAGGTTACACAAAATTAGGTAGCGGTGGAAGCGCTACTACAGCTGAATTCCCTGAAGGAGCTCACCTTGGACCACACGATATTTTGGCATTCCACGATTATGAAACCGGATTGGCATATGCCAAAAAAGTTGGAAAACCTGTATTGGTAGATTTCACGGGGCACGCTTGTGTAAACTGTCGTAAAATGGAAGAACGCGTTTGGAGTGAACCTAAAATATTAAAGTTATTGAATAATGACGTAGTTCTTATTTCGCTATATGTTGATGATAAAAGACCATTGCCGGAAGGCGAAAAGTACATTTCGGAAATATCTGGAAAAGAGTTGAAGTATATCGGTCAAAAATGGAGTGAATTCCAAATTTTAAGATATAAAGCAAATGCTCAGCCATTCTATGTTTTAATGGATCACAACGAAGAAAACTTGATAGATCCAGTAGGTTATACTCCAGATATTGAGGAGTATTACGATTGGCTTCAAAATGGTGTAGGTGCCTTCGATAAATAATAACATTTAAATTTTAGATAGTGATAACTTCTGAAAAAAATATAGAGGCTAGCGCGCTGGAAAAGTATTTTGAGACTTTCAGAAATAATATTGTTGGTATCAATCAAAGCTTTACTTCGCCATTCGGAAGCAAAAAGATAATTTATACCGACTGGACGGCAAGTGGTCGTTTGTACGGGCCCATTGAAGAAAAACTTCTAAACGACTTTGGACCTTTTGTGGCTAATACGCATACCGAAACATCCGTAACGGGAACGGCGATGACTAGAGCTTACCACGAGGCTAGAAACATTATTAAAAGGCACGTTAATGCCAACCAAAATGATGTGTTAATTACCTCTGGTAGCGGAATGACGGGAGCTGTAAATAAGTTTCAACGTATTCTTGGACTGAAAATTCCTGAGAATATTAAAAAGTACACTAAGATTCCTGATGAAATAAGACCTGTGGTTTTTGTCACCCATATGGAGCACCACAGCAATCAGACTTCATGGTTAGAAACTATAGCAGATGTTGTTGTAATTCCACCAAATGATGATGTTTTAGTTTGTCTAAAAACTTTTGAAGAAATTCTAAAAAAACATGCAGATCGACCTATAAAGATTGCTGCAGTTACCGCTTGCTCTAACGTAACAGGAATTCAGACGCCATACCACGAAATTGCAAAATTGATGCACGCGCAAGGAGGCCTTTGTTTTGTAGATTTTGCTTGTTCTGCGCCGTATATTTCAATTGATATGCACCCAGAAGAAGAAGGTGCTCACCTGGATGCGATATTCTTTTCGCCGCATAAATTTTTGGGAGGTCCTGGAAGTAGTGGTGTGCTAATTTTTAATAATAATCTTTATAAAAATACTATTCCTGATAACCCAGGAGGAGGAACTGTATCGTGGACAAACCCTTGGGGGAATCATAAATATATTGACGATATCGAAACTCGTGAAGATGGCGGTACCCCAGGATTTTTACAAACTATTCGCACGGCGCTTTCAATTCGTTTGAAAGAAAAAATGGGAGTTGAAAATATTCTAAAACGCGAACACGAAATTTTAGATTTAGTTTTTGAAAAACTCAATAAAATCCCAAACCTAAACATACTCGCGCCAAATATTCAAGATAGATTGGCGGTAATCAGCTTTTATATAGATGATTTACACTTCAATCTTGGTGTGAAAATTTTAAATGATTATTTCGGAATTCAAACTCGTGGAGGTTGTTCTTGCGCAGGCACTTATGGTCATTATTTGCTTCACGTAGATCAAGAAACTTCAAATAGTATTACTTGCGAAATAGACTCTGGCGATTTATCGCATAAACCAGGGTGGATAAGGATGTCTTTTAGTCCTACAACAACTAATGCTGAAGTTTTATACGTTTGTGAGGCATTAAAACAATTAGCAGAAAACTTTCCAACTTGGAGTAAAGACTATAAGTATAATTCAAATAGCAACGAATATATTCATATCAATGAAGTTGTAGACAATAAAATGGAGGACTGGTTTACGTTCTAGTAAAAATTTATTTTATCTTTAAAACGATAAACTTGCTTACCATTTTATTCTACATATATTGAAAAAACTATTACTTCTCGTTTTTCTGTTTCCGCTTTCAATTTCTGCACAAGAATATGTGGATCTATTCCGAATAGGATATGGGCAAACTTTAAATAATAATTTTAAAGATTCCGACAGTGATACAAATGTTGAATTTTTTAATGTTGGCTTCACATTTCCTTTAGTTTTAAACGAAAACCACGCATTAATTACAGGAGCAGATTTTAGCTTTAATAATGTTCAATTATTTCCCAAATCAGAATTTTCAAATCTTTACAGTACGAATTTGAAATTAGGAATGGCCTCTACATGGTCCGAAAAATGGAGTACAACAATAGTTTTGTTGCCTAAAGTTGCTTCAGATTACCATGATATTTCTAGTGATGACTTTTTTCTTGGAGCCTTTGCTTTGTTAAAATTAAAAAAGAATGAAAACCTTACCTATCGCTTCGGGTTTTATGGATCTCAAGAAGCTTTTGGGTTGTTCACTACTCCTATTTTAGGATGGTATTATCTAAGCCCAAACAAACGATTTGAAATGGATATGAGTCTGCCAATTGCAGCCGATGTTAGTTACAAGCTAGGTGCTACAACCGTTGGAATTGATTACTTTGGAATTGGACGCAGTTATAATGTTCATTATGAAAACATCAAAACACTTTACGCCGATTTAAGTTCATTAGAATTTGCGAGTTATTTACAATTTAATGCTTTACAAGAAAGTGTTTTGCTACGTGCCAAGATTGGATATTCTACCAATAAATATGAAATGTATGCAGATGGCGAAAAGATTGATTTAGGTCTTTCTGCCTTTAGTTTTGGCGATAATAGAACACAATTAAACCCTACTTTAAGTGGCGGAGTATTTTTGAAATTGGAAGCTATTTATAGATTTCATATTAAGTGATGATTAATCACAATTAAAACCTATAGATTGAGAAATAAATTTTTAAAATAACTGACTTTCAGATTTTTAAATTGGAAATTGATCCTTGAATTTTTTATATTTAGACTATGGAGCGAAAATGTCCAGAATGCGGGGGTAAAATTATAGGACGCGCAGATAAGAAATTCTGCAGCGACGCTTGTCGTAATTCCTATAATAACTCTCTTAATAAGGACAGTAAAAACTTAGTTAGAAATATAAATAACCGACTCCGTAAAAACTATCGTATTCTCGAAGAATTAAATAAGGAAGATAAAACCAAAACCACAAAAAGTACACTTCAAAGAAATGGGTTTAGTTTTGAATACTTCACAAGCACCTATACCACAAAATCAGGTTCTACCTATTATTATTTATACGACCAAGGATATCTTCCATTAGACAATGACTTTTATCTTTTAGTAAAAAAAGATCTCAAATAAATATTGCTGCCCCTTCCTTTTTAATAGCCTATTGGCATATAATTATATTTAATCTAACACTCTTTTAACCTATCCTTTTTTGTGAAAGAAGTAATTTTAGACTTAAATAATAAAAATTAAGATTATGAAAACTAAAAACATATTAATGGTAATGATGCTATTTTTTAGTGTATCATTATTTGCGCAAGCCGTCGATGATAAAAGAGTGGTTGCAGATGCTGAAAATGCGAAAGCTGCTTTTCTAGAAGTCAACCCAAAACTTCAACGCTATTTTGATGATGCAAAAGCCTATGTGATTTTTCCAAATGTAGGTAAAGGAGCTGTGATTATTGGCGCCGCATCTGGTAATGGAGCAGTTTATGAACAAGGTCAACTTGTAGGTATGGCCAGTATGAAACAACTTGATGTGGGAGCACAAATTGGAGGAAAAGCCTTTAGCGAAATTATTTTCTTAAAAACAGACAAAGCTGTTGAAGACTTCATGAGTAATAAATTTCGTTTTGGATCAAATTTATCGGCCATTGCTGTAAACCAAAGTCCACCTTCATTTGATGTAACATATACTGATGGTGTAGCCGTATTTACACTTCCGAAAGAAGGATTAATGGCAGAGGTTTCCGTTGGAGGACAAAAATTTGAATTTAGACCTTTCGATTAATCTATTTTCATAATAGATATAAAGCTTAAGGCATTTTATAAAAACTGTTTAAGACGTATTTGAGGTCTTAAACAGTTTTTTTATTCGGTTTTTTCAAGTGAAACTACTACTAAAACCCTACGAAGCTTTTATTTTGATACCTTTGAAAAAGATCTATTATCTTTTATGACACCAGAAGAAAATCTTACCGAGCGTCTCAAAGAACTCACCTGTTTGTATGAGGTTTCATCTATAATTGTAAACAACGATTATAACGAATTAGATAAAACTCTATACTCGATTGTATTGAGTCTTAGGAAGTCTTTTCAATTTAATAAGCACACTACTGTTGAAATAAACTCGCATCCATTTCATCTTATTTCAAATGCGCTGCCTAAAACCAGTGTTACCATTGAAAGCAATATTAAAGTTTTTAACGAGCCGAATGGGTATATTAAGGTGCATTATCCGTCGAATAAATATTCTAAAGAAGATTTTTTAAAAGAAGAAAAACAGTTGTTGGATACTGTGGCAATTCATGTTGGTGATTTGTTAGAGCGCGTATCAATTCGAGAAAATGAAACGGTTCTAAAGCGAAAAATGGAACACGCAGACCGATTGAGTATTTTGGGTGAAATTACTGCGGGAATTGCTCACGAACTCAATACCCCTCTTGCTAATATTCTTGGTTTTGCAGAATTACTAAAAAGTAAAGAGACTGAAAACACTCAAACGAGCAAAGACCTCGATAAAATAATTAATAGCGCAATTTTCTCAAGAGAAGTGGTTAAAAAACTAATGTTTTTTGCTTGTGAAATGCCACAAAATCTGGATCAAACAGATATTGTTCCTGTAATTAGAGATGCCGTAAACTTACTTGATCCTACTTTTAAAAAGAACGAAGTTAGGTGTAAGGTGATACTTCCTGATGAGGCAGTTATGCTTAAAGCCGATACTATTCAGCTTACTCAAGTAATTTTTAATTTAACTTTAAATGCCATTTACTTTTCTCCTCAAGATGGGTTGATTACAATTTCATTGGAACAGGAAAATAAAAGTATAATCTTAAAAATTTCTGATGAAGGACCTGGTGTTCCAGATGAGAATGTCGATAAAATTTTTCAACCATTTTACACGACAAAATCTGTTGGAGATGGTTCAGGACTTGGGTTGAGTGTTGTACACGGGATTATAAGAAGTCATCGTGCTACCATAGACTATCAGGATAATAATCCTAGAGGTGCTATTTTTGTAATTACATTTCAAAAACATTAAAAAAACAGATGCTGCAAAAGGAAAACATATTGATAGTTGATGATGATATAAATATCCTTGAGCTTATTCAGCGGCATCTACATTCGTTAGGATATCATACGTATAAAGCAGTTTCGGTAAAAGAAGCAGTAGCTATCTTGCGCGACACGGAAATAGACTTACTTATTACCGATTTAAAAATGCCTGAAGTTGATGGATTCCAACTTATTCAATTTGTTTCAGAACACTATCCTAATATGCCCAAATTGGTGGTTACAGGCTACCCTTCCATTCAAGATGCCCTTTCAGCTATTAAGTCTGGTGCGGTGGATTATTTGGTAAAACCTTTTACCAAAGAAGAATTAAAACAAGGGGTTCTAAAATCCCTTTCAACCAAGTCTAAACGAAAGAAAACTCCAGAATCAGTTGACACAAAAAGGTATAATGAAATTATCGGGGAGAGTCAGTTAATAAAGAACGTACTTCAGATAATTGATAGGGTAAAAGACAACAAGGCCACAATATTTATAAGTGGTGAAAGTGGAACAGGAAAGGAGTTGGTAGCTCGTTCTATTCACTATAATGGTAAATTTTCTCGTGCGCCGTTTATTGCCGTGAACTGTGGAGGAATCCCTGAAAACCTGTTAGAATCAGAACTTTTTGGATATGTAAAAGGAGCCTTTACAGGAGCTAATGAAGACCGCGATGGTTTTTTTCAAGCTGCAGAAGGTGGTACTATTTTTTTAGATGAAATTGGAAATGCGCCTTTATCTGTTCAAACCCGACTTTTAAGAGTTTTACAAGAGAAGGAGGTGATGAAAGTAGGTGAAAGAAAATCAGAAAAAATTGATGTACGTGTAATTGCAGCAACAAATAGCGATTTAAAAGAAATGATTGGGAAGGAGACTTTTAGAGAAGATCTTTTTTATCGATTAACAGTTGTAGAAATAAATGTACCACCACTTCGCGAGCGAAAAGAGGACATTCCATTATTAGCAGATAAGTTTTTGTTTAAATATGGAAATGAATACAAAGATCGTTACGTTACACTAGATTCTGATGCGCAAGCCTTATTGCAACGGTATGATTGGCCAGGAAATATTCGTGAATTGGAAAATGTAATCCAGCGTGCGGTAATTATGTGCGATCGAACAATTGGCGTAAAAGACTTACCTGAAACACTTAAATATCAGATAGACTTTCCAGACAGCGATTTACTTTCTTTAAAAGAAATGGAGAAGATTTATATCCAAAAAGTGCTAGAGGCCACAAATAATAATCAAACCAAAGCTGCCGAAATTCTCAATATCGACCGAAAGACACTTCGTGGTAAAATTAAAGAATAGCAGTTAGAGTCTTTTAAAAAACTTCAGACCTTTCTTATTCATCCTTTATTTTAGGATGGGGAATTTCTCCCCACCTGAGAAAATTTTCCCCAGAGTATAGCCTAACTTTTTTAATGTAAAAAATCGTCTAAAGGCCTGTTGTTTCAAATGTTTGTGTAAATTTATGACTATAAAATAATAGATGGCACGCGCCTTGCCGATAAAATGTTTAAGTAATATATAAGCAGGAGAAAGCATAAAAAATTTGTGTTATCAAACGTTCATACGTTACTTGTTTTGTGTTTACGCATAATCCAAGCTTGGTGTTTATCTGTGGCGATTTTGAGAAATTTCAGCAAAACGCACCGAAGCCTTTATTAAAAAGGAAGCCAGAAATGGCAGCTAATTAAAATTATTTAAAATGATAAACGAACAAACAGTGGAAAAACCAAAGCCATTAAAAAGAGGGATGTTGGACAATGTGTTGGAGCAATTCAACCACGCAGCAGATATAATAAATCTGAATCCAAATGTTCGCAAAATCCTCAGTATTACTAACACCGAAATTATTATAAATTTTCCAGTTCGTATGGATAATGGCGACGTGGAAATATTTACAGGGTATCGAGTTCAGCATAATAATGCACTTGGGCCATACAAAGGAGGTCTTCGTTACCATCCTACTGTAGATATTGATGCTGCACGTGCATTAGCGATGTGGATGACTTGGAAAACTTCGTTGGCAGGTTTGCCTTATGGAGGTGCAAAAGGAGGGATTCAAATAGATCCTTCAAAGTATTCTAAGAATGAATTAGAGCGTATTACCCGTAGGTTTACTTATGCTTTAGGTGAAAACATAGGACCTGAGCACGATATTCCTGCTCCAGATGTAAATACTAACGCTCAAACAATGGCGTGGATTGCCGATACTTATATGAGTACTAAAAGTACTAGTGAGCGTTCAAAAAACCAGCACGTTGTTACAGGAAAGCCAACAGGAAGTGGTGGTTTAGAAGGTCGTGACCGAGCTACAGGTTATGGTGTTTTCTTAACTATTAAATTCTGGGCAGAAAAGAATAATATTAGTTTAGCAGGTAAAAAGTACATCGTTCAAGGCTTCGGTAATGTGGGCTATTGGGCTTCACATTTCCTAGAAATAGAAGGCGCCAAATTGGTAGGTGTACAAGATGCTTTTGGAAGTGTTCAAAATCAAGAAGGTATTTCTACAGAAGATCTTTTTAACTATAGTATTTCAAACAATGGAAGCATTTTAGGTTTCCCAGAAGCCAAACCGTTTGAAAGTAAAGATTTTTTCAGTATAGATTGCGATATCTGTATTCCGGCGGCATTAGGAAATCAAATTACTAAGCATAACGCACATACCGTAAAAGCAACTTTAATTGCTGAAGGAGCAAATGGTCCTACAGATGTTGAAGGAGAAAAAATATTAATGGAACGTGGAATAACTATTATTCCAGACATTCTATGTAATTCAGGAGGTGTAATAGGAAGTTATTTTGAATGGCTTCAAAACCGTAACGGAGAGCTTTGGCAAATGGATGAGATTCTAGAAAAGCTTGAGAAGAAACTTCGTACTTCATTTGAAAAAGTCGTTAAATACACAGAAGAAAATAAAACAGATATGAGAACAGCAGCTTTTAGTATAGCCATTGAGCGTATTGAAAAAGCTTATATACTTAGAGGTATATTTCCATAATCTTTTACCAACTTGTAAAAGATAGTTCATCCTCCTCACATATTGTTTTTTATAAAGCACTGTGATGAACTATCTTTTTTTAAAACAGACAAAGGAACCATGAAATATGGAAATTTGATATTAGAAAAAAAGGAATACGTCTTTTTAAAGCGTCTATTAAATGTTTCCGGCTATTATAAAGACGAAAACACAAAAGAATCGTTGAAAAAATTGAGCACAGAAATGACTGTTGCTCGTATTTGCGATAACGATGAAATGCCTGATGATGTAATTCGCTTTAACAGTGTAGTTACGGTTAAATCTGGTACTTGGGAAAATCAATTTCAGTTGGTAATTCCTACCGAACGTGATATAGCAGCAAATAAAATTTCGATTTTGGCTCCAATGGGTGCAGCTGTAATGGGCTATGCGCAAGGCGATTCTGTAATTTGGAAATTTCCTAATGGTTCAAAAGAATTGCTAATTACAAGCGTTAAACAAGCAGAAAAACCAATAGATATAGACGTATTGTTATAATAAAAGGCAAGACCTTTAAATAATTTAAGAGTGGTTAGTTGCAAATGAGTTTTTGTAATTAAGTGCTTTAATAAACTTAAAAAAAAGAGTATCATGCAGATTTACAATCACGATTCCCCTGAATCAATAGCTTATAAAAACAATTATGTTGAGCTTGAAAACTGGTTAGATCATTTAAATTACATTGGGAAAGAAATTACTAATCTAGTAGATCTAGGTAAAGCACAACTTACAACCAAAGAAGAATCACAAGCTGTGCTAGAGAAATTCTTAAAGGAAAAAGAAGTAAACAATTTAAAAATAATAGAGTTTCAAAAGTACCAAGATGGTTTACCTAGAGCTGCTGAGTGTGAAGATGTTGAATGTGATATGTTTTTTGTGTCTGAACACGAAAAATTTAGAAAAAACTATATGCAACATTTAGAAAACTATAGAAAAGTAAAAGAAGAGTATTTTAGCGTTTTATTAAAGTAATTTTTTTAAAACCGAAAACTCAATTCACATATGAGCGAAAACACTCAAGCCAAAACTATAGGTATTTTAAAAACCCCTAATGATAATCGGGTTTGTTTATTGCCTAAAGAAGTAAAACGCCTAACGGCAGAGTTAAAATATAATATTCTTTTTGAGTCAGGACTTGGCGACTCGCTTCAGATTAAAGATGAAGAATACGAACAAGCTGGAGCAACTTGTGCGAAGCGAGAAAGTATTTTCGAAAAGTCGGATACAATTGTATCTATCAACCATACTTTTAGTGAAGTTGAAATAAAGGAAAATACTTGTTTTATCGGTATTTTTAATCCATTATTTTACGATACTAAATTTGAAAATTATAAAAATAACCAAGCAACCGTCTATAGTTTGGATTTATTGCCTCGTACCACTTTGGCGCAATCTATGGACGTTCTTTCGTCTATGGCTTCATTGGCCGGCTACAGAGCGGTTATAAAATCATCTGAAATTTACAATGGAGTTTTTCCAATGTTTACTACAGCAGCGGGAACACTTACTCCTGCTAAAGTATTAATTTTGGGTGCTGGAGTTGCAGGACTACAGGCTATTGCAACAGCGCGTCGTTTAGGTGCGGTAGTAGAAGCTTTTGATGTCCGCAAATCTGCAGGAGAAGAAGTGCGAAGTCTTGGTGCAACTTTTATAGAAGTTGAAGGTTATACTGAATCCTCTAGTGCTGGTGGTTATGCTGTAGAACAGAGTGAAGAATATCAGAAAAAGCAAAAAGAGCTTATCCACAATCATATTCGTACTGCAAATATTGTAATTAGTACTGCAAATATTCCTGGGAGAAAAGCACCTTTACTAATTGAAACTCGTTCAGTAGATGCAATGATGCCTGGAAGTGTAATAGTAGATCTTGCAGCAGAGCAAGGAGGTAACTGCGAACTTTCTAGGAACAAGGAAACAATTCAGCATAACGGTGTTACAATTATAGGGAATTCAAATCTATCTGCCGATATACCTGCAGCAGCGTCTAGGTTACTATCCAACAACTTTTTCTCTTTCTTAAAATATAAACAAAAAGCTGAAAATTCAGTAGATGATCCATTGTTATCAGGTTCTAAGATATTGGACAATGGAGAATGGATACACCCACATTTCATCAATAAATTCCAACCAGCCTAAATTATGGATTTCATCAACCAACACATTCAAGAAATTTATTTTGTTATTTTTTGTGTCTTTATTGGCATTGAAGTAATTTCAAACGTTCCTGCTATTTTACACACCCCACTTATGTCTGGTGCAAATGCTATTAGTGGGGTTATTTTAGTAGGAGCTATTATAGTAATGCTAAACGTGCCAGAAGACGATTACCTCAATCTCACTTTAGGAGGTATTGCAGTCTTTCTTGGAACACTAAATATTTCTGGGGGCTTCTTTGTAACCGGACGTATGCTTAAAATGTTTAGTCCTAAAAAAGAAAATAATAAATAGAAGGATTACTCTTAATCCTTAAATCCGATTTCTTTCCAACTAATTTCCAAATCTTAATAAAACCAATGCAAGCAATCATTGAAATAGGTTATTTATTAGCAACTCTTTCCTTCTTAGGTGGATTAAAATTTATGAGTTCTCCTAAAAATGCAAAAACCGGTAACCTTATAGCTGCCTCGGGGATGACCCTAGCCGTGGTAATAACATTTATTTCGGCTGTTACAGAAACTGTTCCATATACTAACCTAATAATATTGTTTTTAGCTATTGCTGTCGGAACTGTAGTAGGTAAAAGACTTTCAGATAAAGTTGAAATGACAGGTATGCCGCAATTAGTATCGCTGTTTAATGCTACTGGGGGTGGGTGTGCTATGTTACTAGGTTTAGTGGAAGCCAACCAAATGGATGCTGCAACAGCTATATTAGGAAATAAAATCCTTCTTATTTCAGGGTTAATTACAGGGGCTGTGGCTCTTACTGGTAGTATTATTGCCGAGCGTAAACTGGCAGGTAAAGTAAAAGACAGACGTACTAAGTTGGTAATATTTTCAGCAAGATTTCTTTTACTATTAATGTTCTTGCTTCCAGTGTTTTATTTTATCGGATTTATCCCTGTTGAATTTACTGTGTTTATGTACATCTTAGCTGTTATTGCAATGGTTTATGGTGTGCTTTTCGTTTTGCCAATTGGCGGTGCAGATATGCCGGTAGTTATATCACTTTTAAATAGTATTACGGGTATTGCAACAGCTTTCGCCGGATTTGTTTACGGCAATAAAGTGATGATTGCAGGTGGTATTTTTGTTGGAGCTGCAGGGATTTTACTTACATTGTTAATGTGTAAGGCGATGAACCGCTCTTTAATGAAAGTGCTTGCTGGGACTTTTAAAAAGAGCAAAGGAGGAGCTGCAGAAGAAGAGCAGGAAATTAAAGATATAAGTGTTTCAGAAACGGCATTGGCACTTTCGTTTGCTCAAAGAGTAGCAATCGTTCCGGGTTATGGTTTGGCTGTTGCTCAAGCTCAACACACCTGCGGGCAACTGCAACAGATGTTAGAAAAAAGAAATTGTGAAGTAGATTATATTATTCACCCAGTAGCAGGTAGAATGCCAGGGCATATGAATGTTTTACTTGCAGAAGCAAACGTTGAGTATTCTCGTTTAAAAGAAATGGATGAGGGTAACGAAAATATGTCGCAATACGATATGGTTTTAGTTATTGGAGCTAACGATGTTGTAAACCCAGCTGCCGAAAATAATCCAGATAGCCCCGTTTACGGAATGCCAATTATACGAGCTCATGAAAGTAAGCAAGTTGTGGTTATGAAACGAAGCATGGGGAAAGGTTATGCAGGAGTTCAAAACGATTTATTTGGACTTGACAATTGTAGTATTCTCTTTGGCGATGCGAAGGTTTCTTTACAAGAGATAATAAATCAGCTTAAGTTAATTTAATACTACATATTAATTAAACATAATTCTCTGCGTCTTTGCGATTTAATTAATTGCAAAGGCGCAGAGTCTATTTATAAGACTTTTTGATGTTGAGGTTACAAACTAAGGATTGCTAATAAAGCACTAACCGAAATAAAAACCCATAAGGTAAAGCCTAGTATCATGGGCTTCCATCCAGCAGACTTGATTTTATCTATAGAAAGTCCAGCCCCAATTAAGAACAAGGTAAGTACTAATAGTGATTTTGAAATACTTGTGATGCTAGTAGTAATTGTTTCCGGTATTGGTAAATAACTATTCAAGATAATAGCCAAGACGAATAAGAAGATAAAATAAGGAATTTTTACGCTCTTCCCTTTTCCTTTGAACAAATAAACCGATAGTAATGCCAGCGGAATAATCCAAAGGGCTCTAGCAAGTTTTACTGTTGTAGCCACTTTTAAGGCTTCATCCCCAAAAGCATAAGCAGCTCCTACAACAGAGCTTGTATCGTGTATAGCAATAGCGCACCAAAGTCCGAATTGATGCTGGCTAAGGCCAAGCAAATGTCCTAAAGGAGGAAAAACGATTAAAGCAATAGAGTTTAATAAGAAAATCACTCCCAATGAAATAGAGATGTCTTTTTCTGAAGCATTTATTACAGGTGAAACCGCAGCAATTGCACTTCCACCACATATTGCCGTACCTGAACTAATTAAGTGACTAGTTTTACGATTCATTTTTAAGAGTTTCCCCACTAAATAGCCTGCAAATAAAGTGGCGATGATAGAGAAAACAGTCAATAAAAAACCGTCCTTTCCGGCAGCTAAAGTTTCTTTAAGATTCATTCCAAACCCTAATCCGACTACGGCAATTTTTAAAAGCCAGTTAACTGCTTTGCTGTTTAATGTTAAAAATGGATGGCCTAAAAAGTAAGAGAATAGAAATCCTCCAACCAAAGCTAATGGACTGCTTACATATCCTGAAATACACAGCACCATGATAATTATAAAAGCAACTTTTACAATAGTCTTTGATTCGTTATTATCTTTTTCCATTACAGGTAAAATGAAATTTACATTTAAGTTTCTGAAGTATGAAAATTGAAGTATTAGCTCTCCGGTTTTTTGTTTTTAAACAATTCTTCATCTTTAAAAACAACGGTGGTATGTGGATAGGCTAGGTCTATCCCTTCAACATCGAAACGTTTTTTTACTTGTTCTAGAATGTCACATCTTAAATTAAAGGAGTCACTATAATTTCTAGCCCAGCACCAAGCTCGAACAGACAAGGTAGAAGCGTTAATAGAAACTAATGCAGTACGTACAATAGGTTTTCCGTCCAAAACATCTATTTCCGACCTGTTGTCTAGAATTAATGGATGTGATTCACATACCTCTTGCATAATCTTCTTAGCTAAACCTAGGTCGCTTTCATAGGATATTTCAAACTCTATACGTTCACAGATTTTAAGATCGCCGATATCATAATTGATAATTTTTTCTTTATTTATGATTGCATTCGGAATAACAATCATTTTGTTTTCGAAGTTTCGAAGTACAGTGTGCCTTAATGTAATATCGGTAACGGTACCAACCATAGAATCGGTGATTTTTATTATATCGCCAATTCTAAACGGTTTAAACGAAATAATAAAAACTCCACCTACAAGGTTTGCCAAAGCTTCTTGCGAGGCTACACCTGCAATTAAAGCAATAACACCAGCACCACCCAGAGCAGTTTGTGCAACACCTTTTAAGGAAGGAAACGCTAATAAAGCAATTAATAAACCAAGTATATAAACGGAAAAAACTACCACATAACGTAGGAACTTGAATGCCGTCGGGTCTTCATTTTCGATAGTTTTTCGTTCTATAGCTCGTCTAAACCATAGGTTTACAGATGAGGCAGCAACAATGGTAATAACGGCTACAATTCCTATGTAAATAACTATTCTAAAATCGTCTTGAAGTTTTTTGTAAGCTTCCCCAAAAAACAAGAAAATTAAAGCCATAAAACCCAATACCAACCAAAGTGAATTTAAAATCCTTTTAATTAGATTTATAGCATTAGACTTCATTCCTGGAAATCTTTTCTGCTCGGCGATGATTACTCGTTTATGAAGAATTCCTGTTAAGAAACGCAATATAAAAACACCGATAATAACTATAACCGCGTAGATAAGTTGGATTTTATTGGCTTCAAAAAATTCAGTCATAACAATTCTATATTTTCAATTTATTACAAATACGTTGTGTGAAATATGCAGATAACAAATTTATGCCTTTTATTGTTAGGGTTTGAATTCAATAAGACAATAAGTAACTACTTAATTTAAATATAACTGCATAACAATGTTGAATAGTAACATAACAATTGCCTTTCACAAAGTATATTTATTATTTTTACGATATACCTTAGGAGCGAATAATGCTGATTTAGAAAATTAGAGATTGCTTTTAGGAAAACAAAACCAACACCCTATGGATGCTATTCTCAACGAGCTCACTGAACATTTTCAGCTGCCTCTTCACAATCCGGTATTGATATTTTCATTGGTGCTTTTTATTATTTTATTAGCACCTGTTGTATTAAACAGAATTAGAATCCCTGGAATTATCGGCTTGATTGTATCTGGGATTATTATTGGCCCTGAAGGTCTAAATCTATTAGAAGATAGTCTGTTTGTAGATGTATTTTCAACTATTGGGCTTTTATATATTATGTTTATTGCTGGATTGGAATTGGATTTAAACGAGTTTAAAGCCACCAAGAATAAAAGTATAATTTTTGGGTTCCTCACCTTTTCAATTCCACTTGCGCTTGGCTTTCCAGTATGTCATTACCTTTTAGGTTTCGATGTAAATGCTAGTCTGCTTACGGCAAGTATGTTTGCTACTCATACTTTAGTGACTTATCCAATTGTTAGTAAACTTGGAGTTTCTAAAAATATCGCAGTTGCCATTACCGTAGGCGGAACAATTTTAACAGATACTGCTGTGCTTATTTTACTAGCGGTAATTTTAGGTTCGCACACAGGCGGACTTACTCAAGAGTTCTGGATTAGATTGGGAGTCTCTCTTATTTTGTTTTCAGCTTTTATGTTTCTTGTTATTCCAAGGATTGCAAAATGGTTTTTTAAAACCTTAGAAAGCGAAAAGCATTCGCATTATATCTTCGTGCTTTCAGTTGTTTTCTTTTCTGCCTTCTTAGCAGAACTTGCAGGGCTCGAATCTATTATTGGTGCCTTCGTAGCGGGATTAGCTCTTAACAAACTTATTCCGAATTCCTCCGCTTTGATGAACCGCATTGAGTTTATTGGTAACTCTCTTTTTATCCCTTTTTTCCTAATTAGCGTGGGAATGGTAGTAGATGTTAGTGTGATTTTAAGCGGACCTATGGCGCTTATTATTGCTGCAACCTTAACTGTAGTTGCTATTACTGGAAAGTGGATTGCAGCTTTTTTCACACAGCTTATTTTTAAATTTTCAAAAGGACAACGAAAACTGATTTTCGGATTAAGTAGTGCTCATGCTGCCGCTACTCTAGCTGTGATTTTAGTTGGGTATAATGCCGGAATTCTTGATTCAAATATTCTTAACGGCACCGTACTCCTAATATTAATAACATGTATAGTTGCTTCCTTCGCAACTGAAAGCGCTGCAAAAATGATTATCCGCGATGGAGATGATGAAGTCTCTGCTATTTCTGCAACAAATAGCGAACAGATTCTAATACCTATCGCCAATATGACTAATATTGATAAGATTTTAGAGTTTGCTGTTTTAATAAAGGATAAAAAATCTACGCATCCACTCTCATTGTTAACTGTAGTTCCAAATACTACAGAAGCCGAAATTAAAATAGTAAAAGCTAAACAAGGACTTGAAAAGTTTATCGCAGAAACTACCGCTTCAGAAACAAATGTTACAATTAATGCTACTATCGATCACAATGCTGCTAGTGGAATATCGAGAACCGCTAAAGAAATTACCGCCGATCTTATTTTATTAGGTTGGCCTCAGAAAACAGGGTTTTTAGATATTTTGATTGGAGATAAAGTTGAAAGTATATTAGAAAACACTGAAAAGACGCTAATTATATGTCAGTTTGCTGTGCCTATGGTGGATCACAAAAGATTATTTGTGGTAGTGCCTCCAAATGCTGAATTTGAAGAAGGTTTTGAATCTTGGGTTAACAAATTAATTAAACTTTCGGTTGAACTCTCTATTCCAATTAATCTAAATTGTACTGAAGATACACATCAAGAGATTTTAAACTTCGCAAAACGCAATAAGATTAACTTAGCTTTAAATTTTCATCCATTTAGTAAATGGGAAGATTTCCGTAAGTTGTTAGAACAGGTTAATTCTACAGATTTTATAATCTTAGTCTCTGCTAGAAGAGGATACGTTTCACACTTTGGGCAATTAGATAGATTACCTGCTAAGTTAGAAAGACGTTTCCCAGATTTAAGTAAAGTAGTAATTTATCCACGATAGAAAGCCAATTTTCAGTTGTTGCTTAGTGATTTATATCATTTCAAAGCAAAGTGATAAGTGGTAACTTTGAGGTTGTTGAAAATTTAATTTTAGATATATGGAAGCTATAAATAAGAAAAAAATAATAGTAATTACTGGTGGTGCAGGAGGGATTGGAACTGCTTGTGCGAAAGTATTGAAAGACCATAAATTAGTAATTACCGATTATTCCAATGATGCTGTTGATGAAGCAGTAAAGAGCCTCACAAAAGAAGGTTATGATGCGGTGGGGATAGCTTGTGATATTACTAAAAAAGATGATGTTGTAAAGTTGATGAAGTTCTCTCTTAGTCAGGGAGATTTTGGTGGAATAATCCATACAGCGGGAGTTAGCGGTAGCGGACAAAAGCCTGAAAATGTATTCAATATAGATTTAGTGGGAACAGATATTGTTATAGACGAATTCTATAAAATAGCGACTAAAAATTCAGTGTTAGTATTGTTTTCATCCATTATGGGGCATACTATTCCGCCAAATGAGGAGTATGATGCTGCTTTGTTAAACCCTCAAAAGGAAGATTCATTTTCTACAGTAGCAAAATTCGTAAATGACGATGCCGATATGATGTATAATTTCGCCAAGCGAGGGGTATTGCTACTTCTTAAAGAGAATGCTTTTAGAATAGGTCAAAAAGGTGCGCGAATTGTCTCAGTATCGCCAGGAGTGATTATGACTCCTATGGGACTTAAAGCAGCGGAAGAACATGCAGACAGAATTAATAAAATGATAGAGCTAACACCACTTGGAAAAACAGGAACTCCAGAGGATATTGCTGAGGTTGTAAAATTCCTTATCAGTGACAAAGCAAACTTTATAACTGGTAGCGATATTTTAATAGATGGTGGAATTCTAACTTCTTTATTGAAGGAAGGGAAGGAATAACCTTCAGTATTCAAAATATCTGTCTAGTCCTAAATAACTGATACAGATTATTAAAGGATTAAATTTATTAATTAAAGCTGAACAATGACGTCATTGTTCAGCTTTTTTGATTTGTACCGTTTTCTTTTCAATTCATTTTGTCCGTGCATTTGTATAGGGGGTCCCCATTTATTATTTCCTTCTAAATTGAATATTTCTTTTGGGTTCATATGTTTTACTCTATCTCAATTTTATATCTCCACCATCTGCCATCAAAGTTTGGCCGGTCATATATTGACTATCTTCACTCAATAAAAATGCAATAATTGGAGCTACATCTTTTTGGGGGTCTCCAAAACGATGCATTGGGTTTTTACTGATAATCTCTTCGTATTGATCTGGGAATGCTTCTTTCCACTGTTTAACTCCATCTGTAAACGCAAGCGGGCAAACTACATTTACTCTAATCCCATCTTCTGCCCATTCATTAGCAGCAACTCGAGATAAGCCTCTAATAGCTTCCTTTGCAGCAGCATAACTTCCTTGATTTTTTTGCCCTAACAATCCTGCGCCAGAACCAAAGTTTACAATAGAACCTTTGTGTTTTTTAAGTTCAGGGTATGCGGCTTTCATAAAGTTTAAAGTGCCTTTTAAACCTGTATTCATAGATAAAGCCCAATCCTCTTCGGTAAGTTCTAAAAGTGGTTTTTGGCGAGAGGCATGAGCGTTATTTACCAAACTCGTAAGTTTTCCAAATTGAGAAACAGCTAATTCAACAGCTTCCTTTGCAATAGACTCTTTAGAGATATCTCCTTTTAAAAAGGCTATTTTCTCTGGGTTAGATGCTACTTTTTCTCTTCCTGCCTCTTCATTTAAATCTACAGCAACTACACTGGCACCTCTTTCTGTTAGTTCTGTGGTCATGGCACCACCAATTCCTGCTGCGCCACCTGTTATAATTATTACTTTTCCTTCTAAATTTTTCATATTTTATAATTATGGTTTTGAGAATTCGAGTTTTTCTAATTCACTCAAATATAACGAATAGAAGGTCGAAAATTTCTCTAACCGGAGAAACTTAAATATTATTTAACAGAGTGTTTTCTTTATTCAAATGAGTTAAAAGCATTTCATAAATAAAAATTTTTATAGTAGAAAACACCTCATTTATAATTAATGAATTTTGAGAAAGGGTGGGAATTTCTTGGGTAGACTTCTCTTTATCATTAAATTGCAAAATTCAACAATTTAAATCCAAAAAAGCCCAAAAATTGATGATTAGAGCACTGTGTATTCTATTTCTTTCATTTATTCTAATGTCGAGCAGTTATGCCCAAAGTCAAATTGATGCCAATGGTGATTTGGAAATCAGTCTTGACCTAAACAACCCTTCCTCCGAAATAAATAACGGAACCGCTCAAATAAAAGTTAAAGGTGGTACACCTCCTTATCAGTATAAATGGAGTAATAAAAACACTTCATTAATCTCGAAACGATCAAAAGGTTTAATTGAAGGAATGGATCATTCGGTAACGGTAACCGACTCTGAGGGAAATACAGCTTCGAAATCCTTTAAAATTCCAGCAGAATCAATCACCGAAATCTTTAACAGTAAAGTTCAGCCCGCAGTTGATTTTCTAGGGGCTATCCTATTTTGGGATCCATTTGCGACCTTAGGCGTATATGACCCTACAGTTTATATTTCTCACGAAAATATATCGCCACCAGATACAGATATTGAGCAAAATAACTATTTAGTAAAAAAATGGTTGGTTGAAGATGGTGATGAAGTAAAGAAAAAACAACAGCTTGCTATACTTGATATTGATGGTGAGGAAACTATATTACAAGCAAATTATAACGGAACCCTACATCAAATAATAAAGGAAGGTACACTTATAACGCCGACTTCTTTAGCCTCTTCTGCGGAGGAGCTTACCGTGGGTAGAATAGATTTTAAAAGTGAACAACATCTATTACATCCTAATGGCGACATAGTGACCAACACTATCCCATTTATTGTAATTTGGTTAATCTTTGGAAGTATCTTTTTTACACTTCGTTTAAAGTTTATAAACATCCGAGGGTTTAAACATTCTATTGATTTAGCACGAGGAAAGTATGACGATCCTAGTGCTCCAGGAAGTATTACGCATTTTCAGGCTATGGCTACTGCTGTTTCTGCAACTGTTGGTTTAGGGAATATCGCAGGAGTTGCTGTTGCTATTTCATTGGGAGGAGCTGGTGCTACCTTTTGGATGTTTATGGCTGGGTTCTTCGGGATGTCTATGAAGTTTGCCGAATGTGCTATGGGGGTGAAATATCGTGTTATCGACTCTGATGGACGTGTTTTTGGTGGGCCGATGAATTATTTGCGATATGGTCTTGAAAAGCGCAACCTTAAAGGTTTAGGGAAATTTCTAGCTGCGTTTTTTGCAATTTTGGGAGTGGGAGCTTCTTTTGGTGGTGGAAATATGCTACAATCAAACCAAGCTTTTAAAATTGTTTCGGAGCAGATTCCAATATTACAAGGTCAAGGTTTTTGGTTTGGCGTTGGATTCGCAATTCTTGTTGGAATTGTAATTATTGGAGGAATAAAAAGTATAGCCAAGGTTACAGAAAAAGTAGTGCCATTTATGGCTCTGCTTTATATAGTGGGTTGTTTAGTAGTAATTGGATCTAATATTGAAGGTCTAGGAGGAGCGTTTTTAGCGATTTTCGACGGTGCTTTTTCAGCCGATGCACTTAAAGGTGGATTTATAGGTGTGCTTATAGTAGGATTACAACGTGCAGCATTTTCTAGTGAAGCGGGAGTTGGTTCTGCTGCCATTGCTCATAGCCCTGCAAAGACGAATCACCCTATCGCTGATGGTTTTACTTCTATTGTTGAACCATTTATCGACACTATGGTAGTTTGTACAATGACCGCCTTAGTATTAATCTTTACAGGGAAACACGAAGGAAATAGTGGAATGGGAGGTGTTGAACTTACAGCCGATGCTTTTGGAAGTGTGGTGTCTTGGTTCCCAGTTGTATTAGCAATTGCAGTTTTTCTATTTGCTTTCTCTACCATGGTTTCGTGGTCTTATTACGGAATGCGTTCTTGGACTTACTTATTCGGAAGAAGTAAAAAGGGAGAGTTGCTTTACAAGTTTATGTATCTAGGTTTTGTTGTTCTTGGAGCTTCGGTAAGTCTTGGAGCGGTATTAAGTTTTGCCGATATGATGATTTTAGCAATGTCATTTCCAAACATAGCAGGTTTGTACATTCTAGCTCCAGAGATCTATGCGGATATGAATAATTACCTAGACAAGTTGAAAAAAGGGAAATTGTACCTCAATCCTAAGTTTGTTAAAAGTTCTTCTTAGGCTTAAGAGGGCAGTTTTAAGTTAGGAGTGAGCAGGTTTTCAAAGAAAATTGAAAACATCAAGATTGTTTTTTATTCAAAAAGTAAAGAGAATTAATATTTTATTGGGCAATGCTAAACTGTATGAAGGTTTTTATACCTTTTGAGCTTTGCCTGCTTGTAGTCCCGCAATTAGCTTGTAAATAGCGACTAATACTAATAGTCCTAAAGAGTACATCCATTCCTTTGTAAAATCTTGAATTACTCCAATAAGAAAAGGTCCTATGGCAGCTAGAAAATACCCTATAGATTGCACAAGCCCAGAAAGTTCTGCCGCTGTTTCGGAGTCTGGAGCGCGTAGAACAATTAGAAGAAGTGCCAGACTGAAAGCACCCCCAAGAACAAACCCAAGGATAGAAACCCAAATGTAAATTGGGATAAAAGCAGGTAACATTAATCCTATGAAGCTTATAATTTCGAATAAAATTAAAAATGCAACTACTGCACGTTGATCTTTTCGTGAGGCTGCCCATATTGGAATGATAAGTGCTCCGAGAATTCCAGTAGCTTGAGATAAGGAAAGCATCCAACCCCCAAATTCTGCATTGTAGCCGTAATCTATTAAAATACTAGGTAGCCAAGCTAACATCACGTAGAATGCAAAAGACTGTAATCCCATATAAATTGCAATCTGCCATACTAGTCTAGAACTGCTGAGTTTTTTCATAGCTTCTTTAAGACCTCTAGTCGGGGTGGTATTCTTTATTTTTTTAATCTGAGGAATCCATATAAAAAATGCCATAACAGCAAGTGCTGCCCATACCGAAAGTGAGCCCCGCCATCCAAGATTTAAATTTTTTGCTAGTGGGACACTCAATCCTGCAGCCAATCCTGCGCCTAAAGACATTGAAGCTGAATGTAAACTTGTTACTAATCCTGCCTTATTCGGGAAATTGCTTTTTGTTATCGCTGGAATTAAAACGTTACCAAAGGCAATAGCAATTCCTAAAAGCATAGTTCCAAAATACAACGCAAAAACACCACCACTTGAGCGGATGAGTATCCCTAGTGTAAGAAGGACCATGGATGCTAGTAAGGTTCTTCCTAGACCGAATTTTTTAGTAAAAAAAGGCGTAATTGTAGATATAAAACCAAAAGCCAAAAGTGGCAAAGTAGTTAATAAGCCTAATAAACTTTCTGTTAGGTTTAAGTCGCGGCCAATATCATCTATTAAAGGTCCAATACTAGAGAGGGCGGGACGAAGGTTGATTGCTAGGAAAAGTATTCCGAACAATAACCAGATACGGGCGGTTTTAGACAATATGGCTTTAGTGTTATTAGACATTGAAAAATGTGCAAAATTAGGCTATTCCTATGAATATAAACGTCGAAAAATGGCCTAAAATAATTTCAGAAATACATCTAAAACCTCCCGAGAAGTTCTTGATATTAACTATCCCATTCTTTGCGAATATCTTCCATTAGGATTGCATAACGATTTTTTAAATCGTCGGAAATTTCCTTAGTTGCCTTATGTATCTTTCTTAATTGGAGTGCTAATAGAATGCTGAAAATTCCAGCAAATAGAAAACTTAAAGCAACTAATACAACCACGCTTAATCCTGCAACAAGTGGATTCCAAATTAATAAGAAGGAAACAATTGCTCCTAAAATTCCAAAAACAAGTAATCCTCCCCAATTTTTACTGCCATATTTTTTGAGGTCTAAAGCAAAACTTATAGATGAAATAGAGCGGAAAAGAAGTAAAAAACCAATATAAAATGCCAGTACTGTTATTGAAAGTGCTGGATGACTTAATAATGAAATTCCCACAATAAATGTGATAATTCCAAAAGCTAAGGACCATCCCCAGTTGTCTAATCGGTCTCTATTGGCAATAGAGAAAATAATTTCGGACAGACCACTAAATAAAAATGATAGCGAAAAAAATATCGACAGTGTTAACATTGATCCTAAAGGAGATGAAAACACTACTATACTTAGTATTACAAACAATACCCCAACAAATAATGGGATGTACCAATGCTTAATAGTATCCTTAATAGATTGTAAAAATGAAGTTTGCATGATTTTAAATTTTGGTTAATTATTGATATTTTGATACATTTTTCTTGAGTGATAAGATGCATCCATCTAACGACAAAACAAAATTACGATTAGTTCGGTGTTTTGCGAACTAAAATAAATTAATCTATTGTTAAATATTTAAGGACAACCTTTTGTATAAAAAAAACTACCCATTAAAATGTTTTAATGGGTAGTTCTGTTTATGAAATAAGAAAACTTTAAATGTTTTCTGGAATAGCCTCTTCCTCTTCAGGTTCGTATAAATAGCGTTCCTTACTGTCGTCAAGTTCATCCATCCAATCGGTATGATGTTCTGCAGCCATTGTTCCAGTAACCACACTTCTATATGTTTTATCACGATAGGTTAAGATGTTTTCTTCTTTGTCTTTCAACCAAGATTTAAACATTTCACCTACAGTATCTACATTAAAATCTGGATAGTCTGAAAGTGCTAACAAGTCTTTTATATAATCAGATTGGAAATCTACGTGATCGAAAGATGTTTCTAATTTGTCATTTCTTTCCAACCATTTATCCATATCTAATCTTCTTTCATTTTCCTCAGGAAGCTTATAAGTTCCCATCATAAAGTCGCGTGCAACCCATGCTTGAGCATCAAACATATTGAAAGTATAATACTGATCTTGCATTCCCAAGTAAATTAATTGAGGAAGCTTGTTAAAGAAAATCCCCTTGTAAAGGTGATCAGGATAAAGATTGTTTTTTGTTTTTAATCTAAGTTCATCTGGTAAAAATGGGAATTTGTGTTGGTATCCAGTACACATAATTACAGCGTCAAACTTTTCGGTAGTCCCATCTTTAAAGTAAGCAGTATCATCTTCGAAGTGCGTTACGAGTGGAAGTTCTTTTATCCCTTCTGGCCATGCAACCCCAATAGGGTTACTTCTGTAGCTAAGTGTAACCGATTTTGCTCCGTGTTTATGGCATTGTACTCCAATATCTTCAGCGGAATAACTACTACCAATCAATAGTAAATTTTGATCCTTAAACTGATCGGCACCTCTAAAATCGTGAGCGTGTATTACTGTTCCAGGGAAGTTTTCTATTCCTTTAAAGTAAGGCATGTTAGGAGTAGAGAAATGTCCAGATGCAACAATTAGATAATCAAATTCTTCTGAATAAGTTTTATCAATTTTTAAGTCGTCGAGAACAAGGGTAAACTTCTTTGTTTTTTCGTCATAACTTACCCAACGCGCTGTAGTATCAAAACGAATGTATTCGCGGGCTTTACTTTTTTTAATTCTTCCTTGAATATAATCGAATAAAACGGGTCTTGGTGGATATGATGAAATAGGCTTTTTGAAATGCTCATCAAACGAATAATCAGAAAACTCTAAGCATTCTTTAGGTCCATTAGACCATAAGTATTTATACATACTACCGTGAATCGGCTCCCCGTATTTACCAACACCAGTTCTCCATGTGTAATTCCACATTCCTCCCCAGTTGCTCTGCTTTTCAAAACATACTATCTCTGGAACTTCTTCGCCTTTGTTTTGCAATGCTTCAAAAGCTCTAAGTTGCGCTAAACCACTAGGTCCAGCACCAATAATACCAACTCTTTTCTTGTTCGTGCGTTTCTTATTCATAAAATAATATAATTATTCAAGCACATTACTTTAAGTAAATGCTTAATGTTAATAATCGATTGTGAAAACGTTGCGATGGGCAACTAGAAAGTCTAATTACTAGACTTAAAATAAGTGGTGGTTAGCTAAAGAATATGCTAAAAATAACCTCTTAATATGATAATTTTAAAACACAATGGCGCGAATATACCATTTTATTGTGTAATTAGCAATTCTTGGTATGTAGGGTATTGGTTTTAAGAGAGTTGTGGTTGTAAAATACTACTCCCTAATTTAACAGAGATATTCTAACCGATTTATTCGAATTCAATTCAAATTGACAATCTTCAAAAGTAGGGGCAGAAAACTTCGGTCTTATGTTGTTAGAGAAGGCATAAGGTTCTTTAGGAATACCAAAAAAGTTTTGGTTACAAATTTTATCATCATTAAGATCTTGAAACAGTGAAATTGCATATGTCCCTTTTGGAATATTTTCTATAGTAATAGTTTCCGAGCTATTATTTACAGCAATTGAAATACTTTTATAAGCTTGACCTTTTTCTAGGAATCGATCACCATTGTTAAAAAGGCCTATTTCAATAGTACCATTTACTTCTTTAATATTATCAACGGTTAAAGTAAGCGTAAAAGTATCGGTTTGTGGTTGAGAAATGAAAAAGTAAAAAAATAGAAGTAAGTAATTCATATTGGTGTTTTAATTGAAATCACACACTAAGTTGTTGATTATCAAATTCAAATACTAAATATAATAAATAGTATGAAATAGAAGAAATTAAAAATATTGATGGAAAACCACAATTTTAAAAATCGTTAGTTTTCCATCATTTTGATTTATTTTCTGTAATGATTATATTAAAAAAGCGTCAATTAAAATCACTTTTGTAATTCGGCATAACGGGCAGACGATAAAAATTAGTTGAAATAAACAGCCTCAAAAACGGCTAGAGGAGCTCTTCTTCCAACATTTAATGTAAGCGTATCTCCATCGATTGTGTAATTATCTGCTATTTGAAAGATTTTCAGAAAATCAGCCTCATTAAAATCAACATCTGGACAAGCCATCATTGTAGATCCCATATTTGAAAAACGAATTCTATTTCCTTCTTCTAGCTTGTAAGACCCTAAGATTGTGTTACAACCTGCAAAACCAGTTACTCGGTTGTCATCAGTTTTTAACATAAAGTATATTTCTTTTTCTTGATTTTTAACCATCTTGATATCCTTACCATCAAGCTTTTTCAGTTTCCAATATTTCTCTACAATAGGTTCTGCAGAAGTTTTAGCTTTTTTAAATACAGCTAAAGGTGCTCTTTTACCTACATTTAATTCCAATCTATCTCCATTAATTGTATAATTATCGGCTAGGTTAAAAATCTCTAAAAAATCATTTTCATTAATAGCGCCTTCAGGACAAGCCATTCTTGTTGCACCTAAAGCCGAAAATCTAATTCTATTTCCTTCTTCTAGATTATAAATCCCAAAAAAGCTGTTACAACCAGAGAAACCATTAATGCGGTTTTCTTCAGTGTCTAATGTAAAACTTATCTCTTTTCCGTTTTGAAAAGCATCAACCTTTTGTCCTTCCAGTGTTTCAAGAACCCATTTGGTATTTGTGATTTCTACTTGGTCGCTATTAGCTGACATACTTTTGTTTTGATTTACACCACAACTGAATAATGTTAGTGCGGCAAATGCAATGGTAAATAATTGAAATTTCATAATTTATAAATTTTTTGGAAAACTACCTTTTAAATTTCACATTGGTACTTATTAAAATCCTAAACTAATGTGAAGATTATGGTAATCTGTGGACGTGCATTTCATAAAGCGAGCCATAAATTTGAAATGCCGCAAAAACTGAAGATTTTATGATAAGTTTCACTTTTTACAGTTAACATGAAATATTGCTATAAAAAGAGGTATTTAGTTATTCCACTCTCTTTTATTATAAACTAATTGAATAATTTTCTTAAAACTATCTTCGTGAATTTTGTAATCGTGAGGGTTTAAAAGTTCTTTCATTTCCTTGTTTAATTTCACTACGAGTTCATCAAATTTAATTTTTCTTTCAGAATCGGTATAATTGTATTTGGATGAGCCAAGGCTAGACATTTTGTATGTATAGTAGTTTAGCAATGAAAGATAACCGTCTCGTTCATCTTCAGTTAGGTCCATTTGCAAAATTTGCTCGTAATGCCAATACTGCAAATAATCCTTATCTTTTGATGAAAAAATTTCTTCATTTTTATCGTTTTCATTCGCAACTTCAGCATTTTGAGCCAAATTTGTGAAATTGATTAATAATGAAATGCCAATTATTAGAAGTGATTTCATATTTTAAATTTTGGTTAGAGTTTTAAATATATTCACCTTAAAAATAATGTTTTAATAGATATAGATGCGCTATAAGTCTTTAATTATCAAATATTATTCTTAAAATATTTTTGATTTCGTTTTTAATTTTTAGAAACCCATATGCAATTTTAATACTCTTACGTAGGAATTTACTAGGGTTCGACTTAGAAAATGGCGGAGAAATTAAGGAAAGATTACCTACTTTTAAGCTTTAATTTCAAAATATCATTTTATATGAATCCAATTGCCATTAAGACTTCTCTTCTTTTTATTTTCTTATTGTCTTTTAATCTTTCTGTAACCTCACAGGAATTGAGTAGTTCCCAAATTGATAGTTTGGTAAATAAAACCATGAAAACTTTTGACGTTCCAGGTATGGCTGTAGCGGTATTAAAAGATGGAAAAATCTATCATAAAAACACTTATGGGGTTCGTTCACTAAAAACCAACGAAAAGGTTAATGAAAACACACTTTTTGGAGTTGCTTCAAATACTAAAGCATTTACAACTGCTGCGCTTGCTCAATTAATAGATCAAGGGAAATTGGAGTGGGATACAAAAGTAACTGATATTATTCCAGAGTTTAAATTACACGACTCTTACGTAACGGCTGAATTTACTGTACGCGATTTGGTGACGCACAGAAGTGGTCTGGGTTTAGGCGCGGGTGATTTAATGGTTTTTCCAGCAAAAAACACCACCACTATGGAAGAAATGATTCATAACCTGAGGTATTTAAAACCAGTATCTTCTTTCCGTTCAAAATATGATTATGACAACCTTCTATACATTGTGGCGGGGGAGATTGTAGCACGTGTTTCTAACAAAGATTTCGACACTTATATAGAAGATAACTTCTTTAAGCCATTGGAGATGAATCGCTCCTTACTTTCAATTCCTGAAATTGATGCCGATAATAACCGTATAGATGGACATGCTCCAGTAGATGGAAAATTAGAAATAACAGGTTATACATTTACACAAATAGCTACGCCTGCAGCAGGAATCTACGCTTCTATTAACGATATGAGCAAATGGGTTCAAGCGCAAATAAACGAAGGGAAATACGGCGAAAAACTTCAAGACAGCCTATTTAGCAAAAAGATGCATCGTGAAATGTGGACGCCACAAACTTTAGTTAGAAGAGGGAGAGGACATTATAATACTCATTTTTCAGCTTATGGTTTAGGTTGGTTTTTAAGTGATGTAAATGGCTATTTTCAAGCTACACACACAGGTGGTTTATTAGGAATCGTTAGTCAAGTTACCATAATTCCAGAATTAGAATTAGGGATTATTGTACTTACCAATCAACAAAGTGGCGCTGCTTTTTCAGCAATTACTAATTCTATTAAAGACGGATATTTTGGAATAAAAGGCGAAGACAGAATTAAGGACTACAACGAACGCCGATTAAAAGGAGAGCGAGCTGAGGATAGCATTAATGCTCAAATAGCATCAGATTTAAAAATTCAATTAAAAAGTAAAGCACCAAAACCAGACTCTTCTAATATATTAGGGACATATAAAGACCCGTGGTTTGGGAAAGTGGAAATCAGCAATCAAAACGGAAAAATTCGATTTAAAGCTGAAAAGGCAATAGACCTAGTTGGTTCTTTGACTTTTTATAAGGGAACTACTTATATAGTACGTTGGGATGACACCTCACTTAAAGCAGATGCCTTTGTAAATTTTAACCTTGATACCGAAGGAAATGCCAATGGTTTTAAAATGAGTCCAATTTCACCATTAACCGATTTTAGTTATAACTATCAAGATTTGGATTTTCACAGAGTAAAAAAATAAAACTGCTGTAACCTGTAAAAAAGAACCAATATTTTTGAAGGTTTTTTTTAAATTGCTTAATTTCATAGTGTTGTAAACTAGGTAATTATGAAATTAACCAAAAGATTGGATGATGCTTTAGATAAGCTATATACTGCTTTTCATAATGGCACTTTAAACGCTGAGTGTTGCAAGAGTTGTGCTGTTGGCACTATTTGTAACAATACTGATAGTTGGAAGCATTTAAGCGATTATCACGGTTCGTTGCAGTTAAACTATGTAGGTTTGGTGCATCAAAGGCTAGGAAGAAGATTCTTTGGATATACGCCATTAGAGCTTTTAAAAATAGAGACAGAATTTCTTAAAGGCTGTGGTTATGTATTACCATTGCATCACAAAAACGCTAAACCTGAATTTGCTACTTCTAAAGAAACACTTTTTAAAGGACTATGTGCTGCGGTAAATTTTTTATGCCGTCTTGATAATGTAGAAAACGTTATGGAATTCTATCCAGTTTTTGAGAATGTAATGGAATGTCAAAAGCTTGAAGTTGTAAAATAAACTCCCTCTGTTTTTGAGAATTCTGAAATAGAGCGGATATTATTACTTAAAAATCATACCATCAGATTTCCCTAAGTGAAAAAAATAATTTTATTACTGCCGTTTGCATATATAAGAGAAATAAATTTTCCATGTCTGTTACAGAACAATTGAGTGTATTATGTCGATATCAAAAGAGTATTCGATAGATTTTTCCTTGTTTATAACAGGATGCTATCGGTTTCATTTTATTGCTTCTTACTGCCTCTAACAAATCAACACTTAACTCGTTACAATCTTCGCCAATTGCACGGTCTAAATTTGATATACTGGGAAAAATATATAAATCTTATTTTAGTGTTTTTGCTAAAGTAAACCATATCTATGGCTTATCTCCTCATAATGCTAAAGATTAAGATTTATTGTTTATTAAAAATGTGAGCTTTTATGAAATCTTATAACAGCGTTAGCTTTATTTATTCTTTAATTTCATTACTGCTTTATGATTTACGAATTCCATCATTCCGAAGCCTCCGTGTTCACGGCCATAACCAGAGTTTTTTACACCGCCAAATGGCATATTGGGCTGTGCAAGTCCGAATCCGTTAATGAAAACCATGCCGGTATCGAAATGTTTTCTCGCAAGTTCAATAGCGTTCTTTTCGTTTTTAGAAAAAATTCCACCACCAAGACCGAATTCACTATCATTGGCTATTCGCATAGCGTCATCTTGATCTTTTGCTCGTATTAGAGAAGCAACCGGGCCAAATAACTCATCATCATAAGCAGGTTGTCCAGGTTTTACATTATCAAGCACTGTAGCTGGATAGTAAAAACCTTCACCTTCAGGTATTTCACCACCACACAATAGTTTCGCTCCGTTCTTAACACTTTCTTCAACTTGTTCGTGTAGCGTTTTGCGTAGGTCTTCCCTTGCCATTGGTCCAATTTTAGAATCTTTGTCTGTTGGATCCCCGTGTTTTATTCTCTTCATTTGCTCAACAAATGCATCACGAAATTCATCATAAAGCTTATCTACTACAATAAAGCGTTTGGCGGCTACGCAAGTTTCTCCATTATTGTAAATACGGCCTTGAACACAAGTTTTAACTGCCAGTTCTAGATCTGCATCTTCCAAAACAATGTAAGCATCATTACTTCCTAATTCCATAACCGTTTTCTTTAATGCTGCTCCAGCTTTTTTAGCAATTACTCTTCCTGCAGCAGGACTACCAGTAAGTGTTACTCCTCTAATAAGCTCGTGCTCTATAATACTATCGCTTTGGTCGTGAGAAATTTTTAGTACAGTAAATAGATTTTTTGGCAACCCTGCATCTTCATAAATTTTCTGAAGCATTATTCCTGTACCAGTAACATTTTCGGCGTGTTTTAGTAATATCGCATTTCCTGCCATTAGATTGGCAATAGAATATCGTATCACTTGATAAACTGGAAAATTCCACGGTTGAATTCCGTAAATTATCCCTAGAGGTGAATGAGTAATTATTCCCTTTCCGCCATTTGGTAATTCTCGTTCTTCATCTTTAAATTTGTCGGGACCATTGGTAGCTGTCCAATCGCATATGCTCGCACAAAGTTCTATTTCTTGTTTGCTTTGTTTTAGCAACTTCCCCATTTCCTGGGTCATCAATTTAGATAACTCTTCTGAATTTTCTTTTAAACCCTCACCGATAGCACTTATTATTTTTCCTCTCTCTAAATGTGAAACTAGACGCCAATCTAGAAATGCTTCTTGACATTTAGTAAGTGCATTTTCAACTTCTCCATCACTCATTAAAGGGTATCTCTTAATTTCTTTACCTGTGGTCGGGTTTATTGTAACTAATTCCTTCTTATCTTCTTTTTTCATAACTTATGTTTTCGTTGAATATATTATTTTAAGTAGGAATTCTATCTTAAGAAATTGTTATTCTTTTGAGAACCGTAAAGAGTTTGACTTACTTTGACGGTTGAAAATTTGTTTTTGATATGAAAAATGTGGAAACTTTAAATATTCGAACAGCCAAACCTCAAGATTGTAACGACGTTGTACCCTTAATGGTTCAAGCAATGGAAGAATTAGCTTGTGCGTTCGCTAATACTAATAAGGTTGAAGATACTTACGAATTGTTTGCACATTTCTTTCAGAAAAAAGAAAATCAATACAGTTTCGATCATACTCTTGTTTATGAAGAAGACGGTGTGGTAATGGGTTCTATTACCACTTATGCCGGGAATTTACTGCCAATATATAGAAAACCATTTATGGAATATATTGCAGAAAAGTATGGAGTGAATGACTTAGTGATAGAGGATGAAACTGCCCCTGGGGAAATATATATCGATACAGTAAGTGTTTCTCCAAATTACCAAGGAAAAGGAATTGGTAAAAAACTAATTGCTGCTGCAATGAATAAAGCAAGAGTAGAAGGTCATGAAAAAATAGGACTTCTAGTAGATTTAAATAATCCAAATGCAAAGAAGCTGTATTTAAAATTAGGCTTTCAAAGTGTTGGAAGAAAACAACTTGGCGATGGCGATTACGAACATCTTCAGCTTAAACTATAAGGAATAACAAGCTTTAATTAAATAACTGGTTTAATATAGCCAGGGATTTTGGTTTGTGATAACCTTGCACGTGGAAGCTATAGTAAGTTAAGATTAATTCTAACACTAGTTTTCTATCGTCTTTGGTGAGTTTAATGTCATTTAAATTTTTAGCATTTACACTGAAAAACTTTTTAAAGTCTTCAACTTGTGGCCCCTCAAAACAAATGTTTTCAAAATCTGTTGATTGGAAAACGCCTGCTTCAATGTTGAAATGTTTTCCTTCAATGCTAGAGGTGTCAGGATAAAAACCTAAATACATACTTAATTTTAGTAGGAAGTAAATATGAAAGTTGGCAACATCATCATTCTGATCGAGCCATATAAACGAGTTTTCTAGAAAAGAATAAAGTTCCTCGTTTACTTCCTCTTCGCGAATACAGTTTTTAAGCATTTCAGATAAAAACATCACAAGACTAGACTTCACTATATCTGTGTGTAATGTTTGATATGGATAAAATACTTTGGCATCCTTGATATATTCTAAGCTGCCTTTATTTTTGTGGTCGGCTATTATTTCCAATTGAGTAAGAGGCTGAAAGAATGAAGTTCTTAATTTCCCTTTTTTCGACTTAAGAATGTTGCGTAACAGATAGGTTTTAATGCCTGCTGCTTCAGTATAACAAACAGCAATTAAATCGGCTTCAGAATATTTTATAGCTGAAAATACAATGGCTTTTGTTGCGACAACCATTATCGAATTATCATTATTTTAGAAACTTTAGTTTCGGCATAATCGTCTGTGGTCACAAGCACAAAGTAAACTCCAGACCTCACCTTATATTTTCCGAATGCAGTAGTGTCCCAAAGAATGCTTCCCCCTTCAGAAGTTTGTTCGAATACAAGGCTTCCGTTAATATCTGTGATTTTAACATTAGCTCCAGCAGTAAGTCCATCTATAGTAACATTTCCATTGAACCCTGGGCGTACTGGATTAGGAAAGGCCCGTAACTTATCTAAGTTTTCACTTGGCGCAGTTGCACTTCCTTTGTAGGCTAATAAGCCTTGAGAAGTTGCGAAGTAAACAACTCCGCTATTTGGATCGATGGCTATATCTTGAACGTTATTTGTTGGTAATGGTGAATTATCCTTGTTAAATCGCAACAAGGTTTCTTGTCCATTTGGAGAAAGATAAAACACTCCTGAAGTGGCAGTTGAAATCCATTTATTATTTGATCCATCAACTTCAATATCTGTTATGGATTGTTCGTAAAGCAATTCTTGAGGAACTCCGTTTTCTAAAATAATTATAGCTTGAGACTGTGGAATTGATCCTTCATCAAAAAAACTTCCTGGACTGTATAGCACTCTAAGTCCTTTTAATGTGCCAATCCATAGTCTATTTTGGCTATCTAAAGCTAATGCTCTAACGCTTAAGTTGGGTAAGTTTCCAGAGCCTGTACCCTCGCCAATTTTGTTGAATTTATTTGTTGATGGATTGTAACCTACCATCCCACTGCCATAAGTTCCGAAGAAAATGTTGTTAGCTCGATCAACAACTAATTTTGTCATTGCAAAATCAGATACAGGATCAATAATACTTGAAATATCTATTTTTTGAAATTGTCCTCCAGAAGATAGCTTTACAAGCGCATCATCTGTTCTACTTTGCACAAACCAAAGATTACCTTGACGATCATAATCTGACCCATATATTCTAATCCCTGCGTCACTTCCATTTAGTATGGCTTTGTCTAGAGTGCTGTTGTTTTCGTTGTATAATATTGAGGGTGCGCCTTCAATCATTTTAAGCAAACCGAATTGAAAACTACTCATAAATACCTCGTTGGGGTCTTGTGGATTTATAGTTACGTTTATTAAATCTGTAGGTTCGCCATTTACAGCAGTGCTTAATTCTTCATAAGAAGTATTAATCCAAACGGAATCTTTAAGTTGACTAACACCATATCTAGATAATGGGTATGGGTTAAAGTGTACCGTAACATCTCCAAAAGTAACCCAAAGTTGATTTTCACTTGCATCTAATGCAAAAGGCCTATTTCTTATAGGGCCATTTGGTAATACTTGAGTAGCTTGATTACTTCCTATTGGCACTATAAGTAAGCCGTCTTCTGTGGTTCCTAAGTAAACGTTGTTTCCAAAAACGAGACCGGATTGAAGCTTTAAATCAAAATCAATAACGTTGTTTACCATTGCTTCTTCAATAAAACCATCGGAGAACGCTTGCACAGAATTACTTGTTGTTATGGTAAGCAAGTTATCTGCTTTTCGAAAACTTTGAATAGAAGTACTGAAATTACGTACTGTCGTAGTCCCGCCTTGAGGAGTAACCTTTAAAACAGCATTTGAAGCGTTGGCGGCATAAATGCTTGAACCTAAAGTTTCTATTGCTTTAAATCCACCGCCAACAATAGTAGTCCACTGTCTGTAATCTATTAAATCGTCGTTATCAACTAATGCTCTTTTTATCCCATCGGTAGATGAAGCAGCATAAATATAAGGCTCTTGAATAGTGGTTTGTACAATATCAATTTGGGTGCCCAAATCTCCAATAAAATAAGAATCTCCAAATTCTAAACGCGAAAGGTCATACACTGAAACTCCATATTGAGTAGATAAATAGAGCTGACCATTGTGTTCTCGAATGTTATTAATTCGTTTTTTATTAGGAGGGATGGATTGTTTTTCAACTATATCTACCACTTTTAATACATTCTGATCATCTTTTTTTACGATTTCAATAAGTCCATTTTCGTATCCAATAACCAACAAGTCGAAATCATCGCTGTAGTGAATTGTTGATATAGAGTTTCCTGAAAGACCATTTATTGAAGAAATAGTTTTTAATTCTTGTGTATTAAGATTGTAGGTAAATACAGCATTTTCAGCACCGACAAAAATAGTATTATCGCCTTGGGAAATATCTTTTACTGAAACATAAGAAAAATGACCAGTCCATTGATCTTCATAGTTCTGAGCAGTTGCCAGAATAGGTATTAACAATAGGAAAGCAATAGCCCACCACTTCATAAAATAGGTTTTGTATATTAACTTGCTAAAATACCATTTATTGCAGTATCAAAATAAATACAAGTATAAAGTTTTCTCAAACTTTTAAAATTCGGCATTCAGAAAATATAGACAAATTGGCCATTCTTTAAATTTTGTAACAATCAAAAAACACAGCTAAAAAACTTGATTTTTATTCATTTAAATAAAAACATATCACTTGAATAATTATTAATTAACTAATTAGTAGAATAAAATTCAGACCTTTAACAAGTTTTTATATATTTGTTATAGTACAATTTAATCCCATATACATAATGCATATAAGAACTTGGCTTTTGGTAATTTCCTTTTTGGGGCTATTCCAACAAGCAGTATATGGTCAATTTGGCTTTTCTAATGAAGTAGGGATTATTGCTGGTCCGGTAGCGTTTTACTCAGATTTCGGTCAACGTCACGATTTTGAAACAAACTCAGGTAATATTGGTTTTGGAGTAGGTATCGTTCATTATCTAAATTTCGCCTATAGGGGTGATTTTAATATCTACACAAGATATACTTATTTTAACGATCACTTCAAAGTAAGGTCTGAGCTTGATTACCACGTAACAAAACTTGAACATTATGGCGAGTGGGTAGCTCCAGATAAAACATCATTATTTGCTGATCAGCTCCGCGCTATGTCTGGTGAAGTTACAGTTATAGATATTGGGTCTCGATTAGAATATTACCCATTAAGCATTAGGGCTTTTCAGGCAAATGGCTATAAACTTATGCCGTATATAGGATTAGGAATTCACTGGGTGCATTACAAACCAGAAGTTCGATCTTCATTGGGAGATTTAAATAGCCCGATAACAACTCCTGTTAAATACTTTAATGCATTTCAGCAGCAAGCTGGTTCAACTTTTTCGGTAGTTGGAAGTGTGGGTGTTAGATATAAAATTGGTCAATTTAGCGACATTATGTTAGATAGCCGTTGGCAACAATACTTTACAGATTGGGCGGATGGATTAAACCCTTCTTTAGAAAATAATGGAGAACGGCCAGTTCCGGAAAACAAATCGAATGATTGGATTTATTGGTTAAATGTGGGATACATTTATTATATAAATTAATTGACATCACATTTCAAAACCTTAACCAATAGCTTGTTTTAAATCTGCAATTAAATCTTCTACATCTTCAATTCCCACAGAAAGACGTATTAACGAATCCACAACACCTAATTTTTCTCGCTCCTCTTTTGGAATACTAGCGTGTGTCATGCTTGCAGGATGTCCCGCCAGACTTTCTACACCACCCAAACTTTCAGCTAATGTGAAAATTTTTAGGTTTTCAACTATTCTAATTGCCTCATTATAATTGTTGCCCTTGGTTACAAATGAAATCATTCCTCCAAAATCTTTCATTTGCCCTTTTGCTATTGCATGATTTGGGTGCGTTTCAAATCCTGGCCAATAAACTTTTTCAATTTTTGGGTGTTGCGCTAGAAATTCAGCGATAGCTTTTCCATTTTCACAATGGCGTTGCATACGAACATGGAGTGTTTTTAAACCACGTAAAACCAAAAAGCTATCTTGTGGGCCACATATTGCACCATTAGCGTTTTGTATAAAATACAATTTGTCTGCTAATTTCTTGTCTTTTACAATTAAACCACCCATTACCACATCACTATGACCTCCTAAGTATTTAGTAGCGCTGTGCATAACGATATCTGCTCCTAATTCTAATGGTTGCTGAAGATAAGGTGATGCAAAAGTATTATCAACTGCTAAAAGCAATTTGTATTTTTTAGCAATTGATGCAACTTTTTTAATATCTACAATATTTAAAAGTGGGTTTGTTGGGGTTTCTACCCAAATAAGTTTGGTGTTATTGTTTATATATTTTTCAATAGTGTCGGCATTGTTCATTCCAACAAAATGAAAGGTAATACCAAATCCTTCAAAAATCTTTGTAAATAGTCGATAAGTGCCACCGTAAAGATCGTTTGTTGTGATTACTTCATCTCCAGGTTTAAAAAGCTTCATCACAGCATCTATTGCAGCAAGTCCACTTCCAAAGGCTAGACCAAATTTTCCATTTTCAATACTCGCAAATGCAGCTTCCAAAGCAGCGCGCGTAGGATTTGCACTACGCGAATACTCGAAACCTTTATGTCCACCAGGTGTAGTTTGCGAATATGTTGAGGTTTGATAAATTGGAGGCATTACAGACCCGTAAGCTGGGTCGATATTTTCTTGTCCGCCGTGAATGGTTTTTGTGTTAAATTTCATAGTATATTTTAAAACTTGAAAACGTAATTTAATATTCTGAAATAATTATATATCATTTAATAAAAATTTCACAATAGCTGATTTTAAAGTTATTACTTTTGAAAGAATAAATCTACCCCATTGGGGAAACAAATTAACCAATTCTTAAAATAGTATGTATAAAAAATACGCGGTAGTAATTTTAGTTTTAATTGCTCTAACAAGTTGTACCCAAGATAAAAGTATAGAGTTCTCGTCTCAAAGTTTAACCGAAAAAGAACTATCGTATTGTAAGGACAAAGACTGTCCTGAAGTTACAATAAACTATGTTGAGGTTTTTGGAAATGAAAGTATTGCAGGAAAGATTAACAACAAAATAAAATCATTCATCTATCAGTCGCTTTTATTAGGTGAAGATACAACTCCAACAGCCAAAACCATTGAGGAGGCAGCAACTGGATTTATAGAGGTGTACTATGCCGACAAAGAACAGTTTCCTGATATGGCTGGTGAATATTTTGCTGAGATTTCGGTAAATGAAATATACAACACTGAAAACCATATTTGTTTTGAACTGCGCCAATATCTTTATACTGGTGGTGCTCACGGATATGGAACTACAACATTCTTAAATATCGACCCAAGAACTGGAGAAGAGCTTTCTGCAAATGAGCTTTTTAAAAACAAGAATGAATTTGTCGATTTCGCGGAAGAAAAGTTTCGTGCACAGCAAGAAATTGATAAAAATGAATCAATAAATGCTACGGGATTTACCTTTGAAAATGATAAGTTTAGTCTTCCTGAAAGTTTCGGTTTTATACAAGACAGTTTAATTTTTGTTTACAATCAGTACGAAATTGCAAGTTACGCCGATGGTCCAATCGAGCTAAAAATTGCTTTAAAGGAAGCAAAACCATTTTTAAAGATTGATTAAATTTGAATTATGCAGAAAGTATATTATTTATCCACTTGTGACACGTGTAAGCGTGTAATGAATGAAATTGAAATTCCTTCGTCGTTTATAAAGCAAGACATAAAAGTTCAGGGGATTTCAGAAGAAGAATTAACAGAGCTTTTTAACCTTACCAACAGCTACGAAGATCTTTTTAGTAGAAGAGCAAAACTCTATCAAGAGCGTAACTTGAAAAACGAAGAACTTCTAGAGGAGGATTTTAAAAACTTAATTCTAGAGCATTATACGTTTTTAAAGCGACCTGTAATTGTTAATAACGACAAGATATTTATTGGCAGTAGTAAAAAAACTGTTGCAGCAGCTAAAGAGTCTATTCACTCTAATAAATAAACACTTTACATTATACCCTAATATAATAGGTGCATTTACTTTTTTAAATATTGTAGATATTATAATATAATTTATTTAATCAGATAAATGCACCTATGTTTATATAGCTTAATGAATACTTTTTTAAAAGTAATTCAACAAGTAAAATCAAAGGGGTTTAATTTTAAGCTTGTAATTCTAAGTCTCTTGGACGTATGTTGTTTTTACGTGTATCTTCTTTAGTAATTACTTCGAAGTCATCTGTTTTTTCAAAAGCGTTGAATTTCTCCAAAATTTCTTCTGGAAGTCCTGTGAGTTTACGAGCATTTAGGTCTATCCAACCGCCCATCATTTCACAGCTTGCAAAGTTTTTACCGTTTTCATCATAAAAGTTGTGAAGGAATTTAAAATACATTCCATCTTCTGAAAGTCCTTTTAGTTGAAGAGAAACCGAAACAGGTTTCCCAGGAAAAACTTCTCTGAAATAATACATATGTTCATAAAATGCCACTGGACCTAGATTGTACTTCACTAAATGCTTTTGGTCTAAGCCGTTTTCAATCATAAAAGCCATTCGAGTGTGGCTCATGTAATCTATATAAGCACTGTTACGTAAGTGACGATTAGCGTCCACATCACTCCAACGTATTTCAAATTGTTTTATATACATCTGTAATTTTTTCTGCAAATTTAAAGTACTTTTACTATGCAAGCATAATAAATTTGTTTAGATTGTGTTAAATCTTCATTAGCAAATGCCTATTCTAAAAAGTTCATATAACCCTAAATTTCCTTTTAAAAACGGACATTTTTCGACTATTTACTCTTCGAAGTTTCGCCCCATACCTCAATTGTTGCAGCATCGTGAAAGGTTAGTGTTACCCGATGCCGATTTTTTAGATATTGATTGGTCTTATTCAAAAGGTAATTCTAGTAAAGTAGCAATTCTACTACACGGATTAGAGGGAAACGCACAACGCACTTACATAGTAGCACAAGCAAAACACTTAGTTGATGATGGGTGGGATGTGGCGGCTGTAAATTTTCGAGGTTGTAGCGGGGAGCCAAACCTTTCATTTCAATCTTATAACGCTGGAAAAACAGACGACTTGGAAGCTGTTTTAGAATTAGTTTTAGACAAGAATAAATACAATGAAATAGCCTTAATCGGATTTAGTCTTGGAGGTAATTTACTTTTGAAATATTTAGGGGAGCGCGATACTTTTCCGAAAGAAATTAAAAAAGCAGTTTCAATTTCAACTCCTATTAGTTTAAGAGGATCATTAGAGTCGTTAAATAAGCTTTCCAACTGGATGTATAGAAAATCTTTCTTGATAAAACTTCGAGAAAAGTATAAAGTGAAAATGAATGATTTCCCTGAAAAAATGAGTTATTCAGAATACAAGAAAATCACCACTTTATTAGAGTTCGACAATGTTTATACCGCTCCAGCACATGGGTTTAAGGATGCTTACGACTATTATGAAAAAAACAGTAGTCTTCAATTTCTGCCGAATATTACTATTCCAGTATTTCTTTTAAACGCCCAAAATGATAGTTTTCTCTCTTCAGAATGTTACCCGATTCAGTTAGCAACAGAAATGAAAAACCTTTATTTAGAAATTCCCAAATATGGGGGTCACGTGGGTTTTCATCAATCTAATTTACGCTATTACAGTGAAGAGAGATCTTTAAAATTTTTAAATGAAGATTTTTAAAAACAGCTGCACTTTAACGACTATCCGCTAAAGACTATTTTATTACCTTTGCCGTCAATAAATTAAGTATATGATTCAATCAATGACGGGCTATGGCAAGGAAGTTGTCCAATTGCCTTCAAAAACTATTACTATAGAAATCAAGTCGCTTAACAGCAAAGGTCTAGATCTTAACACACGTGTGCCTTCAGCATACCGCGAAAAAGAATTAGAAATACGCGATATTCTTGCAAAATCTTTACAAAGAGGAAAAGTAGATTTTTCTCTTTACATTGAAGTTACTGGACAAGAAGTTGCTACTCAAATTAATGAGGATGCTGTAAAACAATACATCAAGCAATTAGCAAACGTAGTAAATGGCGATCCAGTTGAGCTATTAAAAATGGCAGTTCGCATGCCAGATGCTTTAAAAACTGAACGTGAAGAGATTGACGAGAAGGAATATGAAGAAATTTTAATAGGTATTAATAAATCTTTAGAAGCAATCAATAAATATAGATCGGATGAAGGGTTAGTACTTGAAAACGATTTTATTGAGCGTTCAAAAAATATATCGAAGTTACTCGATGACGTTGTGGCAATAGACCCAGAACGAATAGATGGAGTTAAAGAAAGATTGCGAAAAGCAGTAGCAGATATCAAAGAGAAAGTGGATGAAAATCGTTTTGAACAAGAACTTATCTACTATTTAGAAAAATACGATATCACTGAAGAAAAGGTTCGACTTAAAAACCACTTAGATTATTTCAATGAAACTCTAAAATCAAGCGATTCTAATGGTAAAAAACTTGGCTTTATTACTCAGGAGCTAGGTAGAGAGATTAATACTATTGGAAGTAAGGCAAACTACGCACCTATGCAGCAGATTGTTGTACAGATGAAAGATGAGTTAGAGAAAATTAAAGAACAAGCATTAAACGTACTTTAATACTTAGAGTTTAAAAAATAACTACAAAGCGTTCTACGCAAATAAGTTTTAAGTCAATACAGTTTTATGAATTCAGAAAAAGGGGGTAAATTAATAGTGTTTTCGGCACCTTCAGGAAGTGGAAAAACCACTATAGTTCAACATTTGTTAAAGCAAGAAGATCTCAACTTAAAATTTTCGGTTTCTTGTACTTCACGAGATCCAAGAGGTGATGAAAAGCACGGTGAAAACTACTATTTCATTTCGTTGAAAGAATTCAAACAACACATAAAAAACGATGATTTTCTTGAATGGGAGGAAGTTTACCGAGATAACTTTTACGGAACTTTAAAATCTGAAGTAGAACGTATTTGGGGAGAAGGAAAAAATGTGATTTTCGATATTGATGTTGCAGGAGGGCTTCGTATTAAAAAGAAATTTCCAGACCGTACCCTTGCTGTTTTTGTAAAACCACCAAGTATAGACGAATTAAAAATTCGTTTAAAAAAGCGAAAAACTGAGAGCGATGACCGTATCAATATGCGAATTGCAAAAGCCTCTGTAGAGCTTGCAACGGCCCCTCAGTTTGATAAAATTATAAAAAATCACGATTTGGAAACTGCTTTAAATGAAGCTCACGATTTAGTAAAAAACTTTATCGTTTCCAACAAATAACATACGTAAGAGCATTGCCTAGCAAGGTCTCAGCAATATGAAAAAACAAAAAAAAATAGGACTCTACTTCGGAACTTTCAACCCCATACATATGGGTCATCTGATTATTGCCAACCACATGGTAGAGTTTAGTGATTTAGATGAAGTTTGGTTTGTAATTACACCTCATAATCCGCACAAAAAGAAGAAGAATCTTTTGGAAGATTACCACCGTATGGCAATGGTGGAATTAGCGATTGATAATTATGATAAATTGCAAGCTAGTAATATTGAGTTTGGTTTACCGCAACCCAATTATACCGTTAATACATTAGCTCATTTAGAAGAAAAATATCCTTCAAGAGATTTTTGTTTGATAATGGGAGAAGACAACTTAAAGAGTCTTCATAAATGGAAAAACTATGAAGTAATATTAGAACGTTATTCTATCTATGTTTACCCACGTATTTCTGAAGGAGTAGTAGAAACACAATTTAACAATCACGAAAAAATTATTAAAGTTGATGCACCTATCATCGAATTATCTTCAACATTCATTAGAAAAGGTGTAAAAGACAATAAAAATATTCGTCCAATGCTTTCACCAGAAGTTTGGAAATATTTAGACGAGATGAATTTTTATAGATAAAAAAAACCGCCCCATTTAATTAAGATGGGACGGTTCTCAACTAAATAACCAACCAATAATTTTTCAAACTATCTCCATTATTTGGAGCTCTCATTTTAAAAATCACAACTATAACGCAGGACCTTCATTAAAGATTGCAATGGCTTTATTAAGGTAGTGTTAAAAGTTTCGATTGTAATTATGTACTTTTGACTTAAGAGTATCGATAGAAGATAAAATCTCTTAAGGTTGTAAAACCAAATCAATTTCTAAAACAAGAAAATGTCAGATAAACCAAAATTTGCAGTCTTTGGTGGCGGAAGTTGGGCCACAGCAATTGTAAAAATGCTAAGCGAAAACCTTGATGAAATCGGTTGGTATATGCGAAGCGAACAGGCTATCGAACACATAAAAGAACACGGTCATAACCCAAACTACTTGAGTTCAGTTGAGTTCCGTTTGGAGCAACTTAAACTCACCAATGACATAAACCAGGCTGTTGAAGATGCAGACTACTTAGTTTTTGTAATACCCTCTGCTTTTCTTCATCAGGAATTACAGAAACTAACGGCTTCATTAGAAGATAAAGTAGTGTTTTCAGCAATTAAAGGTATTGTTCCTGAAACAAGCTTGATTGTTGGCGATCATTTTAATACACATTATAAAGTTCCTTTTAATAATATAGGTGTTATTTCCGGTCCATGTCACGCTGAAGAAGTTGCTTTAGAAAGATTGAGTTACCTAACCATAGCTAGTGCAGACGACGAAAAAGCACAGATTGTTGCCAATATGTTGAGCAGTGATTACATAAAATGCACAACTAGTGATGATGTTTTAGGAACAGAATATGCCGCTGTTTTAAAGAATATTTATGCTGTAGCAGCGGGAATAGCACACGGATTAGGTTATGGAGATAACTTCCAAAGTGTTTTGATGAGTAACGCTATTCGCGAAATGAAAAAGTATGTAAAGAAGGTTCATAAAATGAAACGCGATATAAATGATTCGGCATATCTAGGAGATCTTCTAGTTACTGGTTACTCTATTTTTAGTCGAAATCGTTTGTTTGGCACAATGATAGGGAAAGGATACACTGTAAAAAGTGCTCAATTAGAAATGAGCATGATTGCCGAAGGATATTATGCCTCAAAAAGCGCATATCTGCTTAACCAGCAAAGAGGTAAGAAAAAAGCTAAAACCCCAATAATTGATGCTGTTTATGGAATACTTTACGAGAATAAAGATCCTAAGAAAACGTTTAAAAAACTTACAGATAAGTTAGATTAAAAGAAAAGCCTCGCAATTTGCGAGGCTTTTTTATAGTTGTATAATTTCGATTTTAATTTTTAAGTACTTTATGAGTACTAAGCTGACCATTAATTAACACTTTCATTATATAGGTTCCTGTACTTAGTTCGGATAAATCAACAACTGAATTTGTTGCATTTATAGACTGTGAAATTAACTGTTGACCTAAAACATTGAATATAGTTACATTTTCAATATGGTCGAAACTTTTAAAATTCAATATTCCATCGGTTGGATTAGGATAAAAAGAAAATTCTTGGATTGAGTTCTCATTTATACCAAGTGGTGTACAGGTTACGTCTGCTTCCCATCCAGGGTATATCCCTAAATCGCTACTTAAAAATACGAAAGTAAGGGCACCGCTCGAATGGGTAGAGGTAAATGGACCTGGATTTTCGACTCCATAATAACCTCCTGCAGGAAAACCACTATAAGTAGCAGGATTTCCGCTAGCTATCATTGGGTAACTGGTGTCGGGACCATCATAAACGTACAAGGCATCAAATTCATCCTCTACATCAAAGTTGATAAAGGTTACGGTTACAGCTTCTCCAGAAGTATCTGGTTGAATTACAGTGGTTATATTCTCATCATCACTATAATTATAATTAGGTCCGCCACTATCATAAAACTTACCTCCACAAGTAGGAACAGTTGAAAACTTTATTGGTCCCGCTAATTGACTCAATCCATCTGAGTCGCAGTCAGCACGGACATAAAAATCAAAGGCTAATCCGTTGGCCAAATCTGTTGCTGTTGCCGTCGTTATGCCACTTGGTGTTGTTCCCGTTGCAATTGGAGTTCCTGAAACAGGATTTTCACCTCGTTCAAATACGTACCAAATATAACCATTACTTGCATTAGGTTCCTCCACCCAAGATAAGTCTACCGAGCTCGTCATAATGTTCGATACCGCTAAATCTGTTGGTCTTTCACAAGTAGGTGGAGCAAGTGTTTCCCCAAATGACACCCATGCAACCTGTGTAACTTCGGCAGGAGTAATTATTGGACCAATTAATGTTGTCATTCCTGTTGTCACATCAATAGTACGCCATTCTGCAGTGAAAGTATCATCATTAAATGCAGATATATAAACCATATCTGTAATTGGGTCATAAGTCATTCCTTGGCTATAATTAGCATTATAGTCAATATTACCAATATAAGTAGTAGTTGCAGTTGCCAAATCTATAGCGTAAAAACCCTTATCTACCATTTCAAAGGTGTATCCTACTCCATTTCCATCTATGGCAAGGGTAGCTGGAAAGTATTCGGCTGGTATTCCCACCAATGCACCTACTTCAGTGGCAGTTACTGCTATTGGATCTATGGTGTAAAGCTTTCCTTCTGAAATGGCGTAAAGAACACCTGTATTTCTGTCATATTCCATATCGAGCCACCAACCTGGAATAGTGCCTAAATGGGTGTAAAAACCAGATTCAACATCGAAAGAGTAGAATTCTCCCCAATCGTCTATTACATATCCCGTAGTTGGATTTTGTGGATCAATCGCCCCAGCATCTTCAAAATTAAAAACTATAGGAGACGATCCAAAAACTTCGACATTTTCCGGAGTTGTTGGTTTAAACCCAATAAGGTTTGTACTTGGATTATCTACACCGTAGGCTGTCGATAGCGGTTCTAAACTGCTCGGTATCCCAAAATTTTCGGTATTGGCATTTATAAGAGGTTCTGTGATTACATTATTTTTATTGGGGGTAGTGTGTTGTTGATTGCCTAAATACGATTTTAACAATTTATGCTCCTCAATTGAAAAATGGGCGGAAACAGCTCCCATTTGTATTCCAATATTGGCGCGTCGTTTCAGTAATTCTTCAACGGAGGTAGTTGCGGCTTTTGTGGCTTCTATACTCGATGGATTCGATTTTATATTTTTCGTGGAAGGCCGAGAAGTTTGAGCGCTTAGGGATAGCGTGAGAACACTTAGAAAGCATCCAATAATAGTAGATTTATTCATGTTTTAAAGTTTGGTTTAATTTTTAAATATACTAAAATTATGTTTGCTACAGTGAATAGAGTTCAGAGATAAGCCATATATAAATGCAAGAAAAATTTTAAAATATAATGCATGTATTAAAATTCCTTATTCCAGATTTCCTCACCTATAAATATCATCTAAAATATCTTGAATAATTCATAGATTTAATTCGATAGGGCTCTTCTGTGAGACAAACTACGAACTGTTTTTTAGGCGAGCTTTTTAAAAATAAGAGAAGGTACAATCTTAAAAGAGTAAATAGAATTACATAAAAATTTTGCTAAATTGAAATAAAAATTAAGCGTTAACAGTAGATACTTATGGTTAAATTCCAAAAAATGAATGCCATTGTAGAAAAGAATAGTTATTAAGACAATTCAATTGTTTTTTATTTAAGCGCTTCTCCTTTACAGTAAAATGTTAGATTAAAAAAAGCCACTCCCGTTGATATATGGAAGTGGCTATAATTATAATTAAACGGTCTGTACTACTCTTTTTTCGACAAGCTAGTATAACCCATGTTGTATAAGGTAAATCCAAAGATATCGGCGTATTGCTCGATGGTTTTACTTACAGGAGTTCCTGCACCGTGACCGGCGTCCGTTTCAATTCTAATTAATACTGGATTATTGCCAGTTTGCTTAGCTTGAAGTTCCGCAGCAAATTTAAAACTATGTGCTGGAACAACTCTATCGTCGTGATCACCAGTTGTGATTAAAGTAGCAGGATATTCTACTCCTTCTTTAACATTGTGTAATGGTGAATAACCTTTTAAGTATTCAAACATTTCTTTGCTATCCTCAGCAGTACCATAGTCGTATGCCCAACCTGCACCAGCAGTAAAGGTGTGGTAACGTAACATATCTAGAACACCTACAGCAGGAAGTGCTACTTTCATTAAGTCTGGTCTTTGAGTCATTGTAGCTCCAACAAGTAATCCTCCGTTAGAACCTCCGCGAATTGCTAGGTAGTCACTAGAAGTGTAGTTGTTTGCAATTAAATACTCAGCAGCAGCGATAAAATCGTCGAATACGTTTTGTTTCTTCATCTGAGTTCCCGCATCATGCCATTTCTTACCATATTCACCACCACCTCTTAGGTTTGGTACAGCATAAACTCCGCCTTGCTCCATCCAGACTGCATTTGCAATGCTAAAGCTAGGAGTAAGACTAATGTTGAATCCACCGTAACCATAAAGGATTGTTGGATTTTTGCCGTCTAATTTTAATCCTTTTTTATGCGTAATAATCATCGGGATTTTTGTTCCGTCCTTAGAAGTATAGAAAACTTGGTTGCTTTCAAAATTGCCAGGATTAAAATCAATTTCGGGTTTTATAAATAATTCTGATTCTCCAGTTTCAATATTAAACTTGTAAATGCTTCCTGGAGTAACATAGTTAGTGAAAGAATAGTAAAGTTCTTTTTCTTCTTTTTTTGTTCCAAAACCACCTGCAGTACCTACGCCTGGAAGTTCAATTTCACGGATTAATTTTCCGTCATAGTCATATTGTTTCACCTTTGAAACAGCATCAACCATATAGTTAGCAAAAATGCTTCCCCCACCTGTGCTTGGAGTAAGAACATTTTCCGTTTCAGGAATTAAATCTTTCCAATTTTCTGGAGCTGGATTGGCTGCATCAACAGTTACAATTTTCTTATTTGGTGCGTTTTTATTTGTCACTATGTAAAGCTTAGAGCCTACGTTTTCTAGTACATAAGAATCTGAATCCGTATCATTTAAAATTGTAACAAATTTTGCATTTGGATTTTTAAGGTCTTTTATAAATAGTTTGTTTCCTGAAGTTGATGTGCTAGCGCTAATTAATAGATAGTTATTGTCTTCAGTAACTGATGCACCAATGTATCGATGCTTTTCTTCTGGAGTTGCACCAAAAATTACTTTGTCATCACTTTGTGGAGTTCCCAATTTGTGATAGTAAACTTTATGCTGGTCTGTTTTAGCAGATAATTCACTTCCTTTTGGCTTATCGTAGCTAGAATAGTAGAATCCATCTTCACCTTTCCAAGATAGTCCACTAAACTTTACATCCTTAAGAGTATCGCCTACTATTTCTTTAGTTTCAGTATTCATTACGATTACTTTTCTCCAATCGCTTCCACCTTCAGAAATAGCGTAAGCTAGCTTACTACCATCTTTTGAAAAGCTCGCTTGCCCTAATGAAATAGTACCATCCTCTTTAAACGTGTTTGGGTCTAAGAAAACTTCAGCTGTGTCTGGGTCTTCTCCAGTTTTATATCTGTAAATTACATATTGATTTTGTAATCCATCGTTTTTATAGAAATAAGTGTAGTTTCCTTCTTTAAAAGGTGCTCCTACTTTTTCATAGTTCCAAATATCAGAAAGGCGTTTTTTTAATTCCTCTCTAAATGGAATTTTATTTAAATAATCGAAAGTTACTTCGTTCTCAGCTTTAACCCATTCTGCGGTTTCAGCGCTGCGGTCATCTTCTAACCAGCGATATGGATCTTTTACCTCAACACCAAAATAAGTGTCTATTGTATCTACTGTTTTAATCTGTGGATATGTCACTGTTGTTACTTCTTTTTTAGGCTCTTCTTTACAGCCAACCAGAGCGAGTAATAAAACTGCTGGAACGATTGATAACTTCATATTTGTTGATTTTTTATAAGAAGTGTAAATGTACAATTTTTTAAGATTGCAGGAAACTATATAAAAAGTGAAAAGCTTCCATAATTGAAAGCTTTTCATTTTAAAATTTTTAAAGGTGATTAAGTAAATAGCGGCCTATATACACTCCAATATTTGTAAATTAAAACCACATTCAGAAGGATGACAATAATTGCAATTAAAAGTCCGGGAGTGTCTAAGAATAAATGAAATAAAAGGATATTAACGGAAATTGGAGCTAACAATAATAGCGCAAATGGAACCCATTTTCCTATTACAAGCATAAGTCCAATGGCAACTTCGAACACTCCAACTACATACATAATATAACCAGAGTCGCTAAGTGAGTCTATGAAACGTGCGGCGTCATCAGTATAAATGTGAGTGGGTAAAAAGCTAAAGTGGAATAATTTGCTCAGTCCAAAAAAGAGCAAACCTAAACCCAAAATGGTGCGGATTATTTTTGTAAACGAGGAATTCATAACTTATTGGTTTTAAGGTTGGTTCCTTAAAGATAATAAAAATAATCTCGTTAATAGATATTGATATGTTTAAAAATTAATAGATATATTATAAATTTAATATTTAAAGCTTAAAGCTTTGAAAGTAACTTTTGAGCTTTTTGATATTCGGGGTCACTTGGGATAATAGAATTAGCGACTTCCTTAGCCTCCTTATAGCGTTTTTGCTTAAGATAACTTAACGCCTTAATCCAATTGGATTTTGATGCGTAAACAGAATTACTTTCAGATATTTTTTTCAATAAACTATCTGCTTCATCATACTCACTCAATTCAACTAAGGTAACCGACTTATAATACTGAAGTTGTAAATTATTGGGTTCTACCTTTAAAAGTTCGTTAAAGTATATTAGTGCTTTTGAGTAGTCTGCTGAATTAAATGCTACTTCAGCATTTTTTGTAGTTTCATCTACATCGCTTCTTACAGTTAATGAAATGGTTTCCCGGGCTGCGAAGTCAGAATATGTAGGTTTACTGAAATTATTAAAAATGAAAATTCCGATTGCCAGTAATATAGATGCGGCAATTCCGTATTTCCAAGGCTTAAATTTAATTACTTTTTTCTCTGTTTTCTCTGTTTTCTCTGTTGTGACTTTTGATGGCTTATAATTAAAATTTGAATTAGTCTGTTTGATGGTTTCTAAAACCGTAGCTCGCTCCGGCGATAGTCTATTTTCTAAAATGATATAAATATTTTTAAACTCTAAAAATTCTGCTTCAAACTTCGAATCTTCATTCAATTTTCTTTCAAAGGTTTCGCGTTCGGAACTTGATAGTTCTTTTTCTAGATATGCAACAAATAATTCATGGGCTTCACTTTCCATATCACTAATAGTCATTTTGAAGCTTTCTATACAGAGAGCTTTCTTTAATTAATTGGGTTAATTTGCTAATGCAAAGTGACTTTTTTTTGCGGGCGTAAGAATAAGTTACTCCTAATTGCTCTGCCACTTCTTGCATAGACATTGCTGAAAAACCTAAGGTAATTATTCGTTTACAGGTTTCTCCCATTTTTGAAAGCACAGACATATATAAATTCTGTTGCTCTTCAAATTGCTGAGTTTTTTCTGCATTTTCATCAGCATCGTCTTTAATAGATAAACGTTCCTCCTCAATTGTTACCTCTTTACTACCACTTTTTTTAAGTGTATTAAGCCATTTCCGTTTACAGATCAGAAAAAAATAGGCGTCAAAAGGGCAAGTAAGCTTTAGTCCTTTTGTTTTTGCCTGATCATAAATTGTGATTAAAGTTTCTTGAATTATATCTCTTGCCGCTGTTTCATCTCCACTGTTTTTACAAACATAAGCAATCACTTTGGGCGCAAATTTTTCATAGATCTCATTTATAAGAGTACTGTCGTTAGCAAGAAGCGCTTCAACATATCGCTGGTCTGAATGTATCTTTTTTGTTTCCAAAGTTTGGTTTTAAAAACTTAAAAATAATGAAAACTAACAACTGAGGGGTAACAATATTTAAAACTATTGATATAAGGGTATAATCTTAAAAAATTAGAACTCATGAAAAATGTAATGAACAAACAAATGAAAACACCCTTTTCAAAACTTTTACTAGTCGGCTTACTAGCTTTATTAGCTACAGGGTGTAGTAAAGAGGAAGAGGTAGATACAATACCAGATGTAGCATTCTTGCCTCCTTCTTCAGCTCAGTTTCAAGGTTTAAGAGAAATTGCTCTAACCGATCACATAGAAACTGTAAGTTTTAATGCTGAAAATGGCCTTTCTTTTACTTCAAATGATGGAACTGTTTTAAATATTCCAGCAAACTGTTTAACGCTAAATGGCAATTTAGTAACTGGTGAAGTAGAGCTAAGTTTTGTCGATATTTTTGAAAGTGGAGATATGTTACCTACCAATAAGCCAACTATGGGACTAAATTCAAATGGAGATAAAGCAATGCTAATTACCGGGGGAGAGTTTTATATAGAAGTGACAAAAGATGGCGTTCCTCTAGATTCTGGATGCGTGTTGCAGCTTTTAGTACCTGGAGAAAATACGGGAGGAGCAGATCCAGAAATGATTTTGTGGAAAGGAATTATTGATGAGAAAGGAGATCTTACTTGGGATGAAGTTGAGCCAGGTACACACAATGAGCTATTTACTGAAGGTGAAACTTATATTGTGTTTTTAGACGAATTTGGATGGACAAATATTGATAAGTTTTACAGTGATCCTAGACCTAAAACTACATTAAAAGTAAAAGCTCCTGAAGGTTTTGATTATGAAAATAGCGCGGTATATCTGTCTTATGATGGAGAACCTAATGCCTTGGCTCAACTAGATACCTTTGATGAGCAGGCAGGATTGTTTTCTGAACATTATGGACAAATTCCTATAGGGTTGAAAGTGCATATAATTTTTGCAACCGCAGAAGGAGACAATTGGAGATACGCCATTCAAGGAGTTACAATTGCTGAAAATGATATTTATGTGTTTGACCTTGAAGATACCCAAGTGAATACGCACGAGAATATGGTGGCGGCTATTAATAATTTACCATAGTAAGTTGGTGTGTTGATTAGTTGTTTAATTTAATAGCCAGAGAAGGTCACTACAAAAGTGACCTTCTTTTTTTATAAAATATTACTTTCAATTAAGTCTCACAGAGGTTTAGACGTTCTTCCTTTTTATTTTTTTTCTCAAAACAGGGGTAACATTTTTAAAAGCTATTGATATAAGTATGAAGCAGCAAAAGGTTGCTGAATTATAAATATTAATTAAAGACATTTATTATGAAGACAAAATTATTTTCACTCGCATTAATCGGATTATTTTGCTTGACAATACAAGCGCAGCCTTTTCAAAGAGAGGTACAGCATAATTCAGATATCTATCACGATCTTAACATCGAGGTTATCGATGACGGCAGCACAGACTTTATAGTTGCCAGTAATATATTTGATTCTACAATGACTAGTTCTGTGGTTAGTCTAAAAAGAATGGATGAAAACGGAATGATTATTTGGGCAAAAGAATATTCAGACAGCTCTTTACAAAACGCAAGAGTTTTTGATGTTGCAAATATATTAGGTGTTGTAGCCATTACAGGTTCTATAGATGTAGGTAGTACAAAGCGAACTTTTATCGCAAAAATTGATGCTGCTTCAGGAAATGTGATAAATGTAAACTACTACGATATTGTTGGGTCTAGCTTCAATTCAACTGGGCTTAATATTGCATATACAGATACAGATGCCGATAACGACGGAACTACAGATCCAGGTTTTGTAGTTGGAGGATTTGTTAGTAGTTGCTATAATTTAGACAACCAGTGTTCATTTAATATGGGGTATGTACTTAGAGTTGATGAATTCTTAAATGTAATTTGGACTACAGAGGTAGATAGTTTAGGAACATCTGGAGCAAATAACGACTACGATTTCATCAATAATATCACCGAAACTAACAATGGGTTTTTCCTAACTGGAAGTGCTACAGGTATTACTCAACAAGGTTTTGAAAGACAAGGTGTATTGGCCTTGCTTATAGACCATCAAGGTAATTCACTTTGGGATAAAAGTTATATATACGGAAACTTTAGAGATGTAAGTGTTGATGCATATTACGAAGCTAGTACTGGAAATATTTACATGCTATCTAATTACTCGTCAATGCATAATTTCGGAATTACCGTTTTTGATACTTCTGGAAATATAATAAACAGCCTTTCTTGGGTAATTAATTCAGGATATTTAGATCGATACGGATTTACCTTAAAAGAATCTGTTCTTAGCCCAGATAACTTAGTGGTCTTTGGATATAATCGAGAAGAGTATTGGACAAATGGAGCTGGAGATGTAAAATATGGACAAAGCAATGTGTTTACCTACGAATTTGAAAAAGCAACTGGTAATCAGGTTTCTATTGCTTACCAATATTTGAATACTCATGTTGAAGCACCTGGAGATGAATATAATTTTTGGAACGGGCAAATGCCTTTAATTTACTATCCAGATATGGCCACAGTGCTGAATTTAAATTCTGGATCTCAAGACGACTATATCACTGCAGGATATCAAACCCCAGAAGGAATGCCATATACTTTTGCCGAAATCACTAGAACTTCAGATAAAAGAAATATGTGTGATAATATGAACCTTACTTTATCACATACATCCATTAGTGTTTATGAAATCCCAGTTAGTTCTGGCCTTGTAACTACTACTGAAGGCCCGATGAATTTTAATGATACTGCATATTCATATACACTTACTAACTGTGATGGTACAATGGGAGTAGAGAATAACTCTATCAACACAGGTGGTTTGTTTCCTAATCCAACAAACGGAGAGCTTACAGTTTTCCTAAATAATAACACCATAAAATCTCTAGCTATTTATTCAGTTTTAGGACAAAAAATGAAAGAGATTAATCTTAACGGAACAGGAAGTACTACAACTTTAAATGTTTCAGACTTACAGAAAGGAGTTTATTTTATTAATATAGAAGACAACTTGTCTAAAAACCAAGTGCTTAAATTTATTAAAAACTAACAAAAACCTTCAATTTAATTAAGCTCCCATTTCAGTTAATTCTGAAGTGGGAAGCTTTTTTATAAAAGTTGTATCTTGTGTACTGTAATAGCTTAAATATGAAGAAATTATTTAATTGTATTTGTTTAGGTGTTTTCTTAATCGTGTCTGGCTGCAGTTCCGATTCTGAAGACTGTGAAGTTGGAGCTGTTGAAAACCCAAATCAACAAGGACCAATTGATGGGGCAATCTATAAACAAAGCGCATTAGACTGCCGAGTTCCAAAGCTACAAGTTTTTCAGTTCAACAATTATACAAGCACTGAGATTAAGGCTAACCAAAATACAATTTTATATATTTCTGAGGGGACCTTTCAAAAATTAGATGGGACCATAATAGATGGTGAAATAACATTTTCCATACTTGAAATGTATAACGCTGGGGAAATTATTGCTTGTCAACTTTCTACAAATGGCATTAATAGTAACCAAACAGTAGAGCCTTTACTAAGCGAAAGTATATTCTACATAAATGCTGAACACAATGGAAACCCAGTATTGATGAATGGGGAAATACAAGTGTTTATCCCTTCTGATAATGAAAGCTTAGATTTATCTTTATATGTATCACCTTCTTGTAATGAAATTGAATGCTCAGTGCTATGGGAGGTCGTGCCTCAATACAGTGTTTTTGAAGAACCTTATCAAGATGCATCAGGGAATATAATTTCAGGATATCGCGCTGTAATAGGTGAGTTAGGCTGGTATAGTTTTGCACGATACAACCCTAGTACTGAAGAAAGGGGTGTTTTATATAACAAAGCCCACTCGCCATATTCACTTGCAAATAGCAATGTTTTTCTTAAGTACGATTCTAATAGCATCGGAGTTGGTATGTTTTCAGAATATGATACAGAAAACGAGGTTTTTAGTGAAAAGTTTAGCCAGATCCCAAAAAACATAACTGCGAATGTGATATTTGTAAGTAAACCTGAATCAGAGTTTTTATTCGATTCTTCTCCAGTAGTTACTAAAGATGGTAAAATAACCGTTACTCGAAACACCAAAAACGGTTCGGAGAGAAATCTAGTTGACTACATTAACAATTTATAAACTATGGTGAACCTTTTACGCACTTTTTTGTCTGCACTAGCTGTTTTTTTATTTTCAATAAGTATGGTAGGGCAAAGTCCAGTTCAAGATACACTTACGCGAACTGCTCCTATTTTTTATGATGTAATGGGAAACAAAGTTGACTTTTCTCCAGAAATGCCTCCGTTAAATCAAATAGCAGGTGCGCCGAAAGCTTTTTATACTTACCACTGGGAGTTTGGTGATGGGAACTATAGCAATAAAAAAAATCCGAAACACACTTATAAAAATAAGGGTGAATATACTGCTAGGCTTTGGAGTACTAATAATTACGACAATGGGAAACCGCCAAAAAGCCGACCTGAAAAAATTAGAATTACCTCAACAGATATAGATGGTGCAAGTGCTTCTCTAGATTCTTCAGAAGCTATTCCCTCAATTTTTCCTGAAGATGAACACTTAATTATACGCTCCAATCGCGATCCACTTCCCGACGAAGAAATGGTGCTAATTACTAGTTACAAAAACACAAAAGATTATGTAACAAGTGGAAGTTTATATCTTTTTTATAACGACAAAAAGTTTAAAGACGACAATTTTATTCTTGAAGATACTCGTTTACATCACGGTGAAAAAATGGCTCCAATAGATCCGATGTTTGCTGCTCAATTTGAAGCTGATGAATCCGATTATTATATGGCTGGAACAGAAGTTATTCCTCGTATTCGTACAAAAATAGTTCAGGATTCTACTAAGAGATTGGTGCTGCCAGTAACGCTGGAAGAATCAAGAAAACTATACAGGAATCACCAACTAATAGAATTCGAAAACATGCAGCCAGGGGAGGAACGCCACATTTTTAGAACCTTAAAAACCACCCCTGAAATGCTAAAAGATACTAGCGCTTTAGTTACGCTTAGAACTATTTATGTGCCTGATAATAACTACGGAAACCATACTGTAAAAGATACCGAATTGGAGATTGTAACATCGCACGACCCTAATAAAATGTCGACTAACGGTTTCTTATTAAACTATCGCTTGGTTCGATATAAAAAAGTAAAGTTTAAAGTAAAATTTCAAAATGACGGTGAAGGCCCAGCAAACACAATCCGTTTAGAAGTTGACACTCCAGAGATGTTTGATACAAGTACATTAGAAGTAATCGATATGTATCCCGAATGTCCCATTTGTCCTAAAGAAAAAGAGGTTAATTATTCATGTTTAGACACTATAGCAGGAAAGGATAAACTTATATTCACTTTCAAAAACATTTATCTTCCTGGTACAGCACAAAAAAACGTTATGGAACGCGATTCTACTAAGGGTTTTGTGAAATATGCTATGAAATTTGGCGATGACTTTCATAAAAAGAAGACTAAGAGTCGAACCGCAATATATTTTGATAAAAATGAACCTATAATCACAAATTATAGTACAACCCGATTTATGCCTGGAATTTCTATAGGTGCAAAAGCTGGGTATATTTATACGCCTTCGGTAGATAAAAGTCGGGAGGTATTTGCCGGAGTAACAGTTTCCCCTTTTAAATCGTATCGCGGGTATTGGCAAAGTGAATTTTTTGTTTCTGCAGCATCCTTCGAGGAGTTAAAGAGGTTTGAGTCCTCCGACCTCAATGATGTGGGGATTGAAAGTCTTCAACGCTTTTCAGAAAAAAATAAAGAAAATAATATTACAGCCTATCTCGTGCCTATTTCCTATCGCTATAACTTAAATAACTTCTTGGCGGTTGGTGCTGGAGTTCAACTTAAACTCGATTTTCAAAGTAAAATTTCTACCCAAACAACTGGTGAGGCTTATTTGAATATTCCAGATGAAGGAATAATTAGGGATGAAACGAATGATACATTTCAAAAAACCGAATGCACCGAAAGTTTTACCAATTTTAATAGTGGGGTTTTTATAGGTGTGAATGCAGGTGGTGTTAGAATCGGTCCGAGTGTTGGAGTTCGATATGTGTTTAACTTTAACCAACCCACTTCTCAACTTCAAGCCTATGCAATTTGGAAATTTTAAAAAAGCACATAATTAGAACTTTGTTTTTCCTGATTTGTATTGGAAGTTCCGTTGCGCAAACACAGGATGTTGATGCTATTTATTCACGCTTAGATTCCTATTTAGAACAGCCAAACTCCGAGAACCAATTCGAACTCTTGAATGTAGTGGATGCTACGCTCTCAAGAGATAAAGAAGTGCTGTTGGCAAAAACCATTGCTTATTGCAATATTGGTTATATAGAAACTCAAAACAAAGCACTTCAAAAAGCTATAGAAGTTTACGAAATAGCAAAGCAATTATACTTTTCTGAAAATCTTAGTAACTACGATATTATAGAATATTGTCTAAAGCCTCTAGGTAATCTTTATATAAAAACCCAAGCCTTATCAGAAGCAGAAAATACTATAAAACATTACATAATTTATGCTAGGGAAACTGGGCAAGCTAAACAACAAGTTAGTGGTATCTTAAATCTTTCTGTATTATATCACAATCGAGGAGAATTTCATAAAGCGAAAAATATCTTGCTACAAGCCCTAAAAGATTCGCCCACCAATCATGATTTAAAAATTAATTTAGCAAGTGCATATTTTGCTTTACATCAGATAAAAGAAACTAAAAATCTTTTAAATGAAGTTTTAAAATCAAATTCTAATGACCCAAAAGCCTATCAACTTTTAGCGCAAGTTGAGCTTTCAGAAAAAGAAAATGATAAAGCAATTCTCAATTTAAAAAAGGCTATTAAAATCCTTCATAACGCCTCTAACATAAATTTTCGAGAAGCCGCGAAAATGCAATTATCATTGGCAGAAACTTATTTTGTTTCAGGACAGATGGAAAATTCTCTATCTCAAATTCAGCAAATTTATAAGTTGTTAATTCCTTCGTATAATTTAGAACAGTCTCTACCTAGAAATGATCAAGTATATGCGGAAACGATTTTAATGGATGCCCTGGACTTACAGGGAAATGTATTCAACAATCAAAGTAATTTAGATGAAGCGTTAGAAGCTTTTAATCTCGCTTCTGAAGTTAGTGATTATCTTTTTGCAGAACTGTATGTTCAAGGCAGCAAATTATTAGCTCAACAAGACGTAAAACGTAGAAGTGAGATGATGATGGAAGTGTTTTATAAGCAATATCAATCAACAAAAAACAAAGAATGGATTGCTAAAGCCGTACAACTCGATAACAAGGTGAAAGGGAGAATTGTAAGTGAGGCGGTGTTTTTAAAAGCCAAACTGAAATCGTCAGAAAATAAAAAGTTTTTAGAATTTCAAAAGCTTCAAAAGGAGTTCGCTGTGATAAATGATCAAATTCAAAAACAGGTTTTAAATAATAACCTTGATTATGATAAGTTGGTACACCTTCAAAAAGAATACAGTGCACTACTTACCAAGCAAAGAATACAATATACTAATATTCATACTGAAATAGCGAATTCTCTAATGTCAAACTCCTTTGTTGACCTAGATGAAGTTATACATAAAGCTACAATTTCAAATCAGACTTTGGTGAGTTATTTTGTTGGTTCCGAGGTTGTTTATCAGTTTGTTATTTCAAAAGAAAAACTAATATTTCAGAAAATTGTTGGTTCAAAGGCAGAGCATCAGCAATTTACAGAAGCAATTCGTTCTTATAATCGTTTTTTTGATAACCCAGCAACTATTAATAATGATATACCGCTCTTTACTGATTCTTCTTTAAAGCTTTTCAGAAAACTACAGTTACCAAAAGCAGAAAACTTGATTATTATTCCCGATGGAATTTTATCATTTATTCCTTTTCAAACATTATTAACTTCAGAATCATCGATTTTTAAATACGCTGAAATGCCTTTTTTAATTTTTGAAAGTACAGTTTCCTACACAGTTTCATTTACTGAATACTTAAGAAATACTACCCCTTTAGATGAAAGGCAATCCGTTTTAGGGGTGTTTCCTGTGTTTAAAAATTCAGCTCAGGAATTAGAATATTCGGTTAATGAAGCAAAAGCAATAGCCGAAGTATTTAAGTCTGATATGTTAATGGAGACTAAGGCCACAGTAAAAAACTTTGTTGCAAGTGCCGATTCTCATACAATTTTACATCTGTCTACTCACGCAACTGGAGGTAGTTTTAGCAGCGGACCATCAATAAGTTTTTTTGATCGAACATTTTCGGTAGAAGAACTTTATGGGCTTGAATTTTCTAATCAATTAGTGATTTTAAGTGCTTGTGACACCGGAGTTGGAAAAGTAGTTAAAGGTGAAGGTGCTTTGAGTTTAGCGCGTGGGTTTCAGTATGCGGGTGCTTCTAATGTGTTGTTTTCTTTGTGGCAGGTAAATGATAAAAGTACTGCCGAATTAATGGAGTATTATTATCAAAACCTAAGTAAAACCCATTCTCGAAATCTTTCACTTCATGGAGCTAGTTTAGATTATCTCCAAAACAAAACTATAGACAACACCCGTAAATCACCTTATTATTGGGGTGCATTTGTTTATTATGGTACCACAGATGCTCCTCAAGAAAAAAGGAATATAAGTTCAGTTTACTTTTTACTTCTTTTAATTCCTTTAATAGGAATAGGAATTTGGTATTATAAAAAGAGAAAGAAAACCTCAGTAAATTCAAAAGAATTATATTAAAGAATTAGCAACCAAGTATTCCGCAATTTGAATTGTATTTGTAGCTGCGCCTTTTCGTAGGTTGTCACTCACAATCCACATATTTACTGTGTTTTCCTGTGTTTCATCTCTACGAATTCTCCCAACAAAAACCTCGTCTTTATCGTGTGCGTAAATTGGCATCGGATAAATGTTTGTGTCTATATTATCTTGCAACGTAACGCCAGGAGTTTCGTGAAGCATTTTGCGAATATCCCCTAATTCAAATTCGTTTTCAAATTCAACGTTAACCGATTCACTATGTCCACCAGAGGTTGGAATGCGTACTGCTGTGGCTGTAATTGAAAAAGTGCGATCGTCTAATATTTTTTGAGGTTCTCGAGCAAGCTTCATTTCTTCTTTGGTATAACCATTTTCTTCAAATACATCACAGTGTGGAAGTGCATTTTTATGAATAGGGTAAGGGTAAGCCATTTCACCTTTTATTCCGGCCATTTCATTTTCCATTTGTTGCACCGCCTTCAATCCAGTTCCAGAAACCGATTGGTAGGTAGAAACAACAACGCGTTTCATTTTGTATTTTTTATGAAGTGGTGCTAATGCCATCACCAATTGAATGGTTGAGCAGTTTGGATTAGCTATTATTTTATCCTCTTTAGTTAAAATATGAGCATTAATTTCAGGAACAATTAACTTCTTGTCGCGATCCATTCGCCAAGCAGAAGAATTGTCGATAACCGTTGTTCCAACTTCAGCAAACTTTGGAGCCCATTCTAATGATGTACTTCCGCCTGCAGAAAATAAAGCAATATCAGGTTTTGCTGCAACAGCTTCTTCTAGACCTATTACTTTATAGTTTTTGCCTTTAAAAGTCATCTCTTTTCCAATAGATCTTTCTGAAGCTACTAAAAGCAGTTCATCTATAGGGAAGTTGCGTTCTGCTAACACTTTAAGCATTACTTCACCAACCATACCAGTTGCGCCAACTACAGCTAATTTCATATTCTGAAAATTATTATTCGTTATTTTAATTCTGTAAATACACTAATCTAGCGTGCTCGAATTATTAATTACTTATCTACAAAGGTCGGAAAGATTTTTACAAAGCAAGCAATGAGTTTGAAGTTAAATTTCACTTAAGAGGAAAGCCTTAACACAAAGGAGAATTAACCAAATATAGACGCTACTTTGTGCTATTTTAATGATTTGAAATTTTATTTCGTCTATTAACAGTTTTGTCAATTTAAAACAAAGAAAAACCCTCTATCTTTTTATTGATAGAGGGTTAAGGTTAGAATATATAGTGTAGCGGTACTTCGATAAATTTTCAATAAAATCCTTAGATAATTTATCAGAACTACTCAGTAACCTTTATTGATAAAGTCACTTAAGTAAGAAAATTATTTTTTTCTAAGCTCGTCACGAATTTCTAATAAAATATCCTTTTCAGATGGTCCTGGGTCTGGAGCAGGAGCTTCTTCTTTTTTCTTACGTACGTTTCCGTAAGCTTTTACTATCATAAATAAAACAAATCCTACAATTATCAGGTTAATAATGGAATTTACCCATTTACCCCACATAACTGCGTTTTCAGGTTCTACAACTTCGCCATCTGGACCAATTACAGCTGGATCTAATACATACTTAAGGTCGGCAAAATCCATTCCGCCTGCAAAATGCCCAACGATTGGCATAATCATGTCGTTAGTAAATCCTGTAACTACAAGGCCAACGGCACCTGCTAAAATTACAGCAACGGCAAGATCTACGACATTGCCCGTCATAATAAAATCTCTAAATTCTTTTAACATGTTGATTAGTTTAATGTGTTAGTATTTCCAAATTTAGCGAAATATTTATACAATATATCACAATAAATTCAGCATTTGTTTATTTACGGCAAATCACTCTTTTAATACGTTGTGAAATTGCAGTTAGTAATTCATAAGGAATAGAGTTTATAGCTGCAGATAAATCTTCCGCAGTATTTGTGGAACCAAAAACAATAGCTTCATCGCCTTCCTCACACTCAATATCTGTTACATCAACCATAATCATGTCCATACACACATTTCCGTGGATAGGAGCTTTTTTACCATTAATAACTACCCAACCTTTGCCTTTGCCATAAGAGCGTGGAATTCCATCGGCATGACCCAGCGGTAAAGTGGCAGATTGAGTGGTCTTCTCAACAATTATACCTCTGTTATATCCAATACTTTCACCTTTATTAACTGTGTGAATTTGTGAAATAACCGTTTTTAAAGTTGCTATTGGTTTAAAGTTTTTATTTTCTTCTTTATCGTTACCAAAGCCATAAAGTCCTATGCCCGAACGGACCATATCAAAATGTGCTTCAGGGTAATTAATAATCCCAGATGTGTTTGCACAGTGCAGTAATGGCTTATATCCAAGTTCCGCAGTTAATTTTTCTGAAATGCTTTTAAAAGTATTAATCTGCTTAAGTGAAAACTCTTTTTCTGATAAATCTTCAGAAGCTCCTAAATGTGAAAAGGCCGATTTTACTTTTACACTTTTTGTAGCTGCTAATTTTTTAGAAATTAATGAAATTTCGTCTTCTGTAAATCCTAGCCGGTTTAATCCAGTGTTGAATTTTAAGTGAATTGGATAGTTATTTTGATTAGTTTTTTCGGCGTATGCTATGAATTCATCTAATATTTTAAAAGAATAAATACTAGGCTCTAAACATCGATTTACTATAACATCAAAGTTTACAGGAAGTGGGTGTAATACTAAAATTGGTGTTTGTATTGCTGCATCTCTAAGAGTAACTCCTTCAATTGGATAGGCTACAGCAAAATAATCTGCACCTAAATCAACAAGTTCTTTGGCAATAGCAACTGAGTCGCTTCCGTAAGCATAGGCTTTTACAACAGCCATAAACTTGGTGTTGTTTTTTAATTTTGAAGTAAGGTATTTGTAATTATTGCTTAAGGCGTTTAAGTCTATTTCTAATATTGTTTCTGTTGCTTTGGGCATAGTTATGCTTTTTTTCCTGTATTTTCAGGAGGAATTTTATCGTTTAATTCTTCAACATCTTTCACTTCTAGTTTTACGACTTTGTCACGTAACTGTGCTTTATAAAATGCAGCTCGACTTAAGGGTTCATATTCTTCTGTTTCTCCTAGTAAAACTAGTGATTCACTTTTAGCTTTACGATAGCTATAGTGCGCAAGATTTCCTGTTCGGGTACAAACAGCGTGTACTTTAGTTACATATTCAGCAGTTGCCATTAATGCAGGCATCGGCCCAAAGGGATTTCCTTTGTAGTCCATATCCAGTCCTGCAACAATCACTCTTACACCTCTATTGGCTAGGTCGTTACATACTTTTACAATTTCATCGTCAAAAAATTGAGCTTCATCAATCCCAACTACATCGCAATTATCTGCCAAAATTGGAATATTTGCAGCGGCAGGCACTGGTGTAGATCTAATTTGGTTGCTATCGTGACTGGTTACTGCATCTTCAGCATAACGAGTATCTATGGAAGGTGTAAAAATCTCTACTTTCTGACGTGCAAACTGAGCTCGTTTAAGCCTTCGGATAAGTTCTTCGGTTTTTCCTGAAAACATGGAACCGCAGATAACTTCAATCCAGCCAAATTGTTCTTTCTGATTTACGGTATTTTCAAGAAACATAGTTTAAATTTACACGCAACATTCAACTTTAATAATTTCACCAAAAGGATATTCAACTTGCGGTTTGGTTGAAGCCTTTGGAAATCAACGTATTTACATAAGTATATAAAAATAGTTGATGATTACACAAAGGATGCGTAAATTTATAAAAACAAAATAGAAATACGGTTTAATTTAATAAGATATGAAGAAGAAACTGCGAGAGCAATTATCGACAGTCGCAAAGAAAATAATAGCTAATGAAAGTACTTTTGAAACCACATCTGTTAAAGGGTTAGTCAGAGAACTTTACGATAAATTGATAGTGCTTGAGTATCTAGAAAACCAACTTGAAGGTGATTACGAAACAGAGCCAGAAAAAGAGATGGAACAAGAAGAATCGTTAGACTCTAAAAGTTTTCGTGAAGAAAATTGGTTTACTGAGCCTGAGCCTGTGCCGCAACCAGAACACAAGGAAGATCTTATTGAACCTTTAATGGAGAAAATTAAGGATATAGTAGCTCAAATGCCTGAAGAAAGCGATAAGATAGATGAAATGCTAGACGAATTGCTTCCTAAAGTTGAGGAGCCAAAAATCCCAGAGGAATCGAAAACACCTGAGGAACCTGCGCCAGATACAGCGCCTTCAAATCATATAAAAAATGAATTGGAAGAATTTGCTTCTACCTATCAAAGAATGCCTGAATTTGAAAGAAAGCAAACAAATTTGTTTTCAAATCCAGTTGAAGTTTCAGAATCAGTAGAGGTGAAAGATGTTGAAGAAAAGAAAAAGCTTGCGTCTGAAACAAAAGTGAAATCTTTAAACGATGTTGTAAATAAAGGATTGAATGTAGGTTTGAATGATAGATTGGCATTTATAAAGCATTTATTTGATGGGCAAATTGAAGATTACACTCGTGTGTTATCACAAATAAATACTTTAGAAAGTTATGAGGAGGCACAATCCTTTTTAAACGCTCAAGTAAAACCAGACTATAATCATTGGGAAAATAAAGAAGTTTATGCCGAAAGGTTTATGAATATAATTGAAAAGCGATTTAACTAACACTTAATTTATGAGAGCCCAAAAATCAGTTTATTGGATTGCAACTGGGCTACTAAGCGCTTTATTTTTGTATTCTGCATTTATGTACCTAACTGATACAGCGGTTATTGAAGGTGATTATCAAGATTATCAATACCCAACTTATTTAGTTATACCTATGGCAATTGCTAAAATAATTGCCATATTTTTTATTTTATACCGAAAACCAAAATGGGTGATGGAATGGGCTTATGCAGGTCTGTTTTTTGATATGGCATTGGCTTCTTTTGCTCATTATTCTATTAATGATCCGGGAATAACACTTCCACTTATTGGAATTGTATTATTACTAATTTCTTATTTCTTCGGAAAAACTGTACGCCCATAAACTATGAAGGGAAAACTCTACCTAGTGCCTACACCAATAGGTAATTTAAAAGACATGACTTATCGCGCTGTTGAGGTGCTTAAAGATGTAGATTTAATATATGCAGAAGACACGCGAACTAGTGGAAAATTACTGAAGCATTTTGAAATAAATACTCAAATGTATTCTCACCATATGCACAATGAGCACAAAACTGTGGATGGAATTGTAAAGCGTATTGAAAACGGTGAGAACATAGCGTTAATTAGTGATGCAGGAACACCAGCTATAAGCGATCCAGGGTTTTTACTAACGCGCGCTTGTGTTGAAGCCGGTATAGAAGTGGATTGTTTGCCTGGAGCTACAGCCTTTGTTCCTGCTTTGGTAAACAGTGGGTTTCCAAATGATAAATTTGTATTTGAAGGCTTCCTTCCTGTTAAAAAGGGAAGACAAACTCGTCTTCAATTTCTAGCTGAAGAAACTCGAACTATCATATTTTATGAATCACCTCATAAATTGCTGAAAACACTTGCACAATTTATTGAATATTTTGGCGCTGATAGACAAATATCGGTTTCACGCGAACTCACAAAGCTACACGAAGAAACCGTCCGCGGTACCGCTGAAGAAGTTTTAAAACACTTCGAAAACAAACCACCAAAAGGAGAAATTGTAGTTGTTGTTTCGGGCAAGAAATAACGAAAATCTAAAATTATAGATCGTCAATTTTACATTAGATGTGTTTCCCTTTATTCCATCAGTGTTTGCCGAGATATTGCTCACCGCTTTCAATGGCTCCTTCTTCAATAGTAGTACTCATTGAGTCATTCCAACGATTTAAATATCCAAAAAGAGAAATAACACCTAGCATTTCCACTATTTTACCTTCATTCCAATATTTGTAGAGTTGTTGTTTTATTTCATCATTCACTGCATTCGGCACCTGACTTGCCGCTAATGAAAAGTCTAATGCGGCTCGCTCAGCCTCTGAATAAGAAGTGTGAGTTCTGTATTCCCATATATTATCGAGTTGCTCCTGCTCGGCTCCATAGCGTTCTGCAGCTCGAATGGCATGGGCTTGACAATAGCGACAGCCTGTGGCATTGCTACTTACCCAAGCAATCATTCTTTTTAAAGCGGATGTAACTCGTCCTTAATTCGCCATTACGGCTTTGTTCAGGTTTATAAACGCTTTGCTAATCGCAGGGCGGTGTTGCATAGTGAGCACACTATTTGGACAAAAGCCTAATGTTTCATTAAAAAATTCGGCCAATTGTTTTGTTTCGGTATCGTGGTTTGGGGAAAGGGGTGTAACTAATGGCATAGCTTAAATTCGTTTGAAATCCGAAAATACAAAATGCATTCGCAAATTCTAAATCACAAGCTCCAAAAACTGAATAATTTTTAAAAAACTAATTCTTCAATAACCGATAACCGCTGTTTGAAGTTTTTAGGAAATAAACACCGCTTTGAGCTGAGGAAAGATCCAGCTGTGTCTGCTTCTCATTTAACTGGCCGGTTGCAATTATTTTTCCTGTAATGTCTGTTATTTGATAGTTTTCTTTTTCGGAAAAGAAATTGCGCTCAATTATAAAAATTCCATTGGAAGGATTGGGGTAGACTATTACTTTTTGATTTTCAAATTCATCAATGGTCAGAGGGTTATTGTTATGACGTAGTAAAACAATATCTTCTGGCCCATTATACCAAAATGTGTTTCCAACACTTAAAATCTTTCCATCAGCTTGCATAAAGGAGGTAATATAATTAAAGTCTACACCACCCCCGATAAATGAATTATCTTGTGTGCCTCCAGCAAAATATCGTACTATACCATAAATACTACCTTCAAAACAGTCTAAATATTGTCCTCCGACAATCAATCTTTGGTTGTCTTGTATAATTAACCGCGAAATGCTGAAACCTGAAACTGGCAGTAGAACCGTGCCATCACTACCAAAATTGGCATCTGGGGATCCATCAGAGTTATACCTTAAAAAATAAGGTTGAAAAACAGGTTCAAAAAGATCTACGCAAGCACCGCAACTTCCCGCAATAACTATTTTATTATCATTTGTGAAATCAAGGCTTGCAGTACTGGAATTCATGGGCTCAAAAGCAAGAATTTTTGTAGTTATTCCATTGCTTCCAAAACTTGTATCCAAATAGCCATCGGGATTGAATCTCATTAAAATAATATCGGCACCGGCAATGTTGTTGCGTTTGCCCAAGAAATAGATGTTATTGTTGGCATCCGTTTTAATTTCAACTCCTTGAAAACTTTCACCGCTATAACTAGAAATTGCAGCGCCATCTACACCAAAATTTAAATTTAAAGAACCGTTGTTTAAAAAATGGTTTATTGTGATAGTGTTGTTATTTGAAAATTTCAATAACAAAAATGAGCCATCAGACAAAAGTGTCATTCCTACATAATTCCCATTAGGAATAATCTTTATGCCATTATCCGCGAAAGTAGAATCTAAATTTCCGTCATCAAGATATTTAGCAACTACGAAAGTTGAACTTTGATTTTTAGGTCCAGCGGCAATGATATTTTGAGAGTCATCATAAAACAGAAATTTAAATTCATCAAAACCATTATCATTGCTTAATACCAAACCATCCGTGCCAAAAGCCGAATCCAATGTGCCATCAGTCATAAATCTTACTAAATATGGATAGTAATTTTGATTATTTTGAGTCATAGCTCCGGAAACAATTATTTTATTGTCTGCCTGTTCCACAACATTCCACACCAAATCCTGACTGTTGTTCAAATCCATAATTACAACCCCGCCATCTCCGAACGAAAGGTCCAAACTGCCATCCTGCCCAAATGACATAAGCGTTATTAGCAACGCAAAAAAGAGTAAAATTTTGTTCATATTTTTGAACAATTAGAGGTTAGGGCACGAATTATTCCATAAGATACGAAATTATCAAATTTTAAAAAATTAATTCTTCAATAATCTAAACACGCTGTTTGAAGTTTTTAGGAAATATACACCGCTTTGAGCTGAGGCAAGGTCAAGCTGTGATTGCTTCTCATTTAACTGGCCGGTTGCAATTATTTTTCCTGTAATGTCTGTTATTTGATAGTTTTCTTTTTCGGAAAAGAAATTGCGCTCAATAATAAAAATTCCGGTGGAAGGATTGGGGTAAACTTCAAAGGTTTCTTTCTTAAATTTCGGCGTTTCTAATAGTGTATTATTAAATTTTTGTAAAACAATTTCTAAAGGTTGGGATTATTATAATAATTTGTACCCACCGTTAAAAGCTTTCCACTATTTAATATGATAGAATAGTTACTTGAAAGTGATCCAAAATTAGTGCTAAATTGAAAAGTTTGATCTTGTAAACCATTATTAAAAAATCTTGCGTATTGAAGTGTGATGCCATTCTGCCATTCTGGAGAGTTTGAATTTGCAATAAAACGCTGGTCAGGTAATATATGGCTACTTTTAAACCCTTCAATTACTCCATCTATTCCAAAATCTAAATTTAAAGAAGCATCAGGGTTCAACTTCACAGTTTTTTTAATATATAACCCAGTTACAGGGTCTATTTGTGTGGCTCCAATTAAAAAGTTTCCATTATTAAACAAAATTAAAAGTAGTATTGCTATTACTTACACTTGGTATTGGTGCTGTGCCATTTACGCCAAAGCTACTGTCTATTAAACCATTTTCGGAATATTTAATTATAGCATTCTCTAAAACGTTATCTTCTTTATAATTAACTAATATATATATTGCATTATTTTTAACAATAACTTTATTCGCTTTTACCTCATCAAGATAATGAACTGGTAAATCAATAATTCCCTGATTGCCAAAATTTATATCAAGTACTCCATTACTATTAAATTTTAAAATCTGAATATCTATTGGTCCATAACTTGAGAATCTTGCTAATAAATAAATGTTTCCAAGTTCATCTATGGTAAAAAAATTAGTATTGCTTAAGGCCGCAAATGGTTGAATGCGTCCATTATCTCCAAAAGCGGTATTAATAGAGCCATTTAAATTATACTTGGTGATATTATATTAAGTATCGATAATACTACTTACTAGTAAGGTGCCATCTGGCATGTACTGTATGTTTAAAAGGTCTTCATTTTGGGTGGGAATGATAATCATCCCGTTATCAGCAAAATCTTCATCAATAGATCCATCATCATTTATTGCCATTATAAAATTATCGGAATGAGTCATAACTCTTCCTCCACCTACAAAAACACTATTATTCTTGCCTTCCGTGATTGTTTCAACATAACTGGTTCCATTGTACACAGTGTGTGTTACAATTCCATTAACTCCGTAACTTAAATCTGGACTTCCATCTTGTGCAAAACAAATCGATGAAATAAATAGTGAGGAAACAAGTAAAAATGTTTTCCTCAACTTATAGTTTTAAGTTGAGGAGAAATGTTTATCGAAGATAGTATGTTTTCATGTAATATGAATGAGTGTTACAAATCGAAATTTCGTAAATTTACGGCATTCCCTAATATTTAATAAAAACAACTAATTCAAATTCTTAAGAATTTGGAGTTTTAATCATTGGAATTTCCGAAGTAAATGCGCTGGACATTAAAACCTATACCTGATTCTCAAAAAGTTAATGCACTTTCAAAAGATTTGAATGTAGAACCATTAGTTGCCTATCTTCTGGTACAACGCGGAATAGAAACCTTTGAAGAAGCTAAAAGTTTTTTCCGACCAAGTTTAGAGGAACTTCACGATCCGTTTTTAATGAAAGATATGGACAAAGCTGTTGAAAGAATTCAAAAAGCTATTGAAAATGGAGAAAATATTCTGGTTTATGGCGATTATGATGTTGATGGTACTACTAGTGTTGCTTTAATGTCTTCCTATTTAAAAACTTACTACCCAAATGTTTCCACTTATATTCCAGATAGATATGATGAAGGGTATGGCGTGTCTTACAAAGGGATAGATTTTGCATTCGACAATGATTTCACTTTAATAATTGCATTGGATTGCGGCATTAAGGCAATCGATAAAGTAGCATATGCTTCTGAAAAAGGTATAGATTTTATTATTTGTGACCACCACAGGCCAGGTGATGAAATTCCAAAGGCCGTTGCTGTTCTCGATCCAAAAAGAGAAGATTGTGAATATCCGTTTAAAGAACTTTGTGGTTGTGGAGTTGGGTTTAAATTAATTCAGGCACTTTCAGAAAAAAGAGGGCTAGGCCTAGATAATATTCTACTTTATTTAGATTTGGTTGCTACTGCAATTGGAGCCGATATTGTACCTGTTACTGGTGAAAACAGAATCCTAGCCTATTATGGATTAAAGGTAATAAACAGCAATCCCCGTACTGGATTTAAAGCAATTCTTAAAGAGGTAAAAAAGGAAACACTTACCATTACCGATGTAGTTTTCATAATCGCACCGCGAATCAATGCAGCAGGTAGAATGAAGCACGGTAATCATGCTGTAACCTTACTCACTGAAGAAAATCAAGAGGATGCCGAGAAATATGCTGCAGAAATTGAAGCGTTTAATAGTGATAGGAGGGAAGCCGATAAAAAAATTACAGAAGAAGCACTTCAACAAATAATTGAAAATGATGAGGAAGATCGAAATACAACTGTAGTTTATCACGAAAGCTGGCATAAAGGTGTTATCGGGATTGTTGCCTCTCGATTAACCGAAACATATTATCGCCCAACCTTAGTGTTTACAAAAAGTGGCGAAAAGTTAGCTGCCTCAGCTCGTTCTGTAAAAGGTTTTGATGTTTACAATGCTTTAGAAAGTTGTGCAGAGCATATTGAACAATTCGGAGGACATAAATACGCTGCGGGTCTTACGTTACTGGAGGAAGATTTCGAAAACTTTAAAAATGAATTTGAAAAGGTTGTTTCTGAAACCATTACACCACAGCAATTAATCCCTGAGATTAGTGTAGATGCTATGATAGACTTAAACGAAATAACTCCGAAGTTTTATAGAATCTTAAAGCAATTTGCTCCTTTTGGTCCGGGGAATATGACTCCTGTATTTATGACTGAAAATTTAACCGATGTAGGTGTGGGTAAATGTGTTGGTAAGGATAAATCTCACTTACGACTTGTGGTAAAACAGGAAAAATCCAATCAATTTACTGGAATAGGTTTTGGTTTGGCCGATAAGGAAGATATTGCTTGTAATGGCAAGCCTTTTAAAGCAGTGTATTGTATCGATGAAAACGAGTGGCAGGGGAACGTTAGCTTACAACTCCGTCTTAAAGATATAAGAGAATAGTTTATCAGATAAAGCGCTTTAGATATCCCTAAGGCAAGATTTATTTTTTGGAAGTATTAAAATTCTGCAACTCGAACTTTTCTCCGTCAAAAACACCGTAAGAGTAATAATTTATCCAATCGCCTAGGTTAAAGTAAGTTGAGTTTTCTCCAACATTAATTTCCATAGGCAAATGACGGTGCCCAAAAATGAAGTAGTCGTAATGTTTACTTTCTAGTTTTCGCTTAGAATATTGGGCTAGCCATTCCTTGTCTTCTCCAAGAAATTCTTTATCCTCATCCCCAGATATCAATTTATTTTTAACAGAAAGGTGTTGTGCTAAGCGCACTCCTAAATCGGGATGTAACCATCGAAAAAGCCATTTAGAGAACGGATTTGTAAATACTTTTTTCATGCGTTTATACCCCTTATCTCCTGGGCCAAGTCCATCACCGTGACCTATTAAAAAATGTTTGTTGTTAAACACAAACTCCTTAGGTTTATGGTAAACAGGAATGTTTAATTCCTTTTCAAAATAATCGTGCATCCACAAATCGTGATTCCCCACAAAAAAGTGAATTTGAATACCGCTATCGCGAAGTTCGGCCAATTTTCCGAGGGTTCGTACAAATCCTTTAGGTACTACAGTTTTATATTCAAACCAAAAATCGAAAAGGTCACCTAGTAAAAATATTACTTCAGCATCGTGCTTAATACTGTCTAGCCATTTCACAAAAATCTTTTCACGCGGCAAGCTTTCTGCATGAGTGGGCGCGCCAAGGTGATTGTCGCTAGAAAAGTATATTTTTTTGCCTTGTGGAATTTGCATATTCAAAGATATAGAAAAGACATTTTGACTAAACTCGGGTTACATTCAAAATTTAATTATCTGTTGCAAACCATTCAGCATAGCTGCTATCAGTTTCTTGAAGCCTTAATGAATGAAGCTTGATGTTATCAGGCAGACGATTCTTAATCTTGTTTGAAAAGTCGATTACCATCATTTCACTTGTAGGCTGATAGTCTACTAAAAGTACACTGTGCCCACGATCACTCAATTCTTTCGCTAATTCGACGTGAGGTGTGTTCTTATTGAATACCGTAGCGTGATCAAAAATATCGACAATTTCTTCTTTTACAATTTTCTTGAGATCGCTAAAATCTATTACCATTCCAAATTTCACGTTACTGTTGTCCTGGATTGGACTACCAATAACTGTAACAGAAAGTTTGTAGCTATGCCCGTGAACATTACGGCATTTACCGTCGTAGCCGTATAAAGCATGGCCAGTTTCAAAGGAAAATATCTTAGTGATTCTAATTGTCTGCATTGTCTTAATTTAAGGAATCAAAGATACAGTTTTTGAAAGGAAAAATATTTTTGAAAATCATAATCATTTGTAACCTATATTTGCCAACTTTTTTTAAATTACATAAATGACCGAAGAAATATTTGAACAACTGGAATTCGTTGAAAACCCATTGTTTGAAACCATTATTTCTGACTTAATAAATCAGAAATACAGTGTAGTAAACGACTTTTTTTCTTCAGAAGAAGTTGTGTTACTCCGAGAATCATTACTAGCAAAATATGAAGCAGACAAGTTTAAAAAATCTGCTATAGGGAACCGTGTTAATGAAGAAATTGATAAAACAGTTCGTGGTGATTTTATTCTTTGGATGGATGAAAAAAACGCCAATGAAACAGAAAACATATTTTTTAATAAGATAAACGAACTTGTTGGTTACTTAAACAAAACGTGTTTCTTAGGAATTTTATATAAAGAATTTCATTACGCTGTTTATCCTAAAGGGACATTCTACAAGAGACATTTAGACACCTTTCAAAACGACGACCGTCGTAAACTTTCGATAGTTTGTTACTTGAATGAAGATAATTGGTTAGTTGAAAATGGAGGTGAACTTACAATTTACACCGAAAACAACGAACTAGATATTTTACCACTTCCAGGTAGAGTAGTGATTTTTGAAAGTCAGATTCTAGAGCACGAGGTAAAGGTGGTAAAAGAATCAGAGCGCTTGAGTATTACGGGTTGGCTTAAAACTCGTTAATTACTTATTTTTTATTTTGTTGTAGATAACAACAGCAACCACCAAGAGTGCTAATATTAAAAATAGGCCTGGGCCACCTAAAAATTTTAAAATATCCATAGTTTAGAATTTTGTTGGTAGTAAATGTATTAATTTCCTATCAATGGAATGTATTTTCTTCGGAATTTGATAAGTAATGCCACTCCTCTATATGCTACCCATACATTCATCGCAATCCAGATTCCTAATAACCCCCAACCCATATATTTCGAAAAGTACAAAACGGGAATAAACCCTAAAAATGTGGCGCCTAATAGTACATTTCGCAGGTATTTCATTTCTCCCAATCCTTTGAAGATAGAATCCAAAGTAAATGCAAGCGCATTCAAAGGAAGGCTTATTAAGACCATAAAGAACATCCCGTATAATATCGTTAATACCGTTTCATCTTTATTAAAAATAAGCCCTAGAGGTTCATAAAGTAATATTCCGATAATCACCAGAAACGTCGAGACTAATAAGTTGTAGAAACTCACTCTTTTAGTCAATTTCCATAAAGATTTGTAGTTGCGTTCTCCTAAAAGTTTTCCAGATAAAATATTTCCTGCCGCGCCATAACCATCCAAGAAGAATGCAGTAAATATCCATATATTAAAAGCAATAGTATGTGCTGCAACATATTCTTTTCCTAAATCGGCAGCTTCTCGAGTTGCAAGAATTAGTGCTACATTTAAAGAAACAGAGCGCAGAAATAAATTCAGGCTCATAGATACTAATCGGTTAATTTCGTGGTGAAGAGGCATTTTTAGCTTAAGAGAAACATTGGTTTTTTTCATCAGAAAGGCAAAAGCTAAGATTGCCATTATTATTTGTGAGATTAAACTAGCCCAGGCTGCTCCTTTAATTCCCATCGGCTGTATTAAGCCTTCAATCCCGTAAACTAGGGCAAAGTCTAAACCTATGTTTAATCCAGCTCCAAGTGAAGCAATTATCATTGGCCAAAAAGTGTTTTGTAGGCCACGAAAGATTCCAAAAACTGCAAATGTGAATAGCGTTAGTGGAAAGCCCCAAACCCGAATATTGTAGTAGTCGATACTGAAATCGAGAACAATGCCTTCTGCATTCATCATCGAGAATATTTCCTCAACGAAGAAATAAGTAGAAAAAAGTACAATTATACTTAAGCCAATATTAAAATATATGGCCTGTGCTGGAAAATTTTCTAATTCGCTAATTTTTCCTGCCCCTAGATTTTGTGCTACTATAGTTGAAATTGCACTTCGTGTTTGTCCTAAAATCCAAATAAGGGCCGATAGGAAGGAACCTACAATTCCGACAGCTGCGAGAGATTCTATGCCAAACTCTTTAATATTTCCAACCACTGCTGCATCTGTAGCAGAAAGTACAGGTTCGGCAATTCCAGAAATTATAGCTGGAATTGCTAGTTGTTGAATACGTTTAAAAGAAATGTCTGTTGTACGCATATAACGTGCAAAGCTACAAAATAGGATTTGTTAAGCTCCGTTATTTCTTCAAAGGAAGTTCATAACAGTAAAATGGAAACTCACTTTGGTTTGGGAAATAAATGTTTTCTAACTGTTTATATCCACGCGCCTTATAGAATTTTTGATTTCGAATGTTTTTGCTGAAAGTGTCTAGTCTTACTGAAACGATGTTTTTCTGAACGGCTAATTCTTCAGCAAAATCCATCAAATTTCTTGCAATTCCCTTTCCTTGATGCTTCGGATGAACTGCTAACCGATGTATGTAGTAGTTATTTATATTCGGTGTGAGCCATTTCACACTTTTATACTCTTCATCCATTACCGTTGAAATAACGATACATCCTAAAACAATATTTTCAGATATATAAACATACAATTCACCTCTTTCGATATCTTTTTGAAAAGCTTCAACATTCGGATAGGTTTCATTCCATTGAAATATACCATCAGCTTTCATCTTTTCACCACACGCTTTGGTAATTGCGAGAACTTGGTCTATTTCAGAAATATTTGCTTTTCGAATCATTAAATTTTATTACCGTTTTACAAAACTTATTTAGATTATAAAATTATTGAAAGTTTTCAGTGTTGTGCTCACAGTCTTTATAAAAAAATAGATGTATATTAAAAAAAGTAGTACTTTCGCAATCTAATTAATCCTATGGGGGATTAGCTCAGCTGGCTAGAGCGCTTGCCTGGCAGGCAAGAGGTCACCGGTTCGACTCCGGTATTCTCCACGAAAAACCACTGCTTTTCAGTGGTTTTTTTATTTAAGAAACTCGGTAGTAATTGCTATTGTTTGTGCTAAAGCTTCAGGCAATCTATTTTCATCCCAAGGATGTTTTGCATCAAAAACGTGATCAGCTCCTTCTATAATACACAGTTTGCTATTTTGATTCCAAGAATGAATTGCTTCACCCTCTTTTAATGAAACTGTAGGGTCTTCACTACCGTGTATTATAAGAAGTGGTTTTTTTAATTCTCGTACTGCTCGATGGATTGTAAACCTTTCTTCGTTTTCTTTAAAATTCTCGTAAAACTGAAAGTTATGAGGTAGTTGTTGTTTGGTGCGGCTATTTTCGACGTGTATAACGCCTGTTTCTTGCCATTTGTAAAATTCTGGACTTCCTACTTGAAATCTTGCTTTAAAATCGCTAACACTAGCCCAAGTAACAACTTTATCAATTCTCGAGTCTTCCTCAGCTTTTATTAAAACAATGCCACCTCCACGACTGTGTCCGATTAAGGAAATCTTAGAAATATGCTTTGGAAGATTTTCGTTCCCATTTTCAATCTCGTTTAGAACTCTATCTAAATCATTCATTTCTTTACTGAAGTTATTTTCAGCGAAAGCATCCAAATCTGGAAAATCGATAGGTTGATTTACCGTTCCACCATTATGAGAAAAATTGAATTTTAAGAAACAAAATCCTGCATCGGCAAATTTTTCAGCGACTAAATGCCAAGCTCCCCAATCTTTAAAACCTTTATACCCATGGCAGAATATCACGATAGGTTGAGGTTTTTCTGTTTGCTTGTAATAAACGTCGTAAAGGATTGGTTTCTTGCCTTCTGAAGTAAGTATTTGATTTTTTCTAACTATCATTATTCTATCTCTTTTTCTGTAAATGGAATGTTTGGATCACAAATCTCTAAAATTAGCTTCTTTAATTCAATTGTAAAATTATCTAAGGTTTCTTCGGTGATTAATTGTGTTTTATTTCGGCTTCTAGGTTTGTCTTTTTTCCCAAACTTAAGAAATCCACTACCTAGATTTTTAAAAGAAATTATCCCAGCCTCTGCATTGTTTACAGGTATTTCTTTATTCATCATTAGAGCATAAGTAAGTACCTGAAATGCCTTGCTGTATTTGTAATCTTCATTAATATCTTCCCATTCGGTAATCTCAACATCGCCTTGACTTACTTGTCCTGATTTATAGTCAATGATTCTTAAATGTCCGTTGTACTCATCAACACGATCAACTTTTCCGTGAATATTTACCGGAAACTCAAGTTCACGAATTGGCACTTCTATTGTTAAATCTGTTTCAATTTTTAAAATTTTAATAGTGTTTCCAGCTTCAACATCGGCTATTTCTTTGTCTAAGAAGTTTGATATATATCTTTTAGCCACTTCAAAAATAATGAGGTTTTTTCCTTTTGAGAATGTACCCCCTTTAAAGGTTCTTTTGAATTGAAAAGTAACTTCTTCATCAATTTTCGACTTCATTTCAATAATATGTTGGGAAGTTAGAACTTCTTCTTCTAGAGGTTTATAGAATTTTTCTAAGGTGTCGTGTACAATAGTTCCTAAGGTATTAGCAGCAACGGTTTCTTCAACTTCTTCAAACTCGTTTAACCTTAAAATTCTCTGAAAATAAAAGTCTAACGGATTTCTAATATACGCTGTTAAAGCCGAGGGAGAGAAGCCTTTTGAAGCAATTTCTTTAAGTCGCGTCATTACTGCTGCGGTCTTTGCAATTTCTTTCAGGGAATGTGGCTTAATCTGTATTTTTGGAGACAGTATTTTTTTTTCAATACTGTGGTTTTCACATTTATCTATCGTTAATTGTCGTATAAAACGACTTTTCTCACCTGTATTAAGCCCTTCTGAATTATTGTTGTAGAGTAACGTTACATTGCTTGCGCGTTGTAATAATCTATAAAAGTGATAGGTGTATATCGCATCCTTTTCGGAATAGCGAGGAAGATTAAATTGCTCTTTTAAATCGTACGTAATAAAAGAGGCATTTGATTTTCCTGAAGGAAAAACGCCTTCGTTCACTGATGTGATTATTACATTCTCAAAATCCAAAACACGGGTTTCTAACACTCCCATTAGTTGAAGTCCGTTATATGCATCACCTTTAAAATCTAGTGAAGCTGTGCTTGTCAATTCTGCAAATAGAGTTTGAACGCTTTTAATAGTGTTTAAATAAGGATATTTTTCGTTTAAAGTTGCAATTTTATTAAATACCAATTTCAACTCTTGAAGAACAAGGTGTTCAACACTATTGACCTTGTTTTTATCCTGAATTGTTTTAATAATTGTTAAAGCTGAATTAACAGCTGTTGAAACGTCGTTACTCCAATTTTCGAATAAAAGTTTTAATAGGTCTTTGCCTTCATTTTCTGTTAAACCTAATATTGTTTCACTTGAAAGATGTGTAATATTTTCTTTTACTAGTTTTTCAGAAATACTTTGTGCATTAGGTAAAAACTTAGATGCTAATGGATGATTTAATATGGAAAGAATGTCTTTGTAATACAGATTATCTGTATCTCGAAGATGAATAGAAAATAGCAATTCAAAAAATACTACTGCGGGAAAATTTTTCAATGCAACCCCCATCGTTACATTAATGTTTTTTACATTTTGCGGTAGGGAGTATAGAAGGGGGACCAGTAAGTTTTCATCGCCTAAAACTATCGCAGTTTTATTAATCTCTTCATCTGAAAGTTTCGAAAGTAATTCTCCTACATATTTAGCTTGCCCAATATTTTTTTGTACTTCTACTAATTGAATGTGTTTATGTTGTTTAAAATTATCAGAATGTATACTTGGTGGATTGTCCTGAAAATACTTCCATTCCTTGATGTACTTTCTGATAAAATATGAAGCGCTGTGTTTTGGATCTTCATAAAATGATAGATCTGTATCCCAATAAATTTTACTGTTACCAGTTTCTAGTAGTTCTTGAAAGATGTATTGTTCAGCAGTATTTAACGCGTTAAACCCTACAAATAGATGTGTTTTATTTCCATTACTGTTTATATAGTGCTCAATATTTGCAGCGGCTTCCCTATATACCATTCCTTGGTAGCCGATATTTTCTTTTAGTAGTAATTCTTGGATATTATTATACAACAAGGGTAGGCTTTCCCAGAACTTTATATAGTTTTCAATTAATTCAGTTTTTTCATCTGAAACTCCCCATCGTTCTAAGGTTTTAATACTTGCCAAATACCCGAAAAAAGGAATTGTTTCAACTAAATAACGATCAATCTCATTGAAGTCGTTTAACAGTGTAGTCGCCCAGGTAGCGTAGGTTTCAAAATCATCTTTTTGTTTTATCTCAGCTGTATTTTGGTATGCCTGATAACTTTTAAAAAGTAATTCTGTATTATCTATTATAGAAAGGTTGGATAATTGTTCTATAAATTCTTCTATACTTAATATTTTAGGAGCAAATTGTGTGTGTGAAGCTTGTTTCTTCAATTCGTTCAAAAGAAAGCCACCAGCTCTCTTACTTGGTAGAATAATGGTTACTTCGGATATATCCGAGTAAGTATTTTTTATTTCTGCTAGGGTTTCTTGAATGAATGTTACCATAGCCTAAAAATAAGAAACGCCCCCGAGATTCGGAGGCGTTTCAAAAATATTTATTTAAAACTTATCGGCTGATAATTATTTCTTTAAAGAAATTTCAACACGACGGTTTTGCTGTCTTCCAGCTTTAGTTTTATTAGTAGCGATTGGTCTAGATGGACCGTATCCTTCAGAAGTTAATCTGCTAGCGTCCATACCAATTGTAGTTAAGTAATCTTTAACTGAAGCAGCTCTTTCTTTAGAAAGTCTTTCGTTCAATTTTAAACTACCAGTACTATCAGTGTGACCTTCAATCTCGAACTTCGCGTTTGGATATTCTTTCATAATATCAGCGATGTTCTGAAGAACAGCATAAGATTCTTTACGGATAGATGCTTTTCCAAGATCGAATAAGATAGTTTTAGAGTAATCGTTCAATTGCTTGATGATTTCTACAGAAACTTCTGGACAACCTTTGTTAGCTACAGTACCAGCAACATCTGGGCACTGATCGTCTTTGTCAAGAACACCGTCACCATCTCTATCTGGCCAAGGGCATCCGTTGTTTTCTTTAGGACCAGCTTCGTTTGGACAAGCGTCGTCTTTATCAGCGATACCGTCACCGTCAGCGTCTGGACAACCGTTAAGTTCCTTAAGACCAGCTACAGTTGGGCACTCATCTTTATGATCTGGCACACCGTCACCGTCAGTATCAGGACAACCGTTGAATTCAGGTAAACCTGGAGTTTCTGGGCACTCATCAAGTCTATCTTCAATACCGTCACCGTCAGTATCAGGACATCCGTTAAACTCAGGTAAACCTGGAGTTTCTGGACACTCATCATCTTTGTCGTAGATTCCGTCACCGTCTGTATCTTTTCCACCAAATTGGAAAACAACACCAGCAGAGTGCTGGAAGTGAGAGATACCGTAAGCTTCTTCGAAAGCATGCTTATAAGTAGACTGTAGGTTAAGACCTAAGTTTTCAGTAAACCATACTTTAATACCAGCTGTTGCGTTAGCAGTTCCAAAACCGATGTCGTCAACCCAAGTATAACCACCACCAATACCAAGAGATGGGTCAAACCAACCACCTGGAGCGATAGCATTTCTGAAGCTGTACTTAATAGCACCATCAGCACCGTAGTAGCTAAGGTCATTTGCAGCTACGTCACCTAGTCTGTCAATTCTGTTAATAGAACCAGCAGCAGTAAATACAAATCCACTACCTACATATCTACTGATAGCAAGTCTAGAAACAGATGGTAAAATGTTCCAGTGGTCGTTTGCATTAAAATACTCGTCAAAGATCTCCCCTCTCATTCCAGGAGCTTGTAAACGTAATTGATCCTCATTTTGACCAGCAGGGTAAACGTCAACAGCGTTTACACCAACTTCAACAGCCCAAGGATTGTTCTCGTCTTGTGCATTTGCTACTCCAATTCCTAAGAAAAGAATAGCAGCAACTAAAAATCTGTTAAGATGTTTCATATTCGATTGTTTAATTTTTAAGTGTTAATTAAGAGCAAAAGTAAGTTGTTAAATATTATAAACAAAAGCAAATCTAATAAAATTTTCCTAAAATGCTTGCTATTAAAGAAGAAAGCGGGCTTTTAAGATGGGATTACCTCTAATTCTTTTCCAATCTTAATAAAGGCATTTATAGCTTTATCTAAGTGCTCCTTTGTGTGTGCTGCTGATAGCTGAACGCGTATACGAGCCTTGCCTTTAGGTACAACAGGGAAAAAGAATCCAATTACATAAATACCCTCTTCTAAAAGTCTGTCTGCCATTTTTTGCGATAATTTCGCGTCGTACAACATTACTGGTACAATTGCAGAGTCTCCATCGATAATATCAAAACCTGCTTCTTTCATTCCATTTTTGAAATACAAAGTATTTTCTGCAAGCTTATCACGTAAAGATGTATCTCTGGAAAGCATTTCAAATACTTTAAGCGATGCACCTACAATAGCAGGAGCCAAAGAATTGGAGAATAAATATGGACGAGAACGTTGTCTCAACATATCTATAATTTCTTTTTTACCAGTAGTGTAACCACCCATAGCACCACCTAAAGCTTTCCCTAATGTTCCTGTAATAATATCTATACGGCCCATTACTCCTTTCTCTTCTAAAGTACCTATTCCTTGTTCTCCAATGAAACCTGTTGCGTGGCACTCATCGATCATAACCAATGCATCGTACTTATCGGCTAAATCACAAATTTTATCAAGTGGCGCTAATAAACCATCCATTGAAAATACTCCATCGGTAACAATTAATTTAAACCTTGCTCCATTTTCATTTGCGGCAATCAATTGCTTTTCAAGATCCTCCATATCATTGTTTTGATATCTGTATCGAGCAGCCTTACAAAGTCGAACACCATCTATAATAGAAGCGTGGTTTAATGAGTCTGAAATAATAGCATCCTCTTCACCTAATAAAGGTTCAAAAACTCCTCCATTTGCATCGAAACATGCAGCGTATAATATAGTGTCTTCAGTTCCGTAGAAATCGGCAATTGTTTGCTCTAGTTGTTTGTGTATGTCTTGAGTACCACATATAAAACGAACTGATGACATTCCAAATCCGTGTGTATCCATTGTGTCTTTAGCAGCTTGAATTACCTCTTTATTAGCAGAAAGACCTAAATAGTTGTTTGCACAAAAATTTAAAACTGTTTCTCCAGTAGAAACAGTGATTTCGGCATCTTGAGGAGAAGTGATAATTCTTTCCCTTTTATATAAACCGTTTTCTTTGATTTCTTCTAATTCTTTCTGTAAGTGTTCTTTTATTTTTCCGTACATATTTTAGTTTTTAAGACGTTTGTGCATTCTGATATTTAACCCTAAAAAGTTTAAAGGGTCTATTAAAGCAAGGTCAAAATGCTTAACCAGCTTTTAGAACTTTCAAAATTAAACTTTATTTATAACTATTTCACCTTCGTTGCTATAGATAAGTATTTTTTGTAATACCTCAATATCCATTTGCTGTAACGCATTAGCATATTCTGTTAACTGATCGGCATGCCAAATATTTTGAGAACCTGTTTTGTAATCTATTATTACAGCAGTGTTATCTGAGCTGATATTGATTCTATCCGGACGCAATACTAATCCCGTTCTTGTAATTACACTGCGCTCATTGAAAACTTTGTCATCGCCTTCGAATAAATTTTTTAAGTCCGAATGATTAATAATTTGATTTACAATATTACTTAATACTTCAAATTCTTCTTTCGGAATAATTGCACGTTCTTTTAAGTTGGCTAGCACTGTTTCGGCATCTTGTTTCGTATAAATCCTTGCCATTGTTTCGTGTAAAAGATTCCCGGCAGTAATTGCAGCTTGTATTTCTTCATCCTGAATTAAATTTTCTGATGAAACTATATTTAATCCGTGTTTTTTAGGACTACTAGATAAATATATAGGTAACTGCTGCGAAACTATTTCTTTATCTTTTGAAAGTTTAGGTAAGTTTTTTCCAAATTCATAAATCATTTGATCGGAATTCCACATTCCTTTATTCTTTAAGAACTCCATAAAAAGTTGGTTGTAACTATTAGGTGTTCCATCTTTAGTCTCGGTTGGCGTTTCAGCAAAAACATATAGTTTCTCTACTGCACGAGTTAAAGTTACATAAAGTAAGTTCAGGTTGTCTAATTCTAATTGACTTCTATGTTCATTGTACATTTCTTTTCCGATTTCTCCATAATTTTCAATTTCCGACTTAAAATTAATTTGTGCTTGATTAAAACTGAATTCATCATTTAAGGGGTACCAAAGTTTATCGTATTTGGCATCGTAAAGTTGAATGTCTGCAAACGGAAAAATTACCACTGGAAACTCTAAACCTTTAGATTTATGAATGGTCATTAATTGTACTGCATTTGCTCCTTCGCTAGAAGGGATTGAAGCATTGTCTTTCTTGGTTTCCCAATAGTCTAAAAATGAAATTTTATCGGCTTGAGGTTGTTGTTCAAACTCATAAACTAAATCCATAAACCCGAATAAATAAGCATCGGCAACTTGTTGCATTTTGAATTTATCGATACAGTACTCGAATGCCTCGTATAAAGAAACAGATCGCATTTCTTTAAATTTAAAGTCTATACCGTATTCCGATAGGTTTTCCGAGAATTTTGCTTCTGAAATATTTAGGAATTTCGTAAAAAAACTGTGCTTCTCCTCTTTAAGGTTTAAATGGTCGTGTAACAAGTCTAACAGATTAACTTTTGCTTCGTCATTCTTAGGATACAAACAAAGTTGTAATGTGAAAACTAAAGTTTGCACTAATGAAGAAAACTGAAGTAATAGTGTTTCAGATGATATAACAGACACTTCTTTTTCCATTAAAAAAGTACTTAAAGCAATTCCATCTGCTTTTCTGCGAGTTAGTATGCATATATCACTTTCTGAAAAGCCCTTTTCTTTTAAATCAAGTATAGTATTATATACAAGCTCACCGTAATCTTCTTGTTTCTCTTCCTTTTTCTGTTTCTCAATAAATTCAAATTTTATATAACCTTCTTTCTTGTTGTTTAACTTTTGCTTGTTGCCTAACTCATAAAGTTTTGCGTGAGTTTTGTTAGAAAAATATGAAGCGGCAAAAGTAAAAAACTGATTGTTAAAGTCTATAATTTCGGCACAACTTCTATAATTTGTGCCGAGTGAAAGCACTTCTTTTTCACGTTGAAAAGGATTGTTGTTGCCATACAGGCCCATAAATTGCTCGGGAAGTCCACCACGCCAGCGATAGATAGATTGTTTAGCATCACCTACCAATAAAAGGCTTCCCGAATTCGGGTCTATCTCTTGCGAAAGCGCATTATCTATTAAAGGAATTAAATTATCCCACTGCAGTTTTGAGGTGTCCTGAAACTCATCAATAAAAAAGTGTCGATACTTTTCGCCCATACGTTCATATATGAAAGGAGCGGGTTGATTTTTAATTTCTTTATTTATAATCGAGTTAAATTCTGAAATAGGAAGTATAGTTTTTTCTTCCTTAATCTTTTCAATTTCTTGGTTGACAAGATTTATCACAGAAAGAGGAGTGATATTTTTTAAAATTGAATCGTATAAATTAAACTTATTTACCATTTCCTTTATTTTCAAGTAATTTGAAAGAAAGGTTGGAGTTAAACTATCGATAATAGAGGTTATCGAAGGATCTTCTGTAACTTTATAAAGACTTTTTCCTGTTTCTAAATTTTCCTGAAGTTTGTTGGCGTACACATTATATTCTCCAGATTTCAGTTTTAAAAAATGATTTGGTAATGTAGCTCTGGTGAAATCGGAGTGTTCTAAACCACTTTCATCTATAAGTTGAAGCGTCTCGCTGGCAATTTTTTCAATTTCTTCGGAAAGGTGTTTTCTTTTTAGAATTAGTTGCTTCTTAAATTCAAGAAAATCTTCAAGTGATTTTTGTTTTAACACCGAAACCTGATCGGCATCATTTTCATTAAAAAGTAATTTTGCAGCATTCGCTATATCACGTGATATATCCCAAGATTTATCGTCGTCGGTTTTTTCTAGTGCGAATTCGAGTAAAACTTTAGTGATTTCCTTGTTTTCTCCTGCTTTGCTTAACAACAAATCTACAGCTTCAGCTAAAAGCTCGGGAGTATCTAGAGAAACTTCAAAATTATTGGCAAGCTTTAAATCTCTTGCAAAAGTTCGAATAAGTCTGTGGTTAAAACTATCAATTGTTTCAACACTAAATGCGGCATAATTATGAAGTAAATTTTTTAGAATTCGTTTCGAGCGTTTTTGTATTTCTTCAATAGACATTCCAGTTTCCTCTGCAATAATAACTTGCATAGGTAAGGGGCTTGAAAGGCATTTTTCATCACTGAAAGCAACAAGAGTCTCTACAATGCGTTGTTTCATTTCGGCCACCGCTTTGTTTGTGAAAGTTATTGCTAGCAGATGTTTGAAGTAGTCATCTTTTGCTGCAGAAAGAATTTGCTTTAAGTACTCTTTTACAAGCGTAAAAGTTTTTCCGCTTCCTGCAGCGGCGTCATATATAGAAAAGGAGGTTTGTTTTGTCAAGATTTTCACATTTTGCACTAAATTACTGTTTTTATCTCTTCTGAATCAAATTAATCTATAGCAGTATAGAAATCTTATAAAACCTATAACACTTTTTGATAGAGATAATGATTAAATTTGAGTCAATTTAGTAATAACCAATAAAAAAACGATATAATTATGTCTTTTGAATTACCAAAATTACCGTATGCACACGATGCATTAGAGCCTAATATTGACGCTCAAACTATGGAAATACACCACGGAAAACACCATCAAGGTTACACCAACAATCTAAATGCTGCGATTGAAGGTACAGATATGGAAGGAAAGTCTATTGAAGATATCTTAAAGAATTTAGATATGAACAACAAAGCTGTTCGTAACAACGGCGGTGGGTTTTACAACCATAGTCTTTTCTGGAAAGTAATGTCTCCAAATGGAGGTGGTAAGCCTTCAGGTGACTTGGCTAAAGCTATTGATGATGCTTTTGGAAGTTTTGATGCTTTTAAAGAGAAGTTTTCTGATGCAGCTAAAACTCAATTCGGTTCTGGATGGGCTTGGCTATGTGTACATAAAGGTGGAAAAGTAGAAGTTTGCTCAACTCCAAACCAAGATAACCCATTAATGCCAAATACTGGATGTGGTGGAACTCCAATCTTAGGACTAGATGTTTGGGAGCACGCTTATTATTTAAAGTACCAAAACAAGCGTCCTGATTATGTAGGAGCATTTTGGAACGTAGTAAACTGGGACGAAGTTTCAGCTAATTACTCAAAAAACAAATAATAGCAAGTTTTTAAATAACAGCTATAAATAAGAAATCCGCAATCAATTTGATTGCGGATTTTTTTTATGGTGCTAAGTTTAATTAACTTAAATAGTTTTTAGCATTAATAGGCGCGACCTAAATTACCTTCATAGAAGTTTATGTAAGCGCGATTTACCACTCTATTTCCTCCTGCAGTAGGATAATCGCCAGTAAAATACCAATCTCCTAAGTTTTTAGGACAAGCTTTGTGCAAGTTGTCTACAGTTTGGAAGATTAATTTTACCGGAGATTTAATAGTTTCTGAACTAATTATTTCAGCAATTTTATCTGAAATCTCCTCATCGGTAAATGGTTCGTATAGTTTCTTTACTTGGTTTACTACCTCTGCATCTTTCAGCGTTGACTGTTCAATACACTTGTTGTAAATTTCTTCGACTACCGAATAGGTGCCGCGATCTTTGTGTAATTCTAAAGCTGCTTGGAATGCCACTAAGTCTTCAAGTCTCGCCATGTCTATTCCATAACAGTCTGGGTAGCGTATTTGTGGAGCAGATGAAACGACTACAATTTGTTTTGGATGCAACCTATCGAGCATTGTTAAAATACTTTTTTTCAGAGTTGTACCACGTACGATACTATCGTCGATAATCACTAAGCTATCTTCAGGTTTTACAACTCCATAAGTTACATCGTAAACGTGAGCAACTAAATCATCTCGACTGCTATCGTCGGTAATGAAAGTTCGAAGCTTAACATCTTTAATTGCGATTTTTTCAGTTCTTACTTTATGTGCTTGTATCTGCTGAAGTCTTTCTGCGGTAAGATTGTCTTTTTCACGAAGAATTACTTCGTTCTTTTGTTTGTTTAATTCGTCTTGTGCAGCATCCAACATTCCGTAGAATGAAGTTTCGGCAGTGTTTGGAATAAATGAAAATACTGAATTTTCTGTATCGTAGTTGATGGCTTCTAATACCTTAGGCATAACTAGTTTTCCTAGCATTTTACGCTCTTGGTAAATTTCCGCGTCACTTCCACGTGAAAAGTATATGCGTTCAAATGAACAAGATTTTCTTTCTAATGGAGCAAGAATTTCGGGAGTACTTAACTTCCCGTTTTTCTTGATAATTAAGGCGTGACCTGGTTCAAGCTCTTTAACCGATTCAAAAGGAACGTTGAAAGTAGTTTGAATAGCTGGTCTTTCTGAAGCTACTACAATAACCTCATCATCTTGATAATAATACGCTGGCCTTATCCCTGCTGGATCTCTTAATACAAAGGCATCTCCATGGCCTAATAATCCTGCCATTGCGTAACCACCATCCCAATTGGATGCAGATTTACGAAGGATTTTAGCAACTTTTAAATTTTCTGCGATATAAGGAGAAGCTTGTTGCTTGTTAAGACCTTGTGTTTTTGCTTTTTTATAAAGCTTGCTTACTTCACTGTCAAGAAAATGTCCGATACGTTCCATAACAGTAACAGTATCAGCTTTTTCTTTTGGATGCATTCCTAACTTAATAAGATTGTCAAAAAGATCGTTTGTATTGGTCATATTGAAATTCCCCGCAATAATAAGGTTGCGATGCATCCAATTATTCTGACGAAGAAAAGGATGAACATTTTCAATACTATTTAAACCGAAAGTTCCATAACGAACGTGACCTAAAAACAATTCGCCTATATAAGGAATGTGTTTCTTTTGTTCTTCAACACTATCCTTTAATTTAGGGTTGTTTTTAAATTCTAGGTTTATTCTTTCGTTAATTTGCGAAAATATATCCTGAATAGGTTGTGCTTGATTAGAACGCACTCTACTGATATAGCGTTCTCCTGGCGATACATCCAACTTAATACTTGCAAATCCAGCACCATCTTGACCTCGATTGTGCTGTTTTTCCATCATAAGGTACATTTTGTTTACCCCGTAAAAGGCAGTGCCGTATTTTTCCTTGTAATATTCTAAAGGTTTTAGCAATCTAACCATTGCTATTCCGCATTCGTGTTTTAAGGCGTCGCTCATTTTTTGAAGATACTCGTTAAAGGTTAAGAGTTATTAAGTTGTGTTATTTTAAATATTTAAAGTATAAAAAACGCCCTGAAATTTCAGGGCGCGTATTTATGTTAGTTTTATATCAAACTGCGTTAGGCTTTTAAATTGTTGGATTCGTTCGTACACTTCTTTATTGGATAAATTCAATAATCTTTCTGGTCCAAACTTTTCTACACAAAATGAAGCTAATGCCGAGCCGTTAATAACAGCGTTTTTCATATTTGAATAGCTATAATCTCCTGTTTTTGCTAAATATCCTGTAAACCCTCCTGCAAATGTATCACCAGCTCCGGTTGGATCAAATACTTCTCGCAATGGCATAGCGGGTGCAAAGAAAACATCGTCATCGCCAAATAATAATGCGCCGTGTTCTCCTTTTTTAATTACTACGTAATCAGGCCCCATTTCCATTATCTTATGAGCTGCCTTTACTAGCGAATATTCTCCTGAAAGTTGTCTTGCCTCTTCATCATTAATTGTAATTACATCAACCTTCGCAATTACTTTCATTAAATCATCCAGTGCACTGTCCATCCAGAAGTTCATTGTGTCTAAAACTATCAATTTAGGGTCGTTCATTTGTTCAATAACACCTAATTGGACGAGAGGATGAAGATTTCCTAACATAACTACTTCAGCATCTCTATAATCTTGCGGAACTTTAGGTTCAAAATCAGCTAAAACATTAAGATCTGTAATCAATGTATCGCGAGTGTTCATATCGTTGTGATATTTTCCACTCCAAAAGAACGTTTTTCCTTCCTTTACAATTTCAAGCCCAGAAAGGTTCATTCCTTTTTCTTTCAGCATCTCTAAGTTTTCTTCAGGAAAATCACCTCCCACTATCGAAACGATTGCACCATCAGTTTTAAACTGCGAAGCTGCTAATCCGATATAAGTGGCAGCGCCTCCGAGAATTTTTCCGGTTTTCCCAAAGGGAGTTTCAATGGCGTCAAAGGCTACAGTACCTACAATTACAAGTTTACTCATAGTTTTATGCTGAACAGTTTAAGTTTATTTAATCATTTCTTAACCTGAAAACCATAACTTGAAGGCTTCAAATTAAGAAGGTGCAAATTTAGTAATAAAATGCTGTATTATACACGTTTTTGAAATCAAACATATTCACAAGATAACTTCAGGTTTTAATATCTTTGAGATAACCCATAATAAAGCTTTGCTATTTTTAAATTTCCTAGTTGACTGATAACGAGATTGAACAATGATTAACAAACGACTTCTTATTAAAAACTTACTCGCACATAACGATGAGAGTAGCTTCTATGATAAGAAACGAAAAATTGATCTTAGTAGTAAAGAAGGAAAAGCAAAATTCTTGAAACACATCTGTGCTTTAAGCAATAGTAATCCTGCAAACAATTCATTTATCGTTATAGGTGTAGAGGATGAAACCAACGAAATAAGAGGTGTCGACTTTTTTGATGATAGTAAAATTCAAAATCTTGTAAATGCGTATCTCACCAACCCTCCTTTAATTATTTACGAAAACGTGGCTTTTCCAAATTTAACCGACAAAGTTGTTGGGTTGGTTACCATTAGACCTCACGGAAAAATCACTTCGCTGCGAAAAAATATTTGGAAGTATTGGGGCGGAAGCATTTTTATGCGTGATGGCAGTATTTCAATGCCAAAAGATTTCGATATTGAGATTAAAGATGTGAACTCTGAAATCGTGAGATCTATAGAAAACGCAGCTAAAAACAATATTAAATTAACGCTTGACGGTGTTATCGATTTTATTAATAATCGACACAAAGACTTAGAAAGTCACTACAAAGTTTTTAAAGAACAATTTGTAGTTTGCTGGGCAGGAACACCAAAGAAACTAAAAGATAAAACCTACTATTCTAGAGTTGATATTGAATTAATCAACGAGCAAGTACGACTTTTTTATTCTGCCTTAGATGAAATAAGCATCGGCTTTACTGAGGATTATTTCAAGATTGTAGAATATGTACATTTAGGGTTGAATGAACAGTTCAAATATTATCCATTGGAAGAAGTTACCATTCATTTTTACGAAAATGGATCGTATAATATTGATACAGAGTTGATTTTCGAGCCGCCTCAATTTAATAAGAAAACACTTTATCACATTTTTAATGCAAACAATGCGGTTTTGGAAAAAATAAAACACAACATTCCGCTAAACGATTCAGAGAAAAGAGACTTGCATCTTCTTCCTTCAACATATCTCATTTGTTATTTAAACAATTTTGAAGATGCCAAACAAAAATTACAAGAAGCCAAGGAGGTTTTAAGAGATTATAATGTAAAAGCTTATCAGCTTTCTAAAGAATCGTTGCGAATTTTAAGGAAGGTGAGTTATAATTAAAAACACTTTTCGCCTAATTTTTATATCTTTAAACCACAATAATAAATTTTAATCCTATGGGCATATTCGATACGATCAAAGAAAAATTAAGCAATGAATTTATTGACATCATTGAGTGGTTGGATTATACAGATGATACTATATGTCATAGGTTTGAACGCTACCAAAACGAAATAAAAAACAACGCTAAGCTCATCGTTCGAGAAGGGCAGACAGCTGTTTTTATCAATGAAGGCCAACTTGCAGATGTTTTTGAACCTGGCACATATACTTTAAACACTCAAAACCTACCGATTTTAACTACTTTAAAAGGATGGAAATACGGTTTCGACAGTCCGTTTAAGGCTGAAGTTTACTTCGTAAATACGCATCTTTTTACCGATGAAAAATGGGGAACCAAAAACCCGATTACACTAAGTGATGAGCGTTTTGGTTTGGTTGAAATTCGTGCCTTCGGAACTTATGCATTCAAGATTAACGATCCTGGGAAATTTATAATTGATATTGTTGGAACAGATAATAATTTTACCAATTTTGAAATTAACGAACACCTTAAAAGCTTAATCGCTACAAGATTTACAGATACTGTTGGGAAGGCTAATCTTCCTATTGAACTTTACGCAGCAAATACTACCGAACTTTCTGAAACCTGTAAAGAGGTTATGCAGCCTGAATTTAATAGTGTAGGTATTGCTTTAGAAAAATTCTACATCGAGAATGTTTCTATGCCGGAAGACCTGAAAAAGGAAATTTTTGAATACAGCCGAATCGATAAATTAGATCTTGATAAATTAACAAAATTCAAAACTGCAAAAGCTATTGAAGCAGCTGCTGCAAATGAAGGTGGAACAGCTGGTGCTGGTATGGGAATGGGAATGGGCTTTGTACTTGCGCAACAAATGGGCGGAATGATGAACCCACAAATGGGACAACAGCAAGTTCAACAACAGCAAGGTGGAGTAATGCCACCGCCAATGCCTACAGCAGTTCAATATTTCTATGCTTTAAATGGCGCACAAGCTGGCCCCGTGAGTATAGAGCAGCTAAAAGGCTTGTTTGCTAATAGAACAATAAATAAAGACACTTTAATTTGGAAAGCAGGTTTGTCTGAATGGACAAAACTTCAAGAAGTGGAAGGGCTGAAATCCTTCTTAGGTGGAAATACACCTCCGCCTTTACCACCACAATAGGCTTCGATAATATTTTAAAAATGTTGCTTTATAACTTTTTTAAAATGGTTCCGAACCACAGCGTAATTTATGGAAGAAATTTCACCTAAAAAATCTGAACTTAAAAAGTCCTGTGTCAATTGTGGTGCAGAACTTATTTATGCACCTGGTACAACAGAACTTAAATGTGATTACTGCGGTTATACAGAAGAGATTAAACCTTCACAAAGTGAAATCGAAGAGTTAGAGCTTAAATCTTATTTAGAAAAGATGGGCTCTTTGAGTCACAGTGAAGAAATTTCTGTGCTTCATTGTAAGAACTGTGGGGCAAATCAACACATTGAAGAAAATTACAAATCTCTTGCCTGTGTATATTGTGGTTCACCCTTAATTATAGAAGATGCTTATACTGAAGAATGGATATTGCCGGGAGCAGTTCTGCCATTTCAAATAAACCAACAAAAGGCGCATCAAATTTTTAAAAACTGGGTAAACTCTCTCTGGTTTGCGCCGAATAATCTTAAAAAAGCAGCAATAGACCCGCAAAATACTAAAGGTTTATATGCTCCATTTTGGACATTCGATGCACAACTTTATGCAAATTATTCAGGGCAAAGAGGCGAATATTATCACGTGAGTAAAACTGTAGGAAGCGGTAAAAACAAACGTACAGTTCAAGAAAGAAGAACGCGGTGGTATCCTGCTTCTGGAAGCGTTTCAGGCTTTGTAGATGACACATTAATAAAAGCTTCAAATCAAAAGAATGGAGTGATCCCAGCTAAAATAGCACGATGGAATTTACAGCTTTTAAAACCTTTTGACAGTAGTTACTTATCAGGATTTATAACTGAAAAATATACTATTCCTTTGTTAGAGGGGCATAAAGCGAGTAATGAAGTTGCTGAAAGTATAGCTCTAACATGGGCGAAAAGAGATATAGGAGGGGATACTCAGCGAGTTTCATCAATTGATGTAAAGCTAAGTAATGAAACCTTTAAACATATTTTATTGCCAGTTTATATCAGCACTTATAGATTCAAAGGGAAGCGATATAACTTTTATGTAAACGGACAAAGTGGAATTATATCTGGAGACCGCCCATATTCATTCTGGAAAATATTCTTCTTGGTATTATTTTTAATTTTTGTAATAGCAATTATTATTTTATTTTCATCCTAATGAGAACAGTTGTAATAGGAGATATTCACGGAGGTTTAAAAGCTTTAAAACAATTGATTGAAAAAGCAAACCTTCCAAAAGACACACAATATATATTTCTGGGTGATTATGTAGATGGTTGGAGTGAATCGGCAGAAGTTATTGAGTACTTAATAAATTTTTCTCAAGAAAATAAATGTATCCTTTTAAGAGGAAACCACGATGAACTGCTTTATAACTACTTGAAAATAGGTGAAAAGAATTCAATGTGGCTAAATCAGGGTGGTGAAAGTACTGTAAAAAGCTATTCAGGTTTATCAAAAACTGAAAAAGGAATTCACATTCGTTTTCTTGAAAACCTCACTAATTATCATATTGATTCAGAAAACCGCCTTTTTCTCCATGCAGGATTTATGAATTTACACGGTCCTCAACACGAATATCATCCACATTTGGTGTATTGGGATAGAACTTTATGGGAAATGGCTTGTTCGTTAGATACTAGAATTTCAATGGACGACGATAGATATCCTAAGCGTTTAAAACTCTTTAAAGAAATATATATAGGCCACACACCTGTAACTCGAGTGGGTTTTGATGTCCCAGCTAATTTCGCAAATGTTTGGAATATCGATACTGGAGCTGCTTTTAAAGGAAAGTTGTCTATGCTTGATATAGATTCTAAGGAAATTTGGCAAAGCCAAGCTGTTCATTCTCTGTATCCTAAAGAATCAGGAAGGAATTAGCACTTCTTTATTACAAAATACATTTTACAGTTCTTATATTTGTATAAGTAGTTTCCCCAAAATAAATATCATGGCACTCAAAAATATACGTCTCGAAGTAATGCAAACCATAGAAAAAGAAGTTGATAATTATATCGATCAATTTCTTATTCCTGTTGAAAAAATTTGGCAACCAACCGATCTTTTGCCAGATTTCCAGAAAGAGGATTATATGGATGAAGTAACTCAGATTCGTGAAGAAGCAAAAGAACTCGGATACGATTTTTGGATCGTATTAGTAGGTGATATGGTAACAGAAGAAGCATTGCCAACTTATGAAAGTTGGTTAATGGATATGGAGGGTGTTGATCAGCACGGTCGTAATGGATGGAGTAAATGGATTCGTCACTGGACCGGTGAAGAAAATCGACACGGAGATACATTAAATAAGTATTTGTATTTATCTGGAAGGGTAAATATGAGAGAAGTGGAGATAACAACACAGCATTTAATTAATGATGGTTTTGAAGTTGGTACTGGTCGAGATCCTTATAGAAACTTTATTTATACAAGCTTTCAGGAGTTAGCAACCAATATTTCGCACAGCCGAGTGGGAAAAATCGCTAAGAAAAAAGGAAACAAATCACTAGCAAAAATGTGTACTCTCATTGCCGGAGATGAAATGCGTCATCATTTAGCGTATCGTCAATTCGTAAAAACTATTTTTGAATACGATGCTAGTGAAATGATGTTGGCATTTGCAGACATGATGCAGAAAAAAATTATAATGCCAGCCCAAAACCTCCGACAAAGTGGTGGAAAAATGGCTTCAGCTTTTGATGATTTTAGTAATGCTGCACAGCGATTAGGTGTTTATACAACTTATGATTATATCGATATTCTTGAAAGATTAAATTCTCACTGGGAAATTTCTAAAATTTCAGGACTTACAGATGAAGCTGAAAAAGCTCGTGATTACCTTATAAAATTACCTTCAAGAATGCTTCGAATTGCAGATCGAATTAAAATACCAGAAGACGCAAACCGTTTCAAATGGGTTGAGCCTAACGGAATTATATAATTATTAGAGATTTTAGAGCATTAAAAAACCCCAAAGATTAATTAATCTTTGGGGTTTCTTTTATTTAATAAGACAAATGAATCTTCAGTTTGTCAAATTTTAAATATTACAAATCAAATTTAATACCCTGAGCTAATGGAAGCTCAGTTGTATAGTTGATTGTATTTGTTTGTCTACGCATGTAGATTTTCCAAGCGTCACTTCCACTTTCGCGTCCGCCACCTGTTTCTTTTTCACCACCAAATGCACCACCAATCTCAGCACCTGACGTACCAATATTTACGTTTGCAATACCACAGTCTGATCCTTGAACAGATAAGAAGCGTTCAGCTTCACGTAAGTTATTAGTCATTATAGCAGATGAAAGTCCTTGCACAACTCCATTTTGAAGTTCGATAGCATTTTCAACATCACCACTATACTTCATCATGTATAATACAGGTCCGAATGTTTCGTGTTGAACTATTTCGAAGTCGTTTTCTGCTTCAGCAATAGCTGGTTTTACATAGCATCCACTTTCGTATCCTTCACCTTCTAGAACGCCACCTTCAACGATAATTTTTCCGCCTTCTTCTACAACTTTTTCTAAAGCGTGTTGGTAATTCTTAACAGCATCTTTGTCGATAAGCGGTCCAACGTGATTTTTTTCATCTAGTGGGTTACCAATACGAAGTTGCTTATAAGCAGCAACAACAGCATCTTTTACTTTATCGTAAATACTTTCGTGAATAATTAATCTTCTTGTTGAAGTACAACGTTGTCCAGCAGTTCCAACAGCACCAAATACAGCACCAATTACAGTCATTTTAATATCTGCGTCTGGAGTAACAATAATTGCGTTGTTTCCACCAAGTTCAAGAAGTGATTTTCCTAAACGTGCGGCAACAGCTTGAGCAACTATTTTACCCATTCTAATAGAACCTGTAGCAGAAATTAAAGGAATACGCTTATCGTTAGTCATTAATTCACCAACTTTATAATCACCGTTGATTAAACAAGAAATACCTTCTGGCAAATTGTTATCTGCAAATACCTTAGCAGCAATTTTTTGACAAGCAACACCAGTTAAAGGTGTTTTTTCTGATGGTTTCCAAACACAAACATCCCCACAAACCCAAGCTAATGCTGTATTCCAAGCCCAAACTGCCACTGGGAAGTTAAATGCAGAAATAATTCCTACAACTCCAAGTGGGTGGTATTGTTCGTACATTCTGTGTCCTGGACGTTCACTGTGCATTGTTAATCCGTGAAGTTGACGAGATAAACCAACTGCGAAATCACAGATATCAATCATTTCTTGTACCTCACCCAAACCTTCTTGGTAACTTTTTCCCATTTCATAAGAAACTAGCTTCCCTAGAGGTTCTTTCAATCTTCTTAATTCTTCACCAAATTGACGTACAATTTCTCCTCTTTGTGGTGCTGGCTTTACTCTCCATTCTTTAAAAGCTGAAGCAGCAGTTTCTATTACCTTTTCATAGTCTCCTTTTGAAGATGTGGATACTTTTGCAATTACCTTTCCATCAACTGGTGAGTATGAGGTGATTTCTTCACCTTCAGAAAACCATTTACTACCTGTAGAGGTACCAAGGTTTGTGTCTTTAATTCCTAATTGTTCCAATGCTTCTTCAATTCCGAAGCTAGTGGTTGTTGCTTGCATATATTTTTTATTTTTAATCTAAAATTTTACGAAGTGCAAAGGTACACAATGCACCGTAGAATGTAAAACGAAAGTGTATGTGATTGATAAATAAGATGTTAATCTTGTGTGAAACGAGAATCGGCTTCCATTACAGTACCGCATTTATCGCAAGTGCGTAAATCTTCGTCGTTGTAGAAGAGGTTAAAATGTTTTAAAAAATCAGTTTCGATATTATTCAATGGAAAATAAACTTCGTGTAACTTATTGTTACAGTTATCACAGAACCACAGCAAACCATCCTTTCCTTTAAGATCGACGCGTTTTCTTTCAATAACTAGTCCAATTGACCCTTCGCTTCTACTGGGAGAGTGAGGCACTTTTGCAGGATGAAGATACATGTCTCCTGGCCCTAGGTCCATTATTTTTTTCTCTCCATCTTCCTGAATTGCAACCTGAATATTTCCTTCTAACTGATAAAATAGTTCTTCGGTTTCATTGTAATGATAATCCTTACGAGCATTAGGTCCAGCAACAATCATGACGATATAGTCATCAGACTCTACGTATAAATTTTTATTGCCAACAGGAGGTTTTAGCAACTCTCGATTTTCTTCTACCCACTTATTTAAATTAAACGGTTTTTTGATTGCCATAACCTAACTTTTTGTGTTAAATAGTAAAATTACGGCAATTTGAGGGAATAGAAAAGGGATGTAGAATTACTTTTTATAAAAGATTTGTGTAAAGTAATTACGATCATTCTCACTTTTTAATACTCCAAATCCAGTATGAGTAAAATCACCTTCAATTATTACTTTATGACTTGTACTGTTTAACCAAGCATTTACAACTTCTTCTGCAGTATCATAGCCATATCCAACTATTTCACTAACGGTTTGAGCCTTTTGATAAAATTTTATAGCTTCTGAACGATATCCAAAATTATCGTGATTTAATTCGTTTATATCAATCATATACAACGAGTGGTCTACAGCCAGGGCAGATGAGTATTGATTGTCTAGTTGCAGTGTGTTTAATCCTAAAGAGTCTCGATGAATGTTAATAATCTCTAAGATGCGAGAGGACAACTCACTGTTATTCTTTTTAACAAGTTCTAAGTCTATTTCGTATTTTACTTGTTGATGATTTATTGAATTGTCTTTTGAGCAGGAAATTAAAACAAGGCATAGAAATGCCATGAGGAGGCTTTGTTTTATTCTAATCATTATTGTGGGGATATAAGATTTTGTTCAAAAGTAAAAATATATTTGAATCTACAAGAGTATTTTTGAAAAATAATTTGCAAAATGATAATTTTGATGAGAATACTGTCGTTAAATTAAGGATAAATTAGTATTATTATCATAAATATTGTCTGAAATAATAAACTCCATATCATGAATAAAGTTTTATTACCTCTCCTGTGTTTTTTATTATTATTAAGCTGTAAAAACCCCAATAAACACAATGCTGAAGATTTTAAAGTTGATGAAATTGCAGGTAGTAAAGAGGATGTTTTTGGGATTGTAATTCATGGTGGCGCTGGAACTATTCTTAAAGAGAATATGAGTGATTCGTTAGAAGCGGCTTATAAAGAGAAGCTAAAGGAAGCAATTTCTATCGGACATGAAATCCTTAAAAATGGGGGTACTTCTTTGGAGGCTGTTACAAAAACTATTAACGTATTGGAAGACTCCCCACTTTTCAATGCAGGAAAAGGATCTGTTTTTACTCATGATGCAACAAACGAGCTCGACGCTTCTATAATGGACGGTGCAACTCTAAACGCAGGTGCGGTAGCGGGAGTAAAACACATAAAGAACCCAATAGATTTAGCGAAAGATGTAATGCAAAAAAACGAACACGTTATGCTATATGGCGCAGGTGCTGAAGAATTTGCTCAATCTTTAGGTTATAAAATGATGGATACAACTTATTTCTATACAAAAAGTAGATACGAATCGTTACAAAGGATTTTAGAAAAAGAAAAAACTATAAACACTGAAAAAATTTCCTTTCAAGATCCCTACATAAAGAATTCAAAATTCGGTACTGTCGGTTGTGCAGCACTAGACAAACACGGAAATCTCGCTTCGGGGACATCTACGGGAGGAATGACAAACAAGCGCTGGAATCGAATTGGTGACGCCCCAATAATTGGAGCGGGAACGTATGCCAATAATGCAACATGTGCTGTTTCTTCAACTGGATGGGGTGAATTCTTTATTCGGTCGGTAGTTGCTTATGATATTTCTGCTTTGATGGAATATAAAGGAATGAGTTTACAAGATGCTGCAAAAGAGGTTATTCATAAAAAAGTGCCTGCACTTGGAGGAGATGGTGGCATTGTTGCAATTGATAAAGACGGAAATGTAGCAATGGAGTTTAATACAGCCGGAATGTATCGAGCATCAATGAATGCTGAAGGAGAATTGGAAATTGGGATTTATAAAGAGGAATAAATGGAGCCCTATTACATAATAATATTTACATCAATCCAAACTGAAAACACCAAAAGTTACTCTGAAATGGCCGAATTAATGGATATATTGGCAAAACAATAACCAGGATTTTTGGGCATGGAAAGCAAACATAGATCATTTGGTTGCGCAGAAAAAAGGAAAGGAAAAATGGTTTACATATTGTAAAGTTAGGATTTGTAAAGTTGAGAGGGAGTATGAGTTCTTAAAACATAAAATGTAGATGCCTAACAATTAACGCAACCTTTTTTTATTTTCCCTATCTATATAGTATTACTACTAAATTTCCTAAAAAAGCGAACCATAGATAAAAACTACATCTAATCCTTAAATAATAAATAGATGTGGGTAAAAAACTTACTTCCAGTAACCTTTCTTAGTGCAATACTTTTTTCAATTTTATTCTACAACCAAGATTTGGGTCTAAACCTAATAATCTTTGAAACCTCGTTTATTATCTTTTGGATCTTCACTAAACAGTTTAACTTTTCAAATCAAGTTCAAGTTATTACTACCGTAGGATTCTTATTAACATCTGTATTTACAGTGCTTACGCATTCAGTTTTATCATATGTAATCCATTTTATAGCTGCATTTATTTTCGTGGGAGTTCTAAATTATCCGTCTGCAAAATCAATTATCACTGTTGCCTTAATTTCTATAAAATCAATATTTCAGGCTCAAAATGAATTTTTAAACAGTGTAACAAAATCAAAAGTAAAAGGGAAGAGTATTGGAAAAATAATATGGAAGTTTAGAATTTTTTTAATACCTGCAGCGGTTATTTTTGTTTTTGTGTCAATTTACAAAGCTTCAAATCCAATTTTTGATGAGTTGACAATTAATCTGGGTGTAAAATTTCAAAGTGTATTCAACTTTATTTTTAAGGATATTGAATTTCTATTTATAATAACACTTTTGCTAGGCTTGTTAATTAGCAATATTCTCTATTTCAGAACGAAAAACTTTTCAATAAAAAAGGCAGATACTAACGCTAGCGATATTTTAATTAGAAAGAAACAAAAAGGACAAAGAAACTTTAAAACATTAAGTTTAAAAAATGAATTAAAGGCGGCTTTGTTCCTGCTTTTCATCCTCAACTTGATTTTATTAATATTGAATATTGCTGATGTCTATTTGGTTTGGTTCAATTTTGAGTGGGATGGACAAACCTTAAAACAATTTGTACACGAGGGAACTTATCTTCTAATTTTCTCTATTTTAATATCAATTGCGATAATACTTTACTTTTTTAGAGAAAACATGAATTTTTATGCCAAGAATAGGGTTTTAAAAAATCTAAGCTATTTATGGTTGTTCCAAAATGTCATTTTAGCAATCTCAGTAGGTGTTCGCAACTATTGGTACATAGAACATTTCTCATTAGCCTATAAAAGAATAGGTGTAGCAATATTCTTGATTTTAACTTTGTACGGATTATATTCAGTTTTTATTAAAATAAGAAATGTAAAATCTGGGTTTTATCTTTTTCGTACAAATGCCATGGCATTGTATATTCTTTTGGTGGTAAGTAGTATGGTTAATTGGGATGGTTTAATTGCCAAATATAATTTTGCTCACGCCGATACAGCTTTTCTACATTTTGATTATTTGGTAGATTTATCTGATAAATCCTTACCCTATTTAGACAAACCTATTTCAGAATTAACTAAAATTGAAAACATACAATCTAAAATATTTCCTTACGATGCAGATTTTATGAATGCCGAAGAATATCATAAACAAATCAAATCAAGAAAAAGAATATTTAAACAAGATTGGGAATCTAAAAGCTTTTTATCCTGGAATTTCCCTGAATATGTAGCCTACAACAGATTGTTTAAAAAATAAATGGGAAAAATTACTTACGAATTCTTGTTAATTCCCTCCCAAATGTTAAACTTCTAATTACAATTTCAACTCATTTTTACTTTTCAAATTCAACCTCCCACCCAAAAAACATATTTCATATTTTTTTCGAATCAAAACAAATTGGTTTTGCTTTGTAAGCCAATCAATTTGACTTATTTTTAAATATTTATAGCCGTCGCGTATGAAAATTTCACTCAAGGTTTTTTCCATCGTTTTGATTCTTCTCGTTTTTTCCTGTAAAGACAAGAACAAACACGCCGAAACAGACAACCTCTTCAAATTCAAGGATTATATTTCCTATAACACTTACGGAAATCAATCTGTTACAACTGATATTCGCGTTGAGCTTACGAAATCGTTGGAGCAGTTTGAGATGACAGAGCAACTTTCTGCTGATGATTACTTAAGTATTTCTCCAAAAACAAAAGGGAAATTGGTAGTTGAAAACGGCAAAACCCTAATATTTCAACCTTCAGAATACTTAAAACCAGACACCGAATACACTGTAACGGTAAAGCTGAATAAGTTATACGAAGACATTGCTAAAGACTTCAAAACATATACCTTCAGTTTTCATACAATCACGCCAAATTTTAAAGTTGACATCGGCAACCTTCAAAGTTATGACAAACAATGGCAATACGTTGAAGCATCTGTGGAAGCCTCAGATGTAATTTCTTTAGAAAAAGCCAAGCAATTGGTTTCAGCTTCACAGGAAGGCAAAAAGCTAAATTTGAAATGGCCGGCAGAAACAACAGAAGCTCGTTATTTCAGTTTTACAATCGATAGTATTAGCCGTGAAATGAACGATTCTGAAATCCTAATAAAATGGGACGGCAAGCATATCGGCGCAGAAAACAAAGGCGAAAACAAGTTTAAAATTCCGGGGCAAAATAACTTTACAATAGTTGATATAAGTAGCACTGTGGGCCCTTCGGCACTATTGAGCATCAACTTTTCAGATCCCTTAATGGAAAATCAGGATTTCGCTGGGCTGGTTACTATCGAAAACACCGCAGATCTGCGTTACGAAGTAAACGGAAATGTGTTGAACGTTTACCCGCCAAACCGCGTTGTGGGCAACGTAAAAGTTACCGTTTTCACGGGAATTAAAAACACGGAAGGCTTCGGTTTAAAGAAAGAATTTTCAGAATTGGTTTCTTTTGAACAGTTAAAACCTGCAGTGCGAATGATTTCAAAAGGGGTTATTCTTCCGAATTCTGCTTCTACGCCCGTTTATTTTGAAGCAGTAAATCTTTCAAAAGTAGATGTTCGAGTTATTAAAATTTACGAAAACAACGTGCTGCAATTTCTTCAAAGCTATAATTTGAACGACATTAATACGTACGATATTCGACGAGTTGGTAGGCGAATTGCCAAAAAGACTATCGATTTAAAAAATGATGACTTGTCAAGTAATGGAAGCTGGAAAGCTTACGCAATTAATCTTTCGGAATATTTTAAAGCAGATCCCGGTGCCAATTATCAACTGGAAATCAGTTTCAAAAAAGATTATATCATTTATGATTGCGCCGAGACTACAGCAAGTGAAGAAGATAGTAACGAAAACTACGAAGAAGATCCATATTATACATTCGACCCCTCTGAAGATGAAGATATTCGCGAAGAGCGATATTGGGATAACCAAATTTACCGCTGGCGAAATTTTACCTATAATTGGCAACAGCAGGACAATCCGTGTCATGCCGCTTATTACAACGAAGATCGCGTAGTGACGGCAAATATTTTGGGTTCAGATTTAGGCTTAATTGTGAAAAAAAGCAACAATCGCTCCTATCATTTTATTACCACAAACCTAATTTCTGCAAAGCCCGAAGGTGGTGTAAAAATTAAACTTTTCAACTATCAGCAGCAACTCATTGAAACGCTTACTACCGAAGCCGACGGAATAACGCTTTACGACGGCACTAAAAATGCAGCTTTCGCAGTGGCACAAAAAGGAAACAATTTTGCCTACGTAAAACTCGAAGATGGAAATGCCCTTTCCATGAGCAATTTTGATATTTCGGGAAAAGAACTTCAAAAAGGTTTAAAAGGTTAAACGTTTACCGAACGTGGCGTGTACCGCCCCGGAGACAGTATTCACTTAACTTTTGTGCTGAACGACAACGCAAATCCACTTCCAAAAAACCATCCCGTAACGCTTTCTGTGACCGATGCTCGCGGTAAATTAGTGCAACGAACTGTTCTTAATAGTGATGTAACTGGTTCCTCCTCTTTTTCAATAGGAGGTGCCGAAGGCGGAGGTGTATCGGGGGCTAGGGGGCTGGAGAGTTTTTATTATTTCCCAATCGCCACAGATCCTTCGGCACCAACTGGAAACTGGAACGCAACTATAACCGTTGGCGGCGCACAGTTTAGTAACACGTTAAAAGTTGCAACCATAAAACCAAACCGTTTAAAAATCAAACTCGATTTTGACGATGAAATTCTCGACGCAACAAAACCCGTAAAAGGTATGGCAAGCGCAATGTGGCTTCACGGCTCGCCTGCGCGAAATTTAAAAATTGATATGACGGCCACGCTTCGTTCAAGCAACACGGCTATTCCGAAATTCCCAAAATATAATTTCACGGACCCAATCCGCAGTTTTGATGAGGTTGAAATCCCAGTTTTGGATGGGCAACTTTCTTCGGAAGGTGCTATTTCTTTTAGCCAAAAGATGGAAGTTGGAAAAAACGCACCGGGAATGTTGAAAGCTACATTTTTAACGAAAGTCTATGAAGGCGGTGGTGATTTTTCAATGGATATTTTTTCGAAAGATTTGGCTCCGTTCTCTCATTTTGTAGGTTTGAAATCTCCCGAAGCCGGTCGCTACGGCTCTTATTTTACAGATGAAAACACAACTTTTGATGTGGTTTCCGTAGATACTAAAGGACAAGCTACGGCTAATCGGGAGTTGCAAGTAAAAGTTTTTCAAATTGAATGGCGTTGGTGGTGGAACCGTGGAAGAGACAATCTTTCAACATATGAAAATTCAACTGTTCACAGCCCCGTAAAAGATTTCACCCTAAAAACTGATGGCAGCGGCAAGGGAAAATTCACTGTAAATATTCCCGAAGAGGAAAGCGGACGTTATTTAATTCGGGTAATCGATAAACAATCTGGCCACGCAACGGGACGCATCACTTATTTCTACAGAAATTGGTCACAACGCCCAAGTGATGGCGATGCGGAAAGTGCGAAAATGTTAGTCTTTTCAGCAGATAAAGATAAGTATAATGTAGGTGAAGAAGCTTTTATAACTTTCCCTTCCGGTAGCGACGGTCGCGCCTTAATTAGTGTGGAAAATGGCACCGAAGTTTTGGCAACGCATTGGATTGAAACCAAAAAGGGCGAAACCAAAGCCGCGATAAAAATCACGAAGGAAATGGCGCCGAATATTTATGTGAATATTTCGCTGCTGCAGCCACACAATCAAACTAAGAATGATTTGCCGATGAGACTTTACGGTGTTATTCCGCTATTGGTGGAAGACCCTTCAACCGTTTTACAACCAAAAATCACGATGCCGAATGTGCTGAAACCTGAAGAAAATTTCACCGTAGAAGTTTCAGAAGAAAAAGGCAAACCTATGACTTATACTTTGGCTGTTGTTGACGAAGGTTTGCTGGATTTAACACGATTTGCAACCCCCAATATTCACGAAAGTTTTTACAGTCGCGAAGCTTTGGGTGTGAAAACTTTTGATATGTTCGATTACGTAATTGGCGCCTATTCGGGCAGTGTGAATAATATTTACGCAATCGGGGGTGGCGATGCGGCTTTGGGTGCAAAAAACCGAAAAGCCGACAGATTTAAACCCGTTGTAAAATACCTCGGCCCGTTTGAACTTGCGGCTGGCAAAACTGCATCGCACAATATAATGATGCCAAATTATGTAGGTTCTGTTCGCACAATGGTAATTGCGGGCGATAAAACTAAAAGCGCTTACGGCAGTGCTGAAAAAACCACACCCGTCCGTACGCCTTTAATGGTGTTGGCCTCGCTTCCGCGGACATTATCCCCGGGCGAAACGGTTGTGCTGCCAGTTACCGTTTTCGCAATGGAAAATAAAGTGAAAACCGCCACGATTACAGTAAAAACCGGTGATGCTTTGAAACCGAAAAATGGGGCTTCAAAAACTGTTACTTTCAACGAACCGGGCGAACAAATTGTGAATTTTGAATTCGATGTTTCGACTCCGCTCAACATGACAGATGCGGTTCAAACTATAGAAGTAACCGCTTCGGGCAACGGTGAAAAAGCGAGCTACAAAGTTGAAATTGATGTGGAGAACCCAAACCCGATTTCGCAAAAATCTACGCAATTCACTATAGCTGAAAATGGCTCACAAACTATAAATTTTGAAACTTTCGGCGTGCCCGGAAGCAATGCCGCGACGCTTGAATTTTCAACCTTGCCACCGATGGATTTTGGCAAACGAATGGAGTTTTTAATCAACTATCCTTACGGATGTTTAGAGCAGACTACTTCTGCCGCATTTCCGCAATTGTATTTGGCAGATGTTTTCGATATTCCATTCGACAGAAAACAAAAAATCGAAAAAAATATAAAAGCAACAATAGAGCGTTTAGGTAAATTTCAACTTTCCAACGGCGGACTTTCTTATTGGCCCGGTGAGCGCGAAGCAGATGAATGGAGTACAACTTATGCGGGGCATTTTATGCTAGAAGCTAAGCAAAAGGGATATGCCTTGCCGATAAGTTTTATGAGTAATTGGTTGTTGTATCAACAAAACATGGCGCGCCAATGGCGAAATAGTTACGCGGTTTACAACTCCAGTTTAACGCAGGCCTACAGACTTTATACCTTGGCACTGGCTGGAAAACCGGAGTTGGCTGCTATGAACCGTCTTCGTGAAAGCAAGGAATTGAGCAATGATGCCAAATGGCGTTTAGCTGCGGCTTATGCTTTGGCAGGAAAGAAAAATGTTGCTGAACAGATTGCTCAAACAGCAAATATTAATTTCGTGCCGCAGAAATCTGATTACTATAATTACGGTTCTCCTTTTAGAAATCGTGCTATGGCTTTAGAAACAATGGTTTTACTTGAAAATGCGAAACAACGCGATTTAGCATTGTCGGTTGCGAAGGATTTATCATCTAGTAACTGGTACAGCACTCAGGAAACTTCGTATGCCTTAATGACGATGGGGAAAATGGTTGAAAAGAATGGCGGTAAAGCGATGGAACTCACATTTACAAATGGCGGAAAATCGGTTGAGGTTAAAACCGACCGCGCTATTGCGCAGCGGGACCTTTCGTTTGTAATGGGAAGTAATTCAGTTTCAGTAACCAATAAAAAAGGGAATATTGTTTACGTTACGCTTTCGCAACGAGGAAAGCTTCCACTAGGAAAAGAACTTGCCGAAAGACGTAATCTCTCCATAAAATCTGAATATTTGGGAGGTGATGGAAAAGCAATCGACGTGACAAAATTGCGACAAGGAACCGAAATAATTTCCAAAGTAAGTGTTACCAATACTTCGGGAGATTGGATAAACAATGTGGCTTTGGCGAAAATCTTCCCAAGCGGTTGGGAAATTGTAAACACTAGTTTTTCAGAATTGGGCGGTGGCGCAACTGGAAACGCACGATACACAAACATTCGCGACGACCGCGTTAATTTCTTCTTTGATTTAAATAGCAATCAAACGAAGACGTTCACCGTAAAGCTAAATGCGTCCTATTTAGGAACGTATTATTTGCCGGGAACACAGGTTGAAGCTATGTATGACAATTCTTATTATGCGAGGAACAAAGGGATGTGGGTGACTATTGAATTGTGATTTTTTCTAAATGCCAATGAAAAATAACCGTGTCATGCTGAGCCTGTCGAAGCGTTTTATGATTAATTAAAATATATGAAATTCTATTTCACATATATCCTTCAATGCTCTGATAATTCCTATTACACAGGAATGACAAATGATTTAGAACGCAGACTTGTGCAGCATAATGAAGGAATAAAAAAAGATTGCTATACTTTTAAAAGGAGACCAGTAGTGCTAAAATGGCACTTACAATGTACAAATCCAACGGAAGCAATAAAGGTTGAAAAACAGATAAAAGGTTGGTCACGAAGAAAGAAAACTGCATTGATTGAAGAGAATTGGCAAGATTTAATAGAATTTTCAAAAAATTATACTGAATATGGGCATCCTGATAAAAGAAACCCGTCTTCGACAGGCTCAGACTGTCACTCGAAAACCTCATGATAAATTGAAATATAAATGTCACGCTGAGCTTGTCGAAGCGCAACACACGGGTCTTCGACAAGCTCAGACTGACATTAGTCTACATAATTGACTTTAGGAATTAAATTGAAAAGAACAACTTTAAAAAAGCATTTTAAAACTCACAAAATAAAACTCAGTATCGCGCTAGTTTTATTCGTGGTTTGGCTCTTCTGCCTTCCCTCGCCATTATTTGAGGTTCCCACCGCAACCGTAGCCGAAAGCAGCAGCGGGCAAATGCTGGGCGCACGAATTGCAGACGATGGCCAATGGCGATTTCCACAAATGGATGCTGTGCCGGAACGGTTTGAAAAATGTATTCTTTATTTTGAAGACGAATATTTCTATTGGCATCCCGGTTTTAATCCGGTTTCTATTTCAAAAGCACTTTGGAATAATCTTACTACCGATTCCCGTCGCGGCGGGAGTACAATTACCCAACAAGTTATCCGCCTTTCCCGACAAAATAAAGAAAGAACTTATTTTGAAAAATTAATTGAAATTTTTCAAGCCACGCGTTTGGAAGCAGGTTTTAAGAAAAAATCAATTTTGAATTTATACGCTTCGTACGCGCCTTTTGGCGGAAATGTGGTTGGATTGGAAACTGCGTCCTGGCGGTATTTCGGGATTCCTGCGAGCGAATTGAGTTGGGGGCAATCCGCTGCTTTAGCGGTACTTCCGAATGCGCCCTCACTTATTTTTCCCGGGAAAAACGAAGAAATTTTAAAGAAGAAAAGAGATGCTTTATTATTGAAACTTTTCAAAAATGGAGTGATTGATGAAACCACGTATCAATTGGCTTTGGATGAAAACCTACCCGGAAAACCTTTTCCGTTGCCAGAATATGCACCTCATCTAACTGAAAAAATCCGAAAAGAGCACCGCGGAAAACGAATTGAAACAACCATTGATTTTTCACTTCAACAAAAGCTAAATAATATTGTAAAAGAGCATCATTTTTTGTTGAGTCAGAATCAAATTCACAATGTTGCGGTGTTGGTGATGGATGTAAATACGCGCGAAGTTTTGGGGTATGTGGGGAATTCACCTACAACAAAAGAACACAACAACTATGTAGATGTTATTGAAAAACCGCGAAGCACGGGGAGTATTCTAAAGCCTTTTCTTTTTGCTTCAATGCTAGATGCTGGGGAGATTCTTCCGAATACTTTGGTGGCTGATGTTCCTACTTCAGTGAATGGATATACACCTGAAAATTTCGACAAGCAATTTAACGGCGCCGTGCCCGCTAGCGTTGCTCTTTCTCGTTCGCTAAATATTCCAGCGGTGCGGATGTTACGCGATTTCGGTTTACAGCGGTTCTATAATATTCTTGGAAAAATGAATCAAAAGTCAGTCGATAAACCCGCAGATTATTACGGTCTCTCGTTGATTTTAGGCGGCGCGGAAAGCAGCTTATGGGATATTACAAAAGCGTATGCGGGGATGGCTTCAACTTTAAATTTCTTCAACACTTCTTCCAGCGAATACCGAAAAAATGAATTTGTGGAACCAGTTTATGTGAAAGATCACGAGGAAATTGACTTCGGAAAAATTCAGCAAAATCCTTGGGTTTGGAATGCGGGAGCAATTTGTGAAACTTTCGATGCAATGCAAAAAGTGAACCGTCCGAGCGGTGAAGAAAATTGGGAGTTTTTTACAAGCAGTCAACCACTCGCGTGGAAAACAGGAACGAGTTACGGCTTTAAAGACGCGTGGGCCGTTGGGGTTACGCCAAATTACGCAATAGGCGTTTGGGTGGGAAATGCCGATGGCGAAGGGCGTCCGGGTTTAACTGGAATTCAAGCTGCAGCTCCCATATTGTTTGATGTTTTGAATGTTTTGCCACAAAGCGGGTGGTTTAATATTCCGTATGATGAATTAGTTGAGGTTGAAATTTGTGCAAAAAGCGGTCATCTCGCCGGACTTTTTTGCGACGAAATAAAAACGGAATGGATTTCGAAAAGCGGTGCAAGAACCGAGGCTTGTCCGTACCATCAAACCGTATTTTTAAATGCTTCCGAAAATTATCGGGTTAATTCTTCGTGTTATTCCCTTTCAGAAATGGTTCAAAAGAATTGGTTTGTGCTACCGCCGGTTATGGAATATTTTTACGCGTCTCTTCATCCAGAATATCATCCTTTGCCACCTTTTGCGCCTAATTGTAGACAGGATGGTGAAAAGTTGATGGCTTTTATATATCCAAAGAAAAATGAAACAGTGTTGCTTCCGAAGAATTTTGATGAAAATGTGAACGAAGTAATTTTTAAGCTTGCGCACCGATCATCAGAAAATATAGTTTATTGGTATTTAGATTCAGAATATATCGGGAAAACGGAAACGTTTCACGAGTTGGCTATTTCCCCAAAACCAGGAAATTATATTCTAACAGTTGTGGATAGTGAAGGAAATGAGTTGAAAGAGGGGATCCAAATTAAAACACTTCAATAAATAAAAAAAGGACTTAAGACAATAGGACTTAAGACGTAGGACAAAATGGATTTACATTAATAAAACCTTTTTGAAATCTACGCTGTCTTATGTCCTACGTCTTTTAGTCCTAGGTCCTTTTTAAATATTATTGCTTAACAAATCGAACAACGCTTGAGTTGTTGTCAGAAGTTAGTTTCACTAAATATGCTCCAGAAGCAAAATCTGAAACATTAATGTTAGCTGTATTTTGGATTTCTGAAGCGTAAACTTTTTTACCTGAAACGTCGTAGATTTCCAGTTTGTAGCTGGTAGAAGCATCGCTTAACTGAACAGTAATTTGGCTGTTTGCTGGGTTAGGGAATAAGTTGAATTTAACATTTTGAAAATCTTCAGTACCTAAAACTACGTTGTCGTAACGTACAACGATTACTTCAGAACCTCCTGTTGGAGCGTAAGAGTAACCAGCAAGAATAATTTTATTGTCTGGCTGAAGTGTGATTGCTGTACCGTAATCTTCACGCTGATTGAAATCTGTACTTACCATACCATCAACTCCGAAAGTACTGTCTAAGTTTCCATTAGTGTCAAAACGTGCCATTGCAAGATTATATTCAGTTTCACGAACAGAATATCCAGCAATGATTACTTTTCCGTCGTCTTGTAAAACAATATCGTCTGAATAATTTGGACCATCTTCTAAACGAGCCGTAGTTACACCGTTATCTCCATAAGTATTGTCAAAGGTTCCGTCTTCATTTAGACGAACAACTGCTAAATCGTGTTTAAGTCCTATATTACTGATCCACTTATGTCCTCCTAAAAGAATTTTTCCATCGTCTTGTATAGCAAGCGCTTCACCAAAATCGTTTCCATTCCCAATATTGAACGAAACCATTCCATCAGTTCCAAAGCTATTATCAATGCTACCATCACTGTTTATTCTAGCAAGTGCCATTTCAAAAGTGTTTTGATTGTTTATCAAAAAACCACCAAGTACAATTTTTCCATCGTCTTGAACTTTTACATCTTTCACATAACTTGGGGCATTAGGAAAAGTTGTAGTGGACCATCCATTAGAGCCGAATGTAGAATCTAAGGTACCATCAGTATTAAATCGGGCAACTGTGAAATTGTCATTAGAATATCCACCTACCAATATTTTACCATCATCTTGTATAGTTACAGCCTCTGATACATCAGATCCATTATCAACAAGTGCAACTCCATTTGATCCAAAAGAGTTGTCGAAAGTTCCATCGGTGTTTAGGCGAAGTGCAAAAATATCACCTGTAACATTATCCCAAGTGTATCCGCTCATAACGATTTTTCCATCTGCTTGAAGGGCTACATCTGTAGCGAATGATTTCATACTACCTATAGGCATAAGTACATTTCCATCCTCTCCAAAAGAAGTGTCGATTGATCCGTCTGTATTAAAACGCGCAGCCACTGCAATGTAAGTTGATGGTTCCCCAGCTTGTCCAACCACAATAATTTTTCCATCTGGTTGAACCACGGTAGCTCGAGTAACATTATATGTACCATTAATTACTGTGTTAACAAAACCATTGTTTCCAAAAGATTCGTCTACTACACCAGATTGTGCATTTGTAGCTATTGTAGCTACCATAAATAGAATTAGTAAGTAAAATTTGTTCATTGTATTGTTATTAATATTTATCGCGTGAAATTATTAATTATTCGTGGATTTTTTAAGGAAAATCAGGGTTTTAACGTATTAAGAATAAGAGCTATAACTCTTATAATTATGGTATTCACAGAGTTTTATGTTAAATGGAATTGGATAAGCAAAATACATCCTAAATTTTTAAAATTTCTATCTTTAAATTTCAAATTATATACTATCTAAATAGTAGTTGATTTACTCAAAATAACTTTAACAAAAATTTAAACTCTGTTTAGTTCGGTATTTTGCGAACCAATCATATCTTTGCAGCCTTATTAAAAAATATTTTGAGTAAAAAAGATAAGTTGATAGAAAGAATGGGTGTGCATTTGGAGCACAAGGAGCAATTAGCTCCTTTAGCGGCTCGAATACTTGCTAGCCTAATTTTGAAAGGTAAGAAAGGTGAAACTTTTGAAAACTTAGTATGTGAACTTAAAGCGAGTAAAAGCACAATTTTTACTCATCTCACTACTTTGCAAGCTTCTCATCGAATTACATATTACACCAAAACTGGTGATCGCAAAAAGTACTTTATTCTAAGTCCAAACGCTTGGGTGCAGTCTATGGATGAGATGATAAGTAGTTGGAATGAGGAACGTGATATTCATTTAGAGATCATTGACTACAAATCGGATATGAATAAAAGTTTTCCAGAAGATTCAGAAGAGAAGTTTGATATAAACTTTCACCATGAATATTTAAACTATTTAAATCAGGCTTCTAGCATGATGATAAACTTACGTACAAAACTAATTGAAAACCATAAAAACGACTAATTATACAAAGATGAAAAAAATACAATTTACTTATTTGCTTCCTGGTTTAGTAGGGCTTTGCTTGTTTTTTGCCAGTTGTGGTAATGATCAAAGTCAGAACCAAAGAGCTCCACAGGCACTACCATTTCCTGTAGTAACAGTTCCTTCACAAACCGTTACAGCTTACGCTACGTATCCTACAAGTTTAGAAGGTATAATTAATAGTGAAGTGCGTGCTAAAACTTCTGGTTATATAACTCATGTTTTGGTAGATGAAGGACAAAAAGTAAGAAAAGGGCAAACACTTTTTAGATTGGAAACACAATCTTTAAGCCAAGATGCCGCTGCAGCAAGAGCCAATGTCAACGCCGCTCAAGTTGAAGTAAATAAGCTAAAGCCACTAGTTGAGAAGAACATTATAAGCGGTGTTCAACTTGAAACAGCCAAAGCTAAATTAGCGCAAGCACAAAGTGCTTATAACTCTATCTCAGCAAATATTGGTTATGCTACTATTAAAAGCCCAGTAGATGGTTATGTAGGTTCTATTCCTTTTAGAGAAGGTGCATTAATAAGCCCATCTTCTCAAGTGCCATTAACAACTGTGGCGGATATAGACAAGATATATGCATTCTTTTCATTAAATGAAAAAGCTTATTTAGATTTTATCGAAAAGAATGAAGGAAAAACGCTTGAAGATAAAATAAAGAATCTGCCGAAAGTTCGTTTGATTTTGGCTAACGGTACTTTATATGATCAAGAGGGAACTGTAGAAACCATTAATTCTCAAGTAAACCCTTCTACGGGTACAGTTTCATTTAGAGCTGTTTTTGACAATCCAAATAGATTGCTTTCTAGCGGTTACAGTGGAAGAATTCAACTTCCAAATACATATGAAAATGCAACAGTTGTTCCTGCATCTGCTACATATGAAAGACAAGGGATTACATACGTTTATAAAGTACAAGGAGATACTTTAGCTACTACAAGTGCTATTAATATTTTAGATCGTGTAGACAACTTAGTGATTGTAAAAGACGGTATAAATCCAGGTGATAAGGTAGTTGCAAAAGGAGTTGGAAAGCTTAGAGACCAAACGCCAATTATAGCACAGCCAGCAGATTTTGACAGTATTGCAAAAGGATTAGAAAAAGTATTCAAATAAGAAGAAACTATGATCAAGAAATTTATTGAACGACCTGTTCTATCTAGTGTCGTTTCCATTATCATATTAATATTGGGGGTTTTAGGTATTACAACGCTACCTACCACCCAGTATCCAGAAATTGCTCCACCTACGGTACAGGTTTCTGCCAACTATCCTGGTGCGAACGCTGCGACAGTACTTGAGAGTGTAATTGTTCCGATTGAGGAACAGATTAACGGGGTAGAAGGGATGACTTACATCACTTCAACAGCAAGTAACAACGGTAGTGCAAGTATAAACGTGTTTTTTGACCAAGACGTAGATCCAGACATTGCTGCGGTAAACGTACAAAACCGTGTGGCACGTGCTACTTCATTATTACCATCAGAGGTAACTCAATCTGGGGTAATTACGCAGAAACAACAAACTAGTGCCTTAATGTTCATTACAGTTTATTCTGAAAATGAAGATTATGATGGTACTTATATTCAAAACTATTTAAATATTAATGTACTCCCAGAATTGAAAAGGATTAATGGAGTTGGGGGTGTAAACGTATTTGGTGGTAAAGATTACGCAATGCGTATTTGGTTAAAACCAGAAAAATTAGCTGCTTATAATCTAGAACCAGCAGATATTACTGCTGCTATTAGAGAGCAAAGTAGAGAAGCTGCAGCAGGGTCTTTAGGGCAAAACAATGCAGAATCTTTTGAATATGTTTTAACCTATAGCGGTAGATATAAAGAAGCTTCACAATATGAAGAAATTGTAATTAAGTCGTTAGGAAATGGAAAGTTCCTTACTCTTAAAGATGTTGCGGAAGTTGAATTAGATGCTCAAAACTACGGATCTATATCATTCACCAATGGTAATCCAGGGGTGAGTATGGCTATCTATCAAACAGCTGGATCTAATGCTCAGGAGATTATCCGTACTGTGCACGAGAAGTTTGAGGTTATGGAGAAAGACTTCCCAAAAGGAGTTAAGCATATAGTTAACTTCGACTCTAACGAGTTTTTGGAAGCTTCGATTAGTAAAGTAATAACAACACTTATAGAAGCATTCTTATTGGTGTTCTTGGTAGTGTTTATTTTCTTACAGGATTTCCGTTCAACTTTAATTCCTGCTATTGCGGTACCGGTTTCTATTGTAGGTACCTTCTTTTTCCTAAATATGTTTGGGTATTCAATTAACCTATTAACATTATTTGCACTCGTACTAGCAATTGGAATTGTAGTGGATGATGCTATTGTAGTTGTGGAAGCGGTGCATGCTAAACTTGAAGAAGGAGCAGAAACAGCATTAAAAGCAACTCACTCAGCAATGGATGAAATTACGGGGGCTATTATCTCAATCACCTTAGTAATGGCAGCAGTATTTATTCCAGTAACTTTTATTACAGGACCTACTGGGGTTTTCTATGAACAGTTTGGTGTTACGCTTATTGTGGCCATTGTAATTTCGGCAGTAAATGCATTGACATTAAGCCCTGCATTATGTGCTATATTCCTTAAAACTCACGATGAAGAAGTTAAAAAGAAAAACCTATTAGGGCGTTTCTTTAGCAAGTTCAACACTGCATTTGCTGTTACAACTGATAGATATATGAGATCTTTAGGATTTTTGTATAGGCACAAATGGATTAGTGTTGTCTTCTTAATTATTTGTGTAGTAGGTATTGTTTGGGCTTCTAATACTACTCCAACAGGTTTCGTTCCTGACGAGGATAGAGGGCTTATTTTCGCAAACGTGGAACTTCCAGCTGGGGCTTCATTAGATAGAACGGTTGGAGTTACTAAAGAATTACAAGAAAAAATTAAAGATATTCCTGGAATTAGAGATATCTCATTAGTAAATGGATTTAGTATTATCAGTGGTTCAGGTAGTAACTACGGGATTGGTTTCATTAAATTAGATAATTGGTCTGAAAGAGAAGATGATGATAGATCGGTAGAAGCAATTACTGGTAAACTTTTCGGAGTTGCTGCAACTATTCCAGATGCGAACATTCTTTTTTTCCAACCTCCAAGTGTACCAGGTTTCGGTATCTCTTCAGGTTTTGAAATGAAAGTTTTGGATAGAACTGGTGGTAGTTTTAACGACCTAAGTGTTGCTACCCAAAACTATCTGCAAGAACTAATGCAGAGACCAGAAATTATGTATGCGCAGTCATCATTTAATACAGATTATCCGCAATACGAAATAGATGTTGATATTGCTAAAACTAAAGAAGCTGGGATTAGCGTGAGTTCAATTCTTACAACCCTACAAGGATATATAGGAAGTATCTACGCAGCCGATTTCTCTAGATACGGAAAGCAGTATCGTGTGTTTGTACAAGCATTACCAGAAGATAGAACGTCTGTTGAAAGTTTGAATCAGATATTCGTACGTAACTCACAAGGTGAAATGGCTCCAATTACAGAGTTCATCACGTTAGAAAGAGTATATGGACCTCAATCGGTAACTAGATTTAACCTGTTTAACTCTGCAAGTGTGAACGGTGCAGCGGCGCCTGGATACTCTTCAGGAGATGCTATTAAAGCAGTTCAAGAAGTAAGTCAAAACTTGCCACAGGAATATACTGTAGCTTTCTCTGGACTTACTCGTGAGGAGATTTCAGCAGGTAGTCAAACTACATTTATTTTTATTCTTGTTTTACTATTTGTGTATTTCATTCTAGCAGCACAATACGAAAGCTTCTTAATTCCATTCTCAGTAATATTCTCTGTGCCAGTGGGTGTTTTTGGAGCCTATATAGTTACAAAGTTTTCAGGATTGGAGAACAACGTTTACTTCCAAATTGCACTAATAATGCTTATTGGATTATTAGCGAAAAACGCGATTCTGATTGTTGAGTTCGCGCTTCAAAGACGTAGAACAGGACTTTCGCGTATGACTGCTGCATTTGAAGGTGCAAAGTCTAGACTTAGACCTATTTTGATGACATCGTTTGCCTTTATCGTTGGTCTTTTACCGTTAGTTTTTGCTACAGGTATTGGAGCACGTGGTAACAATGCAATTGGAACAGGAGCAGTAGGTGGATTATTAATTGGAACTATTTTCGGAGTATTTGTTATTCCTATTCTATATATCTTTTTCCAATGGATACAAGATAAAATGAATAAAACCCCAGATACATTTGAAGTTGAAGTTCAAGATGAAAAATAAAAGAAATCGTACTATGAAATTTTTAAAAGGAATTGCAATTGCAATGGCTTTCTTAACGCTTCAATCTTGTTTTGTAGCGAAAGAATACAGCAGACCTGAAACAGTGGTGGAATCTGATAATTTCCGTACTGAAAACTTGCCTCAGGATAGTTTATCTATGGCAACAGTGTCTTGGAAAGAGATTTTTACAGATCCGATACTTCAAGGTTATATAGAAGAAGGGCTTAATAATAATATGGATATCCGTATTGCATTACAGCAAATTGCAATAGCAGAGGCTTATGTAAAACAAGGTAAAGCAGGATATTTCCCAACATTGAATGGTACTGCTAGAGTTGTGCATCAGGAACTTTCAGAATCAAGTAGATTTCCTGGTCAAAGCTCTTCGGTAGATCAGTTTGAGGTATCTGGCGGACTTTCATGGGAAGCAGATATTTGGGGAAAAATTAGAAGTACTAAGCGTGCTTCTGATGCTACTTATTTGCAAACCGTAGCGGCTCACCAAGCAGTAAAAAGTAGATTGGTGGCAAATATTGCAGCTACATATTATCAGCTTTTAGCTATTGACGAACAGATTAGAGTAACCGAAGAAACAATTAGTGCTCGAACTGAAGGAGTTGAAACCACTATTGCTCTTAAGGATGCAGGTATTGGTAATGAAGCTGGAGTGAAACAAACCGAAGCTCAGTTGTATACGGCTCAAGCTATACTGGTAGACCTGAAAAATCAAAGTAGGTTAGTAGAAAATACCTTATCTATTTTATTAGGAAGTTCTCCTCAACAAATCACTAGAGGTACCTTAGATAATCAAAGTATTGAAATTCCATTAGAAACGGGAGTTCCTTCACAATTGTTAAGTAATAGACCAGATGTGATAGCAGCTGAATATGGTTTGGTAAATGCTTTTGAACTTACAAATGTTGCAAGAAGTAGTTTTTATCCTTCACTTACTTTAAGTGCTAACGGTGGTTTCCAAAGTTTGGATCTCGATAAACTTTTTAATGTGAATTCATTGTTTGCTAGTGTTGTAGGTGGGTTGACGCAGCCAATTTTTAACGGGCGTAAGATTAAGACGCAATACGAAGTTTCACAAGCAAGACAAGAACAAGCGTTGTTGAACTTTAAATATGCACTTCTTATAGCTGGAAAGGAAGTCTCTGATGCAATGTATTCTATCGAAGCTGCAACAGAAAAGATTTCAATTAAAGAACGTGAAAACGAAGCCTATAATTTAGCTACTGAGTACTCAGAGGAATTATTAGATAATGGAATGGGCACTTACTTAGAGGTTTTAACCGCTCAAGAACGTGCACTAGGTTCGAGCTTAGATTTGGTAGCAGCAAAAAATAATCGTTTACAAGCAATTGTTGATTTATACGAAGCCCTTGGTGGTGGATGGAGATAAAAGTTTTTTTTGATTTGGTTGGTTAGTTGATTAACTGTCCTAGTATTTATTGCTAGGGCAGTTTTTTTATTTCCAGTTTTTAAAAGGATTTAAACTAAGTTGTGAGTTGTAATATCGAATATCGCCTGTAACTTCTTTTCCTAACCATTCAGGTTTAGTAAAAACTTCATCTTCTGAATTAAGTTCTACTTCAGCCATAATTAACCCTTCATTTTCTCCCGTAAACTCATCGATTTCAAAAATGTGATCCCCTACTGAAACTTCGTAACGAGTTTTTTCAATTATACCTTTCTCACAAAGTAGAAGCAATTCTTTAGCTTCATTTAAAGAAATTTGCTTTTCCCATTCAAAGCGAGACAATCCTGATTTATTTGACTTACCTTTTATAGTAATATACCCGTTATCTCCCTTTAATCGGATGCGTACAGTACGTTCAGGATGTGTGTTTAAAAACCCTTGTGCAATTCGTGTGCGCTTATGAGCTTCTTTTTTAAAAGCTTCGGAAGTAATTAGGAATTTACGTTCTATTTCTTTCATATTTATTTCTATATTACATTGTCAGGTTGAGCACAGATGACACCTCTTAATAGTCCTCAACTCTGCTCGAACAGACATTTTTAGCCTACAATTTCTTTAATTTTTTCGGAAGTAATTATTTTTTCAGAATAACCATCTTTCGATAAAACACGCATGGCTTCAGAAATTGTTTCGGCTTCTATCATTTTGTATTTCGCAGGAATTAAAAACCCAAAAACCTTCATAAAAGCCTCTGCTAGATTTTCTCCAAACCGAGATTCATTTCTATTTCCAACAATCAAAGAAGGTTGTAAAATGTATGTGTTATCAATTTTCTGAAGTAAAACATCACGTTGCATTTCTCCTTTAGTCTTACTGTAAAAAACACTACTATTTTCTGAGGCACCTAATGCTGAAATAACGATAAATGTTTTAATATCGTTTTGTTTTGCAAGCTTTGCAGCAGCCACTGGAATCCCATAGTCTATCTTTTTATAAGTATCTTTATTGGGCGTTTTAGATTTTGTGGTTCCAATACAACAGAAAACAACATCGGCTTTAAAGGTTTCAGAATTATTTTTTAACTGAAACATATCTATAATATACTCTTCGATTTTAGGTGAATTTATTCCCACGGAACTACGAGAGAATAATTTAATTTTATCATAAGTATCATCCTTCAGAAGTTTTTCTAGTAAAATACTTCCAGTGAGTCCTGTTGCTCCTAAAATAATAGCAGTTTTTTTCATACTATAAATATACCTACAAGTTTTGAATACCTTGTTAGATGGTATTAAATTTACATTATGCAAGAGTCTTTAATTGTTCGTAAAATAATTCACATCGATATGGATGCATTTTACGCATCGGTAGAGCAGTTGGATAATCCAGAGCTGCGAGGCAAGGCAATTGCTGTTGGAGGAAGTTCGGAACGAGGAGTGGTGAGTGCAGCAAGTTATGAAGCTCGAAAGTTTGGAGTTAGGAGTGCCATGAGTAGTGTAGCGGCAAAAAAATTATGTCCGGAACTCATTTTTGTAAACACTAATTTCGACCGCTATAAAGAAGTTTCAAAACAAATTAGAAAAATATTTTTTGAGTATACCGATTTGGTAGAACCTCTTTCCTTAGACGAAGCGTATCTTGATGTTACTGAAAACAAAAAAGGAAACCCGAGCGCTACAATGATAGCGACTGAAATTCGTCAAAAAATTAAGGATAAGACTGGTTTAAATGCCTCTGCAGGGATTTCAGTTAATAAGTTTGTAGCTAAAATAGCAAGTGATATCAACAAGCCTAACGGGCAAAAAACAATAAGTCCAGAAGAGGTTATTCCATTTTTAGAAACCCTAGATGTAAAGAAGTTTTATGGTGTTGGGAAGGTTACAAAAGAGAAAATGTATCGTTTAGGAATTTTCACCGGAATGGATTTAAAAAATCAATCTTTGGAGTATTTAAATGAACACTTCGGAAAAAGTGGACAACATTATTACAACGTTGTTCGAGGTATACACAACAGCATAGTGAAGCCAACCCGAAAGCAAAAATCATTAGCGGCCGAGCATACTTTTTCAGAAAATATATCATCAGAAATTTTTATGATGGAACGCCTAGAAGAAATTGCAACTGAGGTGGAAGGACGAATGTTAAAACGCAAACTTGCTGGGAAGACAATTACCCTTAAAATTAAGTATAGCGATTTCACTTTACAAACTCGCAGTAAAACAGTACCGTTGTTTATATCGTCTAAAGAATTAATTTTAGAAGTAGTTAAAGAATTGTTATTCCAAGAAAAAATGAAAGAGTCGGTACGATTGTTGGGAATTTCAATTTCGAACCTAAACAATGAGGTTTCAATTAAAAAATCGGTCCCAAGCGCATCGATTGATGTACAATTAAAACTAGAATTTTAAGTATGTAAAAAAGCTACTTACCTTTATACTAATTAAAAACTCCAAATTATGAAGACTGTAGCTATCTCTATTTTTGCCTTTTTAGGTTTCGCATTATTATTTTCTTGTAAAAGTGATGTAAAAAACAACGAAGAAACTCAAACTGTCGTAACCGATTCTATTCCGGTAGAAACCAATCCGGATTATATGTATGTTACTGCTGTAAGTGGGTTGACTTTACGTGAATTTCCAAATTTGCAAAGTTCAAAATTGGCTGTTATGCCTTTGGGTACCAAAGTGAAAATTGTAAAAGCCGAAGGAAAAACAACCATGAATGTTGGTGGGATAGATGGAGCAATGGATGAGGTTGAATTTAACAACAAAAAAGGGTATGCTTTTAATGGCTTTATGTCTAAGTTTTATCCTCCTGGAGAAAGTGCAGTTGCAAAAAATTATGCCGAAGAACTCAAAAAAGATTTCCCAAAAGTAATTTATTCTGAAGCTTCTGGCGGAACGGCAAGCAAGCCCACAAATACAGAGACCATAATTTTACCTACAGATAAGTGGCACGAGGGGTTTTTTAATGCACAGCAACTTTTCAATATCCCAAGGGTATTTGCCTTTCCAAATCCTAAAGGTGCAAATAGTGAAACGCAACATAACAACAATAAAAAGAAAACCGATTTTATAAGCGAATTAGTGATTTCGCGTGAAGAAAATGAGCTTAAAAAGATAGTGTATAACTACAAAACTTCTGGTTTTGGGTATTCGGTAACTATTACTAAAGAAGCAAATGGAATGAAAATCGAAATGGTTGAATTTGCCGATTAATAAATGAATAGATAAACAAAAAATGGTCCGGGAAGACCATTTTTTGTTTGTTATAATAAATCTTATACCTGCGAAACTCGCAATGTATTCACCATTCCTTTATCCACAATGGGCATCGCCGCAAGGTTGATTAGATAGTCTCCTTTGGTTACAAATCCTTTTTCCGAAGCAATTCTGTTTACATCTTCTACGGTTTCATCTGTACTCACATATTTATCGTAATAGAACGCTTTTACGCCCCATAAAAGATTTAGTCGAGCAAGAATACGTTTATTGCTAGTAAAGGCTAAGATAAACGCTGAGGGACGCCAAGCTGAAATTTGAAAAGCAGTGTACCCACTATTTGTTAGTGTACAAATTGCTTTAGCTTCAATTTCGTTTGCCATCAATGCTGCGTGGTAACAAATAGATTTGGTAATGTAGCGGTTAGTTTTTACTTGTGGCGGATTTTGTGGTACGCGTATTAAATCGGAATTTTCTACGCTCTTTAAAATTTTAGCCATTGTTTTAATAACTGCAACGGGATAATTACCCACCGAAGTCTCTCCAGAAAGCATCACCGCATCTGCACCGTCCATTACAGAGTTTGCAACATCGTTTACTTCTGCACGTGTAGGTGTTAATGATGTTATCATTGTTTCCATCATTTGGGTTGCGATAATAACAGGAATTCGTGCGCGCTTAGCAGTTAAAACCAATTCTTTTTGAATTAGCGGTACCTCTTCAGCTGGAACTTCTACTCCTAAATCACCTCGAGCAACCATCAAGCCATCGCAATAAGCTACAATTCGGTCAATATTTTTAACAGCTTCGGGCTTTTCAATTTTTGCGATGATTGGAATTTTATAATCACAATGTGCTTCAATAAGAGCTTGTAGCTCCTTTAAATCATCTGAATTTCGTACGAATGAAAGGGCAATCCAATCTACTTGTTGCTCTATTGCAAATACAGCATCAGCTTTGTCTTTTGGTGTAAGTGCTGGAAGAGAAAGCTTGGTATTTGGTAGGTTTACACCCTTTTTAGAGCGTAAAGGTCCACCTTGAATAACCTTTACTTTTACTTCATTTTTCTTATTAGTTTTTAAAACTTCAAAAATAAGTTTACCGTCGTCAAGTAGTACTCGTTCTCCAACTTGAACATCTTTAGGAAAATTGTCGTAATTCATATAGACTTTCTCCTTAGTGCCTTCAAATTCTTCACCAGTACAAAAACTAAGTTCATCTCCTGGTTGTAGGACAACCTCTTCTTTCATTACACCTACACGAAGTTTAGGTCCTTGAAGGTCACCTAAAATGGCAACATGAAGACTTAATTCGTCCGAAAGTTTACGAATTGTTGCAATATTCGATTTAACGGTATCGTAATCTGCATGCGAGAAGTTTATTCTAAAAACATCCACACCTTCCAATATCATACTTTTTATGGTCTCTTCACTATTTGTTGCAGGACCAAGTGTTGCAACTATTTTAGTTCTCTTTTGGTTTGACATTTAATCAAAAATTAAATTGTTCTTAGATTTTATTTTTTCGGTTTCTACAAAATAAGCCGAAATAATTTGTTTTATTTTATTGATTTCTGAAATTAAAGACTCAATAGGAAAACTTCCATAATCCGTTTGAATCTTTAAAAAGTAATCTACATTTTTCATTTCTGGCAATAAGTAATGTGTTGTTGCTTTTTCTGAAACTGACTCAGAAAATAAGCCTCCCGAACTTTGTAAACTCGCCTCCATCATTTTGCACTTATTTGCTACTAAATAAAAGCTATTATAATCTTTTAAATCTTCATAAGCATAAAGTGGAAACAAGATTATTTTTCCATCAGATGAAAAGTCTAAGTCTTTCTTACTTCTTTTAAACTTAGTGTTTAAAAATTGGTTTAGCAAATAGGCTAGCTTATAATCCTCTTCACTACAATGTATGGCCACTAATGAGAAAGGATCTTCCATTTCATCATCGTATAAAAGTTTGTGGGTAGCCATTTTTTTGAATTTTTGGTTTAGCGGTGGGTATTGCTAAAGAAATAGATTATTAAAGTACAAAAATAAGCAAGTTACAGCTTGTTTTATTTAAATTCAATGTTATTATTTATACAGCGAGGTATTAAATTATGTATTAGTTTTTAATGTATAAAAACCAATTATAGATAAATACGAAAAGTGTAGAAATAGTAAGATTAGAATAAGTAGTAGAAAGTATTTTAAACAGGAAATTGTCGACAAGTTTAATGCTTTTCGCTGTCAACTTTTATCTTAAGCTTATAGAAGGCTCTTTTGGCTGCGCGTTCTTCTGCTTTTTTCTTGGAAGTGGCCCTAGCTTTTGTAATCACTTCATTATCAAGTTTTAATCGAACGGCAAAATGTTTTAATTGATCTTTGCCATTGTCTTCATAAGTCTCAAAATTGAACTGCTTTTTATTTTTCTGACACCATTCAATAAAAAGACTTTTGTAGCTAATTACCTTTCCTTCTAGTTTTTTAATATCTACGTAAGGTTTAATAACTCTTTTTTGAATAAATTTCTCACAATACTTAAATCCTCTGTCTAAGTAAATTGCTCCAACTAATGCTTCAAATACATTTCCGTAGATATTTCCGCTAAATTGTTGAGTTGGAATTGTAGTTTTTAGGAATTTAATAAGTTGTAAATCGCGGCCTAATTCGTTTAAATGTTCACGACTAACCACTTTACTTCTCATTTTTGTAAGATATCCTTCGTTGCCATCTGGAACTTTTTTAAAAAGGTGTGCGGCTATAACTGAGCCCAGCATAGCATCTCCTAAAAATTCGAGACGTTCATAATTTTGCGGTTGCCCGTCATCGTTTTTTTCATTTGTAGAACGATGCGTAAAGGCAGTTTCATAAATAGAGATATCCTTCGGTCTAAAGCCTAGTATTTTTTTTAGAGAATTGGAAAATTCCCCATTCTTTTCAGAACGGGAAGAAAATATGTTTTTAAATGAAGCCATTTAGGCATCGATTTTTTTAAAGAGCACACAAGCGTTGTGCCCACCAAAACCAAAAGTATTACTCATAGCCACGTTAATCTCGCGCTTTTGAGCTTTATTTAAAGTTAAGTTTAAAGAGGGATCTATATTTTTATCTACTGTAGTATGGTTTATAGTAGGTGGAACAATCCCATGTTCCATAGCCAGAATAGAGGCAATAGCCTCAATGGCTCCGGCAGCACCTAATAGGTGTCCGGTCATAGACTTAGTTGAATTAATATTAATGTCTTTAGCGTGTTCACCAAAAACATTTACAATTGCTTTCAACTCTGCTACGTCTCCTAGTGGAGTAGATGTACCGTGAGTGTTTATTGTATCTACGTCATTCGTACTCATATTAGCGTCGCGTAACGTATTCAACATCACTCGTTCTACCCCGATACCGTCTGGATGTGGAGCGGTCATATGATAAGCATCGCTGCTCATACCACCTCCTACAACTTCGGCGTAAATTTTTGCGCCACGCTTTTTAGCGTGTTCGTATTCTTCTAAGATAAGTGCACCTGCACCTTCTCCTAAAACAAATCCGTCACGAGTAGCATCGAAAGGGCGTGAAGCCGTTTCTGGGCTTTCGTTACGGGTTGATAATGCGTGCATTGCGTTAAATCCACCCATTCCTGCCATTGTTACTGCTGCTTCACTTCCACCAGTTACAATAACATCACAATGACCTAAACGAATATAGTTTAGAGCATCAATTAATGCATTTGCAGAGGATGCACATGCCGAAACAGTTGTATAATTTGGCCCCATAAAGCCGTGTTTTATAGAGATGTTTCCTGGTGCAATATCCGCAATCATTTTTGGGATAAAGAAGGGGTTGAAACGCGGCGTTCCATCCCCTTCTGCAAAGTTTATCACTTCATTTTGAAAAGTTTCTAACCCGCCAATTCCTGCTCCCCAAATAACACCAACGCGGAATTTATCAACCTCATCGAGGTTTAATCCAGCGTCAATTATAGCTTCATCAGAAGATACAAGTGCATATTGGGCAAAACGATCGAGTTTTCGGGCTTCTTTCCTGTCAAAATGATCTAATGCGTTGAAATTCTTCAGTTCGCAAGCGAATTTTGTTTTGAACTTTTCGGGATCAAAATACGTAATAGGGGCGCAGCCGCTTTTACCAGCCACAAGGGCATCCCAATACTCTTGAATATTGTTACCAATAGGGGTAAGTGCACCCAATCCTGTTACTACAACTCGCTTTAACTCCATGGAAGAATCTTATTTTGCTGCTTCTATATAGGAAATTGCTTGACCTACTGTGGCGATGTTTTCTGCTTGGTCGTCTGGAATCTGGATATCAAATTCTTTTTCAAATTCCATTATAAGCTCAACCGTATCTAGTGAGTCTGCTCCTAAGTCGTTTGTGAAGCTAGCTTCGTTAACAACTTCATTTTCGTCTACACCTAATTTGTCTACGATAATAGCTTTTACTCTTGATGCAATGTCTGACATAATTCTTGATTTTAAATTTTAATTATAAGTGGCAAAAATAAAATATTTTAATTGAAAACACCATTTAATGTTGAAAATGTGAATTTAGTAATTTTTATTCATTTCACACGAGTTCAAAATTTGGAAACCAATTTAAACATTTTTAGGCGAAGTGAAACCCTATTGCCGTACTTTTGTTATTAATTTGTAAATAATACTTCTGAAAAACTTAGGAAACTGAAATGAAGAAACGAATTGTAATTTTTGCGTCGGGTAATGGTACCAATGCCGAGAACATAATTAAATACTTTCAACGATCTCAATCTGCCGAGGTCGTTCTGGTGCTTTCAAACAAGAAGGATGCCAAAGTGTTAGATAAAGCTAAAAGCTTGAATGTACAAGCAATGAGCTTTAGTAAAAGTGAGTTATTTTCTGAAGATGGAGTATTAAATATATTAAAAGAAATCAATCCTAACTTAATAGTGTTGGCAGGTTTTCTTTTAAAGTTTCCTAAAATTATTCTAAAAGACTTTCCCGAAAAAGTAATAAATATTCACCCTGCATTACTTCCGAAATATGGAGGAAAAGGCATGTATGGCAGTTTTGTACACCAAGCGGTAATGGATAATAATGAAAAAGAAACAGGGATAACTATTCATTATGTTAACGAAAATTACGACGAAGGAGCGATAATTTCACAGCACAGTGTCACCCTTTCTGAGAATGAAACAGTAGATGCAATTGCAGAAAAAGTTCATAATTTGGAATATAAATGGTTCCCTAAAGTAATAGAAGACATCTTACTTAATGGCTAAGAAAAAGAAATATTATGTAGTTTGGTTTGGAAATCCCACTGGTATTTTTGACAGTTGGGCAAAATGCAAACGCGCAATTGATGGTATTGCAGGAGCTCAATATAAAAGTTTTGAGTCCTTTGAAGAGGCCCAGAAAGCATATAATAAAGAGTATGCAGATTATAAAGGAAAAACAACCAAGAAAACGCTTTCAAAAGATCAGCTAAAAAAAATAGGTGAGCCTAATCTATATTCTATAGCAGTAGATGCTGCATCTAGTGGTAATCCTGGAATTATGGAATACCGTGGAGTAGATACACAAACCAAAAAACAATTATTTCATCAAGGGCCTTTTAAACAGGGGACAAATAATATTGGAGAGTTTTTAGCACTCGTACATGGTCTAGCTTTTTTAAAGAAAAACAATAGCGATCGTATTATATATAGTGACTCGCGAATTGCTATGGGTTGGGTGAAAAAGAAAAAATGTAACACTAAACTTAAGCAAACGACTAAGAATAAGGAGCTTTTCGAGCTTGTTGCTCGAGCAGAAAATTGGCTAAAAACCAATACTTACACTACTACGATAGTAAAATGGGAAACCAAAGCATGGGGTGAAATTCCAGCGGATTTTGGCCGAAAATAAGGTTATAGGTTAATTTTCAGTATCCAAATTTTATTAAAGTACTCTAAATCCTTTGTTTTTTGCCATTTGTCATAAATTGGTAGTATAGACTTATTGTTAGCGATATATATATAGTACCAATTATTTGCTGGATTAATATAGGTTTTAGGTGTGTATCCTTTTTCTGCTAAATATTTTGACCAGCTTTTAGCATTGTCTAATTCTGCAAATACATTCGTAATAAGATAATAGCCAGAAACTAAACCAGGGATATTAACAGATTCGATGTTTAAAGTTCTTAATAGTAGTTCTTCTTCAGAAAGTTCTAAGGGTTCACTCTCTACTTCTTTTTCAGCCTTATTATTTAATGATGTTACTTCTGAGTTAGCGCTGACTGTTTTAGGTGTAAAGGCTATTGTAGAATTATCATCTTGAGCTTCTCTTGTTTTTTCTTCTAAATACTCCTTGTTTATTTCAGTCTCAAAAGCTGCAAAAAACATGTAGTAGCGGTCTTTTTTTGTTTCAAACTGAAGCTTTACCTCTGTAGTGGAATTGTTTAGTAAGTTATTTTTTGGATTGGGTATTTCCATTTTTAATAAATCAAATCCTAAGGTATTTGTGCTAGCAGGATTTCTTTTTGAAGAGTTTTCGCTGCCTAAAGTAATAGAGCTGTTAAAGAAATTCTTTTTATCTCTCATCGGCGTACTTAGTGCTTCAAATCTTCTTTTCTTCTTATTGAATATTGAAACTTGATCAGACTTTATATTTCTGTCGCCTTCCATAGCAGCTAACGCTATTGTAGTTTTAAAGTCGCCTTCTTCCTTACTTTTAAAATTCTTGAAATTTATTGTTACTGCATTGTTGCTTACTTCAGAGAGTCCATTATATGTAGTAAAATATTTAGGGCTTTCATTTTCATCTTCATAAACAATATACAATAGCCATCCAGCAGATCCACCTCCTAAAATCTTGCCTTCAGTTGCTTTAATGTTTGCTGCAGTATAGGTGCCATTGCGTGAAGTTAAGTTTTGTATCGTTTGGGTAATATCGGCATAACATACATAAGGTGAGTTTTCAATAAATAGATTTGATGAATAACTATCAAAAACTACCTCTCCAACTACATCTTCATAAGTACCATTTGGAGTTTTAAACTTAATTGAATTTACAATAGTGTCTCTTTGGCCTTTTCCTACGTGAACTAATTTGTTTCTTGATTCACGTAAAGCACTCGTTTTGTATGGATATAGCCCATACCAATAAAGCTCAGCATGTGCAATTCTAGCCCCATTTTTTAGATTTGATATGTCTGCCTGACTTGAGCTAAATGTAGAAGGATCGCCGTCAACATCAATATATTTCATATTTACCTCATCGTTAGAAATTTTAGTATTCATTAATGGGTTGGTGGGATGGTGTCCTAAAATATTATTTCCGATGAGAACAGAGTTTCCGTGCAGAAATATTTTCTTGTTTTCTTTAAATCGAGCACCTTCTTGTGCTGAAGTTGTAACAAATATAAAAAAGCAAATAATTGAAATAAATGAGGAGATTTTCATGCTTAGGGATTAGAGAATTTGCGTCACTTTAATAATCCTCTAAAGTATAGAATTGTTAAATAACATCCAATTTCTTAAACACAGAGTTTTGTATCTTTTTCAAGAATTAAAAATTCTTCCCCTACAAGCATGACTTAGTCCAAAATATTTTGGCTTAGTTTTTATTAATTATGGTAGATGAAGCTTGGTCTAAGCACATAACAGTTAAATCTGCAATATTAACGTGAGGTGGGCGTGTTACAGCAAACCATATAACTTCGGCAATGTCCTTTGGTTTTAAAGGGGTGTATCTTCGGTAAACTTGATCAGCTTTTTCAGTATCTCCTTTAAATCGGACCTTGCTGAATTCGGTTTCTACTAATCCTGGATTTATAGCACCAACCTTAATTCCTTTTCCGTTTAAATCGATTCGCATTCCTTGATTTATGGCGTCTACAGCGTGTTTACTTGCGCAATAAACGTTTCCTTTAGGATAGACTTCTTTCCCTGCTGTGCTGCCAATGTTGATAATATGACCGCTTTTACGCTCAATCATATTTGGAAGAATTGATTTTGAAACGTACAATAATCCCTTCACATTAATATCTAACATTGCATCCCAATCGTCAATACTTCCTTCGTCTATATTTTCTAATCCGTGAGCATTTCCAGCATTGTTGATTAATATATCAATGTTCGAAAAGTTCTTCGGAAGTGACTTTATTTCTGAAATAACTTCTTCTTTATTTCGAACATCAAAACTCAATGTGTGAACTTCTGTCAATAAGGAAAGCTCCTTCGCTAAAGATTCTAATCTGTCTTTTCTCCTTCCGCAGATAATTAATTTAAGGCCGTTTTTGGCAAATAGTTTAGCTGTTGCCATCCCAATTCCAGAAGTTGCTCCGGTTATAAAAGCTATTTTATTTTGCATTTTTCAGAATTTCTAATGTTATAATTAAGAGTTTATAGGAAGGTTAAAGTTGGTTAAAAGCAAGGTTAAAAATTCCTAAAGAGATAAAATTTTCATATTCATGTAAATATGTTTGTAAAACTAATTCTAAAAAAATAAATATGAAATCCCTTTTTAAATTAAGCTTAATAGCAATGTTATTTGCAGGGTTAGCATCTTGCAGCAACGATGATGATTCTAATCCAAATATTAATGAAGGCAATGCAAAATTGGCCTTAAGATTAACCGATGCGCCGGGTGATTACGAAGCTGTATTTGTAGATGTTGAAGAAGTAGTTATTAAATATAACGGTGGACAAGAAGATGTTGCGTTAGGCATTAATGCTGGTATTTACGACTTATTGGAGTTAACTGCTGGTGTAAATGTGTTGTTGTATGATGATGAAGTTCCTGCTGGGAAAATTAGTCAAATTAGAATGATTTTAGGCGACGAGAATTCTATAGTGGTAAATGGAGAAGTTCATCCATTGGCAACTCCAAGCGCACAACAATCTGGATTAAAAATTCAAGTAAACGAAACTTTCGAACCAGGTGTTTTGTATGAATTTATGCTCGATTTTGATGTAGACAAGTCTATTGTATCCCAAGGAAATGGTGGTTACAGTCTAAAACCTGTAATTAGAGCATCATCGGTTGCTGAAAGTGGAGCAATTTCTGGAAAGATCTTTCCTGCAGGTAATTTAACAATGATTACTGCTGTAAACGGACCCATTGAAATTTCGACTTATGCGAATGCTCAAGGTGATTTTCTGTTAAGTGCTGTTCCTGATGGAGTTTATACTGTAACTATTCAAGCGGATTTAGCTTTAGGTCTTCCAGCTGTTGTTGTTGAAAATGTTATTGTTGAGCAAGGAGAAGTAACCAATATGGGTGTAATTAATTTATAATTCTAAATTACAGATATTTAGCATTAACAAAAAAGGGGGAAACTTTAAGTTTTCCTCTTTTTTAATTTAACCAATTGTTAACAGCGTTTTTAGCAATTATTGCACAATTTGCAGCAACTTTTTAAAAAGCATTCTACATTGAATCTAAATACAATATGGAAAACACAAATTCGACCTTTGACATAGGAGCGTTAAATGAAAAAATTGAGAGAGAAAGTGCCTTTGTGGACATTCTCACCATGGAAATGAACAAGGTTATCGTGGGCCAAAAGCATATGGTGGAACGCCTTATGATTGGTTTGCTAGGGCAAGGGCACATTCTGCTTGAGGGGGTTCCTGGTCTTGCAAAAACACTTGCAATTAATACACTCGCAAAAGCTGTTCACGGCAGCTTTAGCCGAATTCAGTTTACGCCAGATTTGCTTCCTGCAGATGTTGTGGGAACGATGATTTACAATATGAAAGTCAACGACTTTAGTATTAAAAAAGGACCAATTTTTGCCAATTTTGTTCTTGCAGATGAAATTAACCGTGCCCCAGCTAAAGTGCAATCTGCGCTTTTGGAGGCGATGCAGGAAAAACAAGTTACAATTGGGGAGACTACTTTTAAGCTAGAAAAGCCATTTCTTGTTATGGCTACCCAAAACCCAGTTGAGCAAGAAGGTACTTATCCTTTACCTGAAGCACAAGTGGACCGTTTTATGCTGAAAACAGTTATAAAATATCCGCAAATCGCTGAAGAACAACTAATCATTCGTCAAAACTTAAAAGGTGGATTCGAGCAAGTAAATCCTGTTGCTTCTGTAGAACAAATTTTAAGAGCTCAAGCTTCTGTTCGTGAAGTTTATATGGATGAAAAGATTGAAAAATATATTCTAGACATCATATTTGCTACAAGAACTCCAGAAAATTATGGTTTATCAGATTTGAAGCCACTTATTAATTTTGGAGCATCTCCGCGTGGAAGTATCAACCTTGCTATAGCTGCCAAATGTTACGCCTTTATCCGTCGTCGTGGTTATGTGATTCCAGAGGATGTGCGTGCTGTTGTACACGATGTACTTCGCCATAGAATTGGTATTACCTACGAAGCAGAGGCAGAAAACATCACTTCAGAAGACATCATCAACAAGATTGTTAATGTAATTGAGGTACCGTAAGATTTGCGAATTTAGAATGCCGATTTACGATTTTAATGCTGTATAGCAGTCGTAAATCTAAAATCGTATATCGTAAATAAAAGCAATGGATACAAAAGAACTTCTCAAAAAAGTACGAAAAATCGAGATTAAAACACGTCGCTTAAGCGATCATGTGTTTGGTGGCGAGTACCACAGTACTTTTAAAGGTCGTGGTATGACGTTTAGCGAAGTTAGAAAATACCAATTTGGAGATGATGTTCGTAATATAGATTGGAATGTTACAGCTCGTTACAATGAGCCTTTTGTAAAAGTTTTTGAAGAAGAACGAGAGCTTACCCTTATGCTAATGGTAGACATTAGCGGTTCTGAGTTTTTTGGAACTCAAGAGCAATTTAAAAATGAAATAGTGACTGAAATTGCCGCAACGCTGGCCTTTTCAGCAATGCAGAATAATGATAAAATTGGGCTAATTCTTTTTTCGGATGACATTGAATTATTTATCCCACCCAAAAAAGGAAAGTCGCACGTACTAAGAATTATCCGAGAACTAATTGAATTCAAACCTAAGAGTAACAAAACTGATATTTCTAACGCATTAAAATTTTTAAGTAGCGTAATGAAAAAGAAAGCTATTGTTTTTGTGCTTTCCGATTTTATTGCAGACAATTATCGAGACACCTTGAAAATTGCAGCAAAAAAACACGATGTGACTGGAATTAGAATTTACGATAAAGCCGAAGAAAACATTCCAAATTTAGGGATGGTTCAAATGGAAGATAAAGAAACAGGAGAATTAATTTTAGTAAACACAGCCTCAAAAAGTGTCCGTAATCAATATTACAGTTATCATCGTGAGCGCGTAAATTACTTTACCGAATCTTTTACAAAAAGTGGGGCAGGAGCTTTGAGTTCTAGGGTTGATGAAAGTTATGTAAAGAAATTATTAGGCTATTTTAAAAGACGTTAGATTTTAAACTTGAGATGTTAGATTTTAGACAAAATAATAACCAGAACTACAGAAAGTTGAGCTTTCAGAGCAACCGCTATTTTCTTTTTTCGCTATTCTTTGTATTATTTTCTTTCCTCTCAAATGCTCAAGTAAGTTTTTCTGTAGATTCTACGAAAATCAAAATTGGAGAAGAAATTCTTTATACTATTAAAGTAGAAGCCGATTCTTCTGATATTATTAGGTTTCAGGAAGAGCAAACTTTTATGCCTTTGGAGTTGATAGAATCTTATAAGGCAGATACTACTTTTGAAGGAGCTAAATATCAGCTCATTAAAAAATACGGCTTAACGCAGTTTGATAGTGGTAAATACACTATTCCTCCTCAGATTATCTTTATTAACGAAAAACCGTTTTTTACTGATTCTGTTAAAGTAGAAGTAAACGACGTAATTATTGATACTACTAAGCAGAAAATGTTCGACATTAAACCTGCGGTAGAAGTGAAAAATCCACCTTTTGATTGGCTTCAACTATTGTACTGGTTAATTCCAATACTTCTTATTGTTGGTCTTGCAATTTATTTTTTCAGAAGAAAAACGAGAAAAGATGCTGAACAAAAGCAATTACCTCCTTATGAAGAAGCAATTGTAGCGCTTAAACAACTTGATAATTCTCAGTTGCTTAAGGAAAATAAAAGTAAAGAATACTATAGTAATCTTACTGAAATTGTAAAACGTTATCTCGATCGTGAGGTTGACGAAGCTGCACTAGAAAGCACGAGTGATGAGCTTATCACCCGATTGATGATGCATAGAGATGCTGGAAGTTTCGACTTCGATTTGGAAACTATTCGCAAGCTTGATGCAATTTTTAAACGTGCCGATTTGGTGAAATTCGCTAAAATGAACCAAGAAACCGGTCAAGCGGTTGTAGATAGAAAAACAATAGAAGAGATCATTAATGAAACTCATGAGGCTGTTCCGGAGCCAACAGAAGAAGAGTTGTTAGAAACTCAAGAATATCTTGAAAAACTGGAGAAGAAACGCAAGCGCAGAAAGTTAATACTTGGAATTTCAGGAGTACTTGTAGCCATCATTTTAGCAGGTGTTGTTTATGGAAGTATAACAGGTTTTGACAATCTAAAAGATAAAGTTTTTGGTAACGAACTAAGGGAGCTCTCTGAAAATAAATGGATAAAAAGTGAATACGGATTTCCAGCTGTAATTATTGAAACGCCTGAAGTGCTTGTGCGTGTAGAAGCACAAGATGCAAATGCAGAAAATAGTATGATAAGTGGAAAAGATTATTTCATTTACGGTGAAATGAAATCTCCATTACATATAATGGTTTCAACAACACGTTTTAGTCAGAAACAAGATATTGCTTTAGAAAATGCTTTGGAAGCTGTTCTTCAAGACTTAGAGCAACGAGGTGCCAAAAACTTAATCGTAAAACGAGACGACTTTGAAACTGATAAAGGAATAAAAGGAGTTAGAGCCTATGGTGAATTCAATGTTCAAGTTTTAGATTCGAAAGTGTTAAAAGAGAAAAGCACATACGAATTATTGCTTTTTGCTCAGCAAAATGGCCTGCAAGAAGTGTTGTTAGTATATCAAGACGATGGCAAATATGCCGAAGAAATTAAAGAAAGAATTATAGCTTCAATTGAGCTAGAAATTTCAGAGAAAGATGGGCAGTAATTTCGAATTTGTAAATCCGCAGTTTTTCTGGTTGTTTTTAATACTTCCAGTGCTTGTGCTATGGTATTTATGGAAGCGAAAACAACAAACAGCCTCTCTAAAAATATCATCTGTACAAGGTTTTAAAACAGGAAGAAACTGGTTGGCAAAATTAAAACCTTTGCTATTTGTATTACGTCTTTTAGCGCTTTCAGCAATAATCGTTGCTTTAGCACGCCCAAGAACAGTAGATGAAACCACAAAAACCAAAACAACACGTGGGATTGATATTGTAATGGCAATAGACGTTTCGGCAAGTATGTTGGCAAGAGATTTAAAGCCCAATAGATTGGAAGCGTTAAAAACTGTTGCCGCTAGATTTATTAATGGTCGTCCAAATGATAGAATTGGTTTGGTGGAATATGCGGGAGAGAGCTTTACAAGAACCCCAATTACAAGTGATAAAACTATTGTTCTATCTTCTTTAAAAAATGTAACCTATAACACTACTATTGAAGGAGGAACTGCAATTGGGTCGGGATTGGCAACAGCGGTAAATAGACTAAAGGATAGTCGTGCCAAGAGTAAAGTAATTATTTTGCTTACAGATGGTGTAAACAACTCAGGGTTTATCGATCCAAAAATTGCAAGTGAATTGGCAGTTGAATTTGGGATAAAAGTTTATACCATTGGATTGGGAAGTAATGGTATGGCGATGTCTCCTATTGCAATTCGTCCAGACGGTGGGTTTCAATACGGGAACGTTAAGGTGGAAATCGATGAAGCTTTAATGAAGGATATAGCCAATAAAACAGGCGGACAATATTTCCGTGCGACAAATAACACCAAGTTAGAGCAGATTTACGAAGAGATTAATAAACTAGAAAAAACCGATATTGAAGAATTCAAATTCACAAACTACGACGAAATGTTCCGTCCATTTGTGATTTTCGCATTAATTCTATTAGGGCTTGAGTTTTTGTTGCGAACAACAATATTTAAAGGATTTTTATAAAATGGATCAGTTAGTATTAGAAAAACCAATTTACTTCTACGTCCTCATCGCCATTCCGGTGATAGTGGTGGGTTTTCTATTGCTTTTAGTTTGGAAAAAATCGATACAAAAAAAGTTTATCGATAAAGAACTATTAAAGAAATTAAGTCCAAATCGTTCTATTTTTAAATCGACATTAAAAATATTCGTACTGTGTTTGGCGATTGCTTTATTGAGTGTGGCATTGGTAAATCCTAAAATTGGAACTAAATTAGAAACAATGAAACGCGAAGGTGTTGATATTGTTTTCGCTTTAGATGTTTCCAAAAGTATGCTTGTTGAAGATATTGCGCCCAATCGATTGGACAAATCTAAGCAACTCATTACTCAGATAATAAATGGTCTTGCTGGTGATAGAGTAGGGATTATTGGTTATGCAGGTAGCGCATTTCCGCAGGTTCCAATTACAACCGATTTTGGTTCAGCAAAACTATTCCTTAACGGAATGAATACCGATATGGTTTCCTCTCAAGGTACAGCCATTACGCAGGCAATTGAAATGGCACAAACGTTCTACGACGATGAGAGCCAAACCAACCGAGTGATGTTTTTAGTTTCAGATGGAGAAGATCACGAGGGTAATATTGCTAAAATCGCTGAAGAGGCTGCAGAAAAAGGAATAAGAATTTTCCCTATTGGTGTAGGTACTATTGAAGGTGGACCAATTCCAATTAAAAAGAATGGAGTGCTACAATATTATCTTCGCGATAGAAATAATGAACAAGTCATAAGTCGATTAGGTCAAGAAACTCTTAAAAAGATAGCTCAAACTACCAATGGTGAGTATATTGATGGAGCCAATACAAAAGCTGTAGTAGATAGCGTAAAATCTATTTTAGGTGGAATGGATAAAAAGGAATTTGAAGCTAAACAATTCACAGATTTTAAAGATCAATTTCAATGGTTTTTAGCTGGGGCATTATTTTTGCTGGTTTTAGATGTATTCTTTTTAGAAAGACAAACGGCTTGGCTTAAAAAATTGAATTTGTTTAATGAAAAGGAAAAACAATAAGATGATGTTTGTAGAAAGAACGTTTTTTCAGAATAATAAGATATTTAGAATTGTAATGATTCTATGTATATCTATTATTTCATTGAATTCATTTGCACAGCAGTCAAAAGAGCAAACAAAGGAACTTAAGGCTGCTCAGAATTATTTAAGTGAAGCGCAACAAATGCTTCAGAAAGAAAAATTTCCAGATGCAGAAGCAAATTATAGGCAAGCAATTTCATTAAACCCAAAAGATGAAATTGCCAAATACAATTTAGGTACTGCTTACTACGGAAAAGAAAAAAATGCAGAGGCAATGCTTCGTTTTAAACAAGCAGCAGTTACAGCTACAACCAAAGCTGATAAGCATAGAGCTTTTCATAATTTAGGGAATACGTATATGAATGAAAAAAAATATACTGAAGCCGTAGAAAGTTATAAGAATGCACTTCGAAACAACCCTAACGACGATGAAACTCGTTATAATTTGGCATTGGCAAAAGATTTATTAGATAAAAATCCACCACCACCAGAAGATCAAAACGATAAAAACGACGACAAGAACGAAGACAATAAAGATCAGGATAACCAAGATAAACAAGACCAAGACGACAAAAATAAAGACGGCGATAAAGGCGACGAGGGCGACCAAAAAGACGATAAGGATAAAGGTGATCAGAAAGATAAAAAGGATGAAGGCGACAAAGATAAAGATGAAGGAAAGTCTGATAAACCCAAAGATTCAGAAGGAGATAAGCCACAACAGCAACAACCTGTTCCTGGTCAACTTTCTCCTCAGCAGGTAAAAAGTTTGTTGGAAGCAATGAATAACGAAGAGAAAAAGACGCAAGAAAAGATTAATGCTGAAAAGCAAAAAGGCGCCAAAGTGAAATCAGATAAAGACTGGTAGATTATGAAGACGAAGAGTTTGTTATTTCTTATAGGATTTGTGTTGTGTAGTATTGCTGCATCTGCACAAGTTCAATTTGATGCCAAGGTTAGTAAAAAAAGACTCGGAATTAATGAACGTTTACGAGTAGATTTTGAGATGAATCAAGATGGCGATAATTTTAGACCGCCTAATTTTGAAAACTTTAGAGTTGTTGGTGGTCCAAACCAATCTATTAGTAACTCTTGGATTAATGGAAAAAGGAGTTTTTCAAAAACATATTCATATTTCTTATCTCCTCAAACACGTGGTAATGTAACCATTGGTCAAGCAACGATTGAAATTGACGGAGAAACTTATAAAACCCTTCCGATAGAAGTTGAGGTTACTGCGGCTGTGGAAACTCCAAAAGATGGAAACAATGCCGATTATGTTGCGAGTGAGAATGTTCATTTAGTAGCCGAAGTTTCTAATGCTACACCATATTTAAATGAGGCCATTACGGTTACATACAAACTTTATGTATCACATGATGTAAGTATCACTAGCCAATGGCGTGAAATCGATACCCCAAAATATGCCGATTTCTGGAGTCAGAATATCGATAACCAAAATAACTTTAAGGTTATGGAGGGGAAATATAACGGTCAAGATTATCGATATGTAATATTGCGAACTACTGTTTTATATCCTCAAAAAACTGGAAAATTAGACATAGAACCGCTTACGTTAGACGTGCCAGTAGATGTTCAAGGAAACAGACGCGATATTTTTGGGCGTAGAATAATGCAGCGAGTTAACAAAACAATTTCTGCAGGCAAAAGAACGATTGATGTTAAGCCGCTTCCTTTAGAAGGAAAACCAGATGGATTTAATGGGGCTGTTGGTGATTTTTCTTTTGAGGTGAACACAAATAAAACTACTCTCAACGCAAACGAATCACTTGAGTTAGATTTAAAAGTTTCTGGAAATGGGAATTTAAAATTATTTACAATTCCATCAGTAAAGCTGCCAAACACCTTAGAAGTTTATGAGCCTGAACACAGCGAAAATGTAAGAACTACAGTAGGGGGAATGCAAGGGTCTATTTCAAATGTTTATACTATCGTTCCTCAGTTTAAAGGAAGTTATCCTATAAACCCAATAAGTTTTTCATTTTTTGATCCTAAGACTGAAAAATATAAAACTATCACATCCAAAGGATTTACTATTGAAGTAGAAAACGGCCCAGTTTCGGCTACAGCGCCTGTTGCTAGCGGTGGGGACACAAACAAACAAGTTGTTCTTTCAAAAGATAATTTTAAATACATCAAATTAGATGCTAATTTAAAGTCAAAATCGGAGAAGCCTTTCTTTAAATCAGCTTTGTTTTGGTCGTTGTTAGGGGGTCCATTTTTATTGATTCCACTATTTATTTTAGCGGGTAAAAAACGTAAAGAACGTTTAAGCGATATTGAAGGTAATAAGTTGCGTCGTGCAAATAGACTTGCTAAAAAATACCTTTCGGAAGCAAAACGAAACACCTCAAATCCAACTGCATTTTACGAAGCTTTGGAACGTGCTTTACACAATTATCTTAAAGCTCAGTTGAACATCGAGACTTCCGAAATGGAAAAGAGTCTAATATCTAATATGATGTTAGAACGAAAGGTAGAAACTCCAACAGTGGAAAACTTTATTGGACTACTGAAAAGTTGTGAATTTGCCCGTTACGCCTCTTCGTCTGAGGCTTCAGTACAACAAGATTACGCAAAGGCGGTAGAAGTGATTTCGAATATCGACAAACAAATTGTTTAATTAGGAAGGCTGAATTCAGAATTATGAAAACCAATATTTTAAATACAAATAGTTTATTTCAGAAGAAACTCTTCATTCTAACAATGATGTTCTTTCTTTCGTTTTCTGCATTTGCTCAAAACACAGCGCTATTTGACCAAGGAAAAGAACTTTATAAAAATGGAAAGTATCAGCAGGCAATAAATGCTTGGATGCAAATTTTAGAGAGTGGACATCACTCTGCAGAGTTGTATTTCAATTTAGGAAATGCACAATATAAATTAAACCACATCGGGCCGAGTGTGTATTATTACGAAAAAGCTTTACAGCTTGCACCAAACGATGCGGACATAAAAAACAATCTCGCTTTTGCTGAAAATGCACGAATTGACGCTATTGAACCACTACCAGAAACATTTTTTTCAAAATGGTATTCGAGTATAGCAGGAATTTTCACGTTTAATGGGTGGGCAATTCTTGCTGTGGTGTCTTCCTTATCATTTGTAGCATTGTTTCTATTATACTACTTTGCTTTTGCCGAAAAGAAAAAACGCCTGCTTTTTGCAAGTTCAATGTTTGCAGGATTATTTTTATTAGTCTCTTTAACAATGGCTTTTTTAACTTATGACGATTTCACAAAAAAGCAACCTGCAATTATTTTTGCAAGTGAAATTGAGGTAAAAACAGAACCAACAATGGGCAGCAATGTTGCTTTCGTTCTACACGAAGGCACAAAGGTTCAAATTTCTGCTAAGGATGGTAATTGGTATCGAATTACTTTAGCCGATGGAAAGGATGGTTGGATTCCTGCTTCAGACTTGAAACAATTATAAAATTTAGACTTACTTCTTATTGAATGCTATCTTCTTTTTCTTCAAAAGGGGAATTGATTTCCGGCATATCAATATCTAATTCATCCACTTCTTTCAAGATGGCAGGAAGAATAGCCGGAGCTATTGATGCAACAGGTTGGTATAGGACCGAGGCTTCTCTTTGTTCCGGAGAAAGTATGGTATAATTTTCAGAAGCGTTTACAAACATAAAGATTACACTTATTAAGAAGGCAAATTTTAAAGCATTGAAAACCCCGCCAAAAAGCTTGTTAAAAATTCCCATCATTGCAAAATTGGCGACCTTTGTCAACACTCTTCCAAGTATGCTAAATACCAGCATTATCACCATAAAAGTGATTAAAAATGAAGCTAGACTAGTTAAGTCATCACTCCAATCGAACCATCGCTCAACATATACCCTAGCGTAATCTGAAAAATACATAGCGCCATAAACACTTGCTACCAAACCAATTAACGATGCCAATGTTTTTAAAATTCCCTTTCTGAAACCCATAAAAAAGGCGATGATTAAAATAATTCCAACAACAATATCTATAGTATTCATATTTAAAAATTTTGATAAATATACAGTTTTCCAAATTCTGAATTCTGTATTCCTATTTCAGAATAGTAAAATGTATCTTTGCAGCTTAAATTATATATAATAAATGGCACGCGACGAACAATTAAAGGAAAGATGGGAGGCTGTAGTGAGTATGTTGAGCAACCGCTTTGCAGATGGCGAAGTATTAGATCTTGATGCCATAATATACCTTGTTGGATTACAAGAGTTAGGTCAAATTCATAGAAGATTTAAAAAGGACGAAAAGTTAGACTTGATGCATATTGCAATTTGTCGACTTTTAGAGCCTTATGGATATTACGAATTTGATTATTTTGATGACCAAGGTTGGCCTCACTACCGCGTTTTGGAACAACTTCCACCACTAAAAGCTGGTGAGCAAAGCGTTTTGATGAAAGAAGCTATTGTGCAATACTTTCTGGAAAAAGAAGTAATTGCATAATTCGTTTTTTAACAAAGATTATCACTAAAAGCACCAATTTAAAGATAAATTCTAGCAGTAATTAAATTATCTGAAAATGATAGATACAGTAAAAAAACACATTGCCGAAGTACAAGCATTTTCTTCAACTAACAAAGAAGAAATAGAGAGCTTTCGTATAAAGTATTTAGGAAAGAAAGGACTTTTAAATGAGTTCTTCGCTGAGTTTAAAAATGTTCCAAACGAACAAAAAAAGGAGTTTGGCCAAATAATAAACACACTTAAAAATACAGCTCAAGAAAAAATAGATTCACTTAAGCAAGCCCTTGAAGACAGTGCAGAAACTAAAGGTATTTATGGCGATCTTTCTCGACCAGGTGAGGCAATTCCATTAGGATCACGTCATCCTATTTCTATCGTTAAAAATAAGATTATTGATATTTTCTTGCGCATTGGTTTCAACGTATCTGAAGGACCAGAAATTGAAGACGATTGGCATAACTTTACTGCTTTAAATCTACCAGAATATCACCCTGCACGCGATATGCAGGATACTTTCTTTATTCAAACCAATCCAGATGTTTTGTTGCGCACGCACACTTCCTCTGTTCAGGTTAGGTATATGGAAGACAATAAACCGCCAATTCGTACTATTTCTCCGGGTCGTGTTTATAGAAATGAAGCAATTTCATCTCGCTCACATTGTTTCTTTCACCAGGTTGAAGGATTGTATGTGGATAAAAGCGTAAGTTTTGCAGATTTGAAACAAACTCTTCAATATTTCACAACAGAAATGTTCGGGAAGTCGAAAATTCGTCTTCGCCCATCATACTTCCCATTTACAGAGCCAAGTGCTGAGGTTGACGTATATTGGGGACTAGAAACTGAAGCCGATCACAGGATTACAAAAGGTACAGGTTGGCTAGAAATTGGTGGCTGTGGGATGGTAGATCCAAACGTACTTAAAAATTGTGGTGTAGATCCTGAAGAGTATTCCGGATTTGCATTTGGAGTAGGTGTAGATCGTATTGCAATGCTATTACACCAAATTCCAGATATTAGAATGTTTAGCGAAAACGACGTTCGCTTTTTAGAGCAGTTTAAAAGTGTTCTTTAAAAATATTAAGACCACTGTGCTTTGAGACATATGATTTTTAATACATAATTCCTACAAGGCGTCGTTTAGTATATTAACGATAAAGAAGTTACCTTGTAAGTCTTATAAGAGTACCTTAAAATTTTAAAACCTTGTGTTATGAAGAAATATCTTGTCATTGCCTTATTGGTCATTATTGCAATCGCTATTGCGTATCTAACTTTTGTAATTGCCTATATTAAAATAGTTGTTGGAGCCATTTTATTAGGTATATCTGCCATATCACTTTTGGCAGTGTGGATAATGTGGAAAATTGAAGATTAATTATGCGAAAAGATATTGAAATACCTCAAGCAAAAAACATTAATATCGTTGCTGTAAAAGAATGGGACGAAGAATTAGCTGCAGACTTGTGGACGGTTTATTTTGTAAATAACAAAGAAGAAGAAATCGATACTGTTTTAGTTATGTCACGTGGTAACACAGAAGACAAAACAACAACAACTTTACGTCGAAATTTAGGAAATGTTGCACCAAAATCATTCGCTAAAGTAGAATTCATTTCTGATGAGGTTTTAGGGTTTACTAACGAATATCTAGTTACATTTTTTGCTGAGAATAAACTCTTTGAGCAAAAATTTGTTTTTGCCCCAAATAGTATATCTGATGAAAAATTAGAAGCTCTTCCTGTTTTCGAAAGTAAAGGGATTTTAGCAAATTAATTTCGGGATGCTTAGCGTTGAAATTGATTCATTTTCCTACACAGATAAAACCATTTTAAAGGATATCTATTTCACTTTAAAACCTGGAGAACATCTAAGTGTTATTGGGGAAAGTGGATGTGGTAAATCTACACTTTTACATCTTGTCTATGGTTTACTTCATTTAGATAAAGGAAGCATTTATTACAACGACAAAAAACTTCTAGGACCTACCAAAACTCTTATTCCTGGTGAGCCATTTATGAAATTGGTAGCACAAGAATTCAATATTATGCCGTTTACAACTGTTTCGGAAAACTTGGGTTCACACCTTTCTGGCCTAAATGAAGAAAAGGATGCTGAAAGAATCGACGAGCTTCTTAAAGTGGTGGAAATGGAGGTGTTTAAAGACACTTTAGTGAAAAACCTGAGTGGAGGGCAAAAGCAGCGAGTAGCCTTGGCAAAAGCATTGGCAAACAAGCCAGAGATACTTCTACTCGATGAGCCCTTTAGCAATATTGATACTTTCAGAAAAAATAAATTGCAGCGAAAGATTTTTGGCTATCTAAAACAAAATAACATCAGCTGTATTACAGCCACCCATGATAGCGAAGAGGCACTGGCATTTTCCACTGAAATTTTAATGCTTAACAATGGGCAAGTTGAAATGAAAGGCACTCCAGAGTTTATTTACAAAAACGTTGCAACAGAGTATCAAGCAGGTTTTTTTGGAGAAGCAAATTTACTTCCGAAAAATTTATTCAACGAAAGTGCATCCTTCGAAAAATTTGTGGTTTTTCCGCATCAACTGCGATTATCTTCACAGAATTCAAGTTTTAAAATAAGTGTTCAAAGAAGCTATTTTAAAGGCGATCATTATCTTATAGAAGGTGTTTGGGAAAACCAAATTGTTTATTTTAAACACAATCATTCTATTTCAGTAGATACAGTTGTAAACCTTTCCTATTACCTTTAAGGAAATTTTCTCGACAAGAGAGCCCATTTTAGAACATAAATTAGGATAAAAGCTTTATTTTTAAGCAATGCTCCCTCAACTCTATAACAAATGAACTGGATTTTAATTGCCGAAATAGTTTATATAATTATAGTTCTCCTGGTATGTGTTCGGGTGGTTTACGACACACAAAACACAACAAAAACTCTCGCTTACCTGCTCGCTGTTATTTTATTACCTATAGTTGGTATTATCATTTACTTCACCGTTGGTATTAATTATCGAAAACGGAAAATGTATAGCAAGAAAATTTTCAATAACCCTGAATTGGAAATGACAATGCGAGAAAGGATTCTAAAAACTTCACAAATCATTTTTAAAACGAGAAAAGAATCTGTAAAAAACTTTGAAAAGCTCGCTACTCTTATTCTCAATAAAAGTTTAAGTCCAATTTTTCAAGGTAATGATGTAACCTTATTGCTTAATGGGGAACATAAATTTCCGCGTGTTTTTGAGGCTCTTAAAAACGCTAAAAACCATATTCATATTGAGTATTACATTTTTGAAGACGATGATATAAGTTGTCGCATTATCGATCTTTTAATGGAAAAAGCAAAAGAAGGTGTAGCTGTAAGATTTATTTACGATGACTTTGGAAGTAGACCAATTCGGAAAAAACAAGTTCCAAGAATGCAAGCAGCTGGAATCCGTGTTTTTCCATTCTATAAAATAAAGCTTATCGGTTTTGCGAACAGAATAAATTACCGAAACCATCGAAAAATTATTGTTGTAGATGGAGTAGTAGGCTTTGTAGGAGGAATAAATGTTAGTGATAAATACGTTAATAATTCCAAAGACAAAAACAAGTTGTATTGGCGGGATACGCATTTACAAATTGAAGGCCCTATTGTAAAAAGCTTACAATATATTTTTATGGGTGATTGGAATTATTGCTCTGGCGAAGCATTAAAACCAACTAAAGTCTTTTTTCCTGATGATAGTACAATTCCTTCAAAAACAGATAAGGTTGTTCAAATAGCTTACAGTGGGCCAGATTCAGATTCCCCATTAATTCAACAAAGCTTGTTGCAAGCAATCAGCCTTGCCAAAGAGGAGATACTAATTACCACACCTTATTTTATACCAGGCGATACTATTTTAGAAAGTTTAGTAATAGCAGCAGCAAGTGGTACAAAAGTAAATTTGTTAGTGCCAGGTATTTCAGATTCTAAATTTGTTAACTATGCAGCCCGATCGTATTACGGACGTTTGATAAATGCAGGTGCAAATATTTATCGATACCAAAAAGGATTCGTACATGCTAAAACCATGGTTGTTGATAAACAACTTTCAATAGTTGGAACGGCAAATATGGACATCCGTAGTTTTGACCTTAATTTTGAAGTCAATGCAATTGTTTACGATAAAGAAATTGCAGAAGAACTTCACACTGCTTTCTATAATGATTTAAAAGATGCTATCGTAATTGATGCTAAAAAATGGAAAGAACGATCAAACCTTACCCAAATTCTTGAAAAATTAGCGGGATTATTTTCACCATTGATGTAGGAATGAGATTAAACTGCCACAATCATTTTTCCTTTGTTTTTACCATCAAATAGGTCAATAAATGCCTTTGGAATATTGTCGAAACCTTCAACTATGGTTTCTAAATATTTTATTTTATCCTCTTCCATCCATTTAGCCAATTGTTTTTGAGCTGGCCCAAAATCTTTTACAAAATCTCTCACAGTAAACCCCTGCATTAAAAGACTATTCTTGATAAGTTTGGTTTCAACTCTTGGCCCTTTTGGAGTTTTAGTTTCATTGTATAGTGAAATTGCACCACAGCATACCACGCGACCGTATTTATTCATATTTGCTAAAGCAGCATCCAAAATTTCCCCACCAACGTTATCGAAATAAACATCTACTCCATTCGGGCAAGCGTCGGCAATAGCTTTATACATATTGTCTGTGGTTTTATAATTGATAGCCTTATCACAGCCAAATTCTTCTTGTATTCGGTTTGTTTTTTCTTCACTACCCGCAATTCCAACAACCTTACAGCCTTTTATTTTTCCAATTTGGCCAACAACACTACCTACGGCTCCAGCAGCTCCAGATACTAAAAGAGTTTCTCCTTTTTTAAGGTTTCCTATTTTTTCGAGCCCTAAATAAGCAGTTATTCCTGTAAGACCTAAAACACCTAAATACGCTTTTAAAGGCGCTTTATTTCGATCTACTTTATTTAAACCATTCCCGTTTGAAGTTTGAAATTGCTTCCATTTAAGCATTCCATTTACATACTCACCTTTTTTAAAATTTTTATTTTTAGACTCAACAACTTCAGCAATAATACCAGACTCTAATGGTTCATTGACTTTAAATGGTTCAATATACGATTTCTCATCTCGCATTCTTCCACGTAAATAAGGATCTACGGATACGTATTTAATTTTTAATAACACTTCACTATCTTGAGCTTCAGGCATTGTTTCTTCTGTAAACCCAAAGTCATCTTGTGTAGGTTTACCAACTGGTCGTGACTTTAGAATTATAACTTTATTTTTCATTTTTCATAATTTTATAGATAATAGCTTAAAGTTAAGGTATTAACACGCATTTTCACTGTGAATAAGTTTTTTTAATAAAAGAATAACAAAGTTTCTTTTCAGAAAAGAACAAACTTACGCGGCGTAGTCAATATCTTTGCAACCTGTGAATTTTAACTAATTGAAAACATCTCAAAACATAGTAAGGGAAACTCTTAAAGAACTTTCGGAATACTTTAAAAGTACCGATTTTTCTAAGGCTATACTATTGGGAATTGCTTTAACGGTTCCAATTATAGTAGGGTTAAAGCTCGACATGCTAGAAATTGGGATAACTATTACAGTAGGGGCGATGCTTGCTTCCCCAAGTGATGTAAGCGGTGGTATTCGACATAAGATAACAGGGATTCTTCTTGCTACTCTGTTATCGATGATAATTAGTTTTATAGGCGGCTACCTTCATCTTTCATTGTGGTTGTTATTTCCTGCTTTAGGAATTCTAATGTTTAGTATTTCCTACTTAGCTATTTATGGTTTTAGAGCATCGTTAATCAGTTTTTCTGGCTTGTTTGCTTTAGTACTTAGTTTTTCAAATATTTCTAACGATTTGCAACCTTATGAAAGAATGTTGCTTATCGGGGTTGGTGGCCTTTGGTATGCTTCGCTTTCATTATTGCGACATTATATCTTTCCGAAAGCACCTACGGAATATTATCTTTCAAAAACAATTAAGTTAACGGCAGATTATTTACGTACCCGTGGCCACTTGGTTAAGGAAAAGAATGACAGAACTGAGCTTTTAAAAAAACTCCTTCACCTTCAAACAGAACTTACCACAACGCACGAAACACTGCGAGAAATACTAATTTCTTCTAGAAAAGGTTCAGGGAAGTCTGATTATGAGGGGAAGCGAATGTTAATTTTTGCTCAGTTAATCGATATGCTCGAATTGGCGATGACCAATCCTGTGAATTACTCGAAAACAGACGAGTTGTTTAAAAAAAACCCAAAGCAATTAGATGACTTTCAAGCTTTGTTGTTTGCAATGAGTGATAGGTTAATGACTATCTCAGATTACCTTTCAAGACCTAAAAGACTCCCAAAAAGCACAGCGATTGAATCCTATTTAGAATGTGTAAAAAAAGATGTATTTTCTTCAGAAGTGGTTTATGATGAAGATTCTTTAATGCTTAGAAACTTATATAAGTATCAAAAAGAACAGGTTAAAAAAATAGAAAAAATAGAGTGGCTGCTCAGTAATCCCGACCGTCGACAAATTCCATTTATCAAGCATGTATATGCCAAGCGATTTTTAACGAAAGAGAATTATGATTTTGAAGTTTTAGTAGAAAATTTCAATTTAAAATCTCCAATATTTAAACACTCTTTACGCATTGCAACGATAACGATGATAGGTTATGGCGTAGGGATTATATTTAAAATTCAAAACCCATATTGGATTTTACTTACATTAATAGTAATAATGCGTCCAACTTTTGGGCTTACCAAAACTCGTTCAATTGAACGTACAGTTGGTACTCTTATAGGTGGAGTTTTAGCTGTTGCCATTGTTTTAATTACACAAAACACCACTGTTTATGGTGTTTTAGCAATTACATCATTGATAATTGCTTTTTCGATGATTCAGCGCAATTACCGAGCGTCTGCCACTTTTATTACCTTAAGTGTTGTTTTTATTTATGCGTTACTACAACCAGATACGTTTAGCGTTATTCAGTTTAGAGTTATAGACACTGCAATAGGTGCAGGGTTGGCTACATTGGGGAATTTACTCCTTTGGCCTGCTTGGGAAATAGAGAGTATGCAAAAAACTTTGGTGAAATCTTTACATGCGAATCGAGTTTATTTAGAAGAAATAATTAATTATTACAATAGAAAAGGAGAGGTTTCTGATAAGTATAAAGTAGCTCGAAAAAAGGCGTTTTTAGAAATGTCCGATTTGAGTTCAGCTTTTCAACGAATGACACAAGAGCCAAAATCTAAACAAAAGAACCTGGATAAGGTCTATGAAATAGCAATGCTTAACCATACATTTTTATCGTCTTTAGCATCGTTGAGCACTTATATTTTAAATAATCCAACTACTCCTGCAACAGATAATTTTAATAAGGTTTCTAATCGAATTGTTGAAAATTTAAAATTTGCAGAGGCTATACTTACTTCAGAAAAACATTCTGAAATAAATCGGGAGCTTGTGGAACCTGAAGATATTTTTGAAGTTACTTATGGTAAAAGCATAAATCTTTCTGAGGTTAGTGGTTCAGAAAAAGACAAAAAACTGGTTTCAGTACTCGAGGAAGAACATTTAATTCGGGAACAGCTTAAATGGTTGTTAGAAATGAGTAAAAAGATTCCTAAAGTGTTAATGGAAACTCAATTCTAGAAGAATTATAGCACTTGTTTAATTTTATAATTAGTCCCATTTAGAGTAAAAGTTTCTCCTTTTCGTTTTCCCGATAAAAGTTGTCCTACCGGTGAATTTAATGCAACACATAAATATTCTGTAGTGTCTATGGTAACAGCGCCAATAGAGATACTAATGAAGTAATTGAACTTATCTGTGTTAATTAAACTACCCAAACGAGCATAATCTGAAGTTGCTTTTATATTAATCTTTTTTAGAAGCTGATTAATCTTTTCAATTTCATGTAGTTGTCTTCCAGCATTTTCACGATCAATCTGAAGCATTGCTCTAGCGGTTTCGTGTTTATCTCCGGCGCTACTTTTAGACTCATCAAACAATGATTCTTCAATATCGGCAATAGTTTGCTTTATTTTTAAAAACCTGGCTCCAACTTGATTTTGACAGTGGTGAAGCAACTCAGATTTAATTTCAAATGCTGTCATTTTTTCTTCTTTTCTTTAACTTGTTTTTCTAAAGTAAACGGACCAAAATAGCGCATTTGTTTCATAATCCATTGTGTTCTTCTGCCTACGTATGATCCCAGAGGATTTGCGCTATAACGTTGCGGACTAGGTAAAATTGCGGCAATCCTTGCAGCCTGTTCTGTCGAGAGTTTTTTTGCTGACTTTTTAAACCAATAGTGCGAAGCAGCCTCGGCTCCATATACTCCAGGTCCCATTTCAATACTATTTAAGTAAACTTCTAATATTCGTTCTTTATCCCAAATAGCCTCGATAAGGATAGTAAAATATGCTTCTAATCCTTTTCTAAACCAAGTTCGTCCTGGCCATAAAAATGCATTTTTAGCCGTTTGTTGAGAGATTGTACTTCCTCCGCGAAGTTTCTTTCCTTTTTCATTACTTTCCAATGCCTTTTTAATCGCTTCTTGGTCAAAGCCATTATGACTTAAAAATGTTTGGTCCTCAGCACAAATTACCGCCAATTGTAAATAAGGAGATATATCTTCTATAGGAACCCAATCGTGGCGCGTTTTGAAGTTTTCATCTCCTTCAATAGAGCGAATAGCCATTAAAGGTGTATAGGGCACAGGAACATATTTATAAAGTACTACCCAGAGAATCGAAAGTCCGAGAAAGCATAAGAGGATTTTAAATAAGAATTTGAGTAGTTTTTTAATCATAAATTTCCTGTGTGTTTCTGATTGTTTTTTCAGTTTACATTATTTTTCGCGAAGGTAGTTAGTACTAAGCAACATTTAATCTACGATATCCGAAAGTTGTTTCCCGATTGAGCTTCCTATAGCAACTCCCATTCCGCCAAGCCTAACACCACAAAAAACATTATTTGATAGTGCTTTTACAATAGGTTTTTTCTGCTTTCCTATTCCCATAATACCACTCCATCGCTTATCAATATCAAATTTATTATTTGGAAGAATTACTGTTTTAAGTAAATCCTCTAACTGCTTCTGAACAAGTTCCGTCAACTCCATTTCGGTGGTTTCTTCAGTTTTAAAATCAAGATTACGCCCCCCACCAAATAGGACTCTATTTCCGATATTTCTGAAGTAATAGTATCCTTTATCAAGGTGAAAAGTTCCTTTAATTTGAAGGTTTTCTATGGGTTTAGTAACAAGTACCTGAGCTCTTGCAGGCATGACATCCTCATCCAAAAATTGTTTAGCAAAACCATTGGTTGCAATAATTGCTTTCTTGGTCGATATTTCAAGGGATGAATTTATTTGAAGGGACACGCTATTTCCGTTATCTGAAATTGCTGTGATTTCGCAGGCATTGAGGATTAGAATATTTTCTTCTGAAGATTTTTTCAGAAGGCCATGCATCATTTTGCCTGTATCAATCTGGCCTTCAAATTTGCTAAATAGAAGTTTTTCCTGAATATTTTTAAATCCGAATTTATTTTCTTTTTCAGAAAAGACATCGGACTTAAATATTGAAAAAAGTAACCTATTGATGTAATTAATCTTGGATTTACAAGCTTCGTAAAGCTCCAAGTCTTCATTTGTAAAAAGCTCGTAGCCGCCGTATTCTTTGTAATCAAGTTGTTTGTCACCCAATTTATTCCGAAGTAATTGTAGTCCTTCAACTCTGTGTTTTACTAATTGAATAACTTCCTCTTCGGAGTGGTTGTTTAAATCGTTTAATATTTCTGATATACTTCCGTAACAAGCAAATCCTGCGTTTTTTGTACTTGCGCCGCTAGGAAGAACACCTCTCTCAAATACTACTATCTTACTTTTAGGATATTTTTTCCGAAGCGATAAAGCGCAATTTAATCCTACAATTCCACTTCCGATGATTGCAAAATCTATGTCGGAAAGCCAAGTTTTGTATTCCCAGAAAGAGAGATTCATAGTACTAAGTTTATTAAATTAAAAAAGCATCAAATACCAAAGATAAGTTTTTGGAATTTGATGCTTCTTAAAAAGTTTGAGTACTAAGTAAAACGCTATTTACTTATTACTTAAATTAATCTTCAACTTGTTTATCCATTTTGAATGTATCCATAAAAGCAGTAGTGTAATTTCCTGCGATATAGTCTGGGTGATCCATTAATTGACGGTGGAACGGAATTGTAGTTTTTATTCCTTCAATTACGAATTCATCTAAGGCACGCTTCATTTTGCTAATTGCTTCCTCTCTTGTTTGAGCGGTTGTAATAAGCTTAGCGATCATAGAATCGTAATTTGGTACAATTGTGTATCCTGCGTAAACGTGTGTATCTAAGCGAACCCCGTGACCCCCTGGCGCATGTAAAACATTAATTCTACCTGGTGAAGGACGGAAATCGTTATATGGATCTTCCGCATTAATTCTACATTCAATCGAATGAAGTTTTGGAGTGTAGTTTTTACCAGAAATTGGAATTCCAGCAGCAACTAATATTTGCTCTCTTATTAAGTCGTAATCAATTACTTGTTCTGTAATTGGGTGCTCAACCTGAATACGAGTATTCATTTCCATAAAGTAGAAGTTTCTGTGCTTATCTACTAGGAATTCGATAGTTCCAGCACCTTCGTATTTTATGAATTCTGCCGCTTTTACAGCTGCGTTACCCATATCGGTACGCAGTTTATCGGTCATAAAAGGGCTTGGAGTTTCTTCGGTAAGCTTTTGGTGACGACGCTGAATAGAGCAATCACGCTCACTTAAATGACAAGCTTTACCGTTGCTATCTCCAACAATTTGTATTTCGATATGGCGTGGCTCTTCAATAAGCTTTTCCATATACATCCCGTCGTTTCCGAAGGCTGCTGCAGCTTCTTGGCGTGCACTATCCCAAGCTTTTTTAAGATTTTCTTTCTTCCAAACAGCTCTCATACCTTTACCACCACCACCGGCAGTAGCTTTCAACATTACTGGGTACCCAATTTCTTCGGCTACTTTTTCACATTCTTCGAAAGATTCTAAAATCCCTTCACTTCCAGGAACTGTAGGAACTCCAGCGGCTTTCATAGTAGCTTTTGCTGAAGCTTTATCACCCATACGGTCAATCATTTCAGGTGATGCTCCGATAAATTTAATACCGTGTTCTTGGCAAATTTTAGAAAACTTAGCGTTTTCTGAAAGGAATCCATAACCAGGGTGGATTGCATCTGCATTTGTAATTTCCGCAGCAGCTATAATATTAGACATTTTCAAGTAACTTAAGTGACTTGGTGCTGGTCCAATACATACAGCTTCATCTGCAAAGCGTACGTGCAAACTCTCTTCGTCGGCTGTAGAGTAAACTGCTACAGACTTAATTCCCATCTCGCGACAGGTACGAATTATGCGCAGTGCTATTTCGCCCCTATTTGCAATTAATATCTTTTTAAACATAACTTTTCCTTAAATAACAAATTCCGAACCTCAAATTCCAAAAATATTGGGATTTGGATTTGGGATTTGGAGTTTATATTTATGATGGATCTACTAAAAATAAAGGTTGATCGAACTCAACTGGTGAAGAGTCGTCTACAAGAACCTTTACTATTTTACCAGAAACTTCACTTTCAATTTCGTTGAAAAGTTTCATAGCTTCAATCACACAAAGTACATCTCCTGTATTGATATTGCTTCCAACTTCAACAAATGGTGCTTTGTCTGGAGATGGTTTTCTATAAAAAGTTCCGATAATTGGAGACTTTATAGTAATAAGTTTAGAATCTGCCTCTTCTTTCTTTGCTTCAGTTGCATCGGCAGCAGGAACCTGTTGAATTTGCGGTTGCTGCATTTGAGGTTGCGCTTGCATAGTAGGGATTTGCTGAATGTAAGTAGTTTCACCCTTACTATCATCAGAACCAGTTTTAATGGTGATTTTGATATCCTCCATTTCTAGTTTCACTTCGCTGGCACCACTTTTTGCCACAAACTTGATTAAGTTTTGTATATCCTTTAATTCCATATTAGAAAATTTAGTCTTTAGGTGGTTAAAATTATTTTGAATTGTAAGCCCATTTAAGGTAAACGGCGCCCCAAGTAAAGCCTCCTCCAAAGGAAGCAAATATTAAATTATCTCCTTTTTTAAGTTGTTTCTCATAATCGGATAAACACAAAGGTAATGTAGCTGATGTAGTATTTCCGTATTTATGAATATTCATCATGACCTTTTCAGGAGGTAGGTTCATTCTTGTAGAAGTAGCATCTATAATTCGTTTGTTTGCTTGATGAGGAACTAGCCAATCTACATCTTCTCCAGTCAGGTTGTTTTTCTTCATCACTTTTTCACAAACATCTGCCATGTTAGAAACAGCAAACTTAAATACCGTTTTTCCTTCTTGATGCACGAAGTGTTGTTTGTTGTTTACAGTTTCTATTGAGGCTGGGAGTAAAGATCCACCCGCATCAATTTTAAGAAATGGTCTTCCTATTCCATCGGTACGTAAGTGTTCATCTTGAACGCCAAGACCTTCAGTATTAGGTTCGAATAAAACTGCTCCTCCGCCATCTCCAAATATTATACATGTAGTTCTATCGGTATAATCAATAATAGACGACATTTTATCTGCGCCTATTAAGAGTACTTTTTTGTATTTTCCAGATTCTATGTAGCGTGCTGCTGTAGACATTCCAAAGAGAAAGCTTGAGCAAGCCGCAACTAAATCGTAAGCAAAAGCATTTACGGCACCAATTTGTGTGGCTACGTAAACACCTGTTGTAGCAACTGGCATATCTGGCGTTGCGGTTGCCATAATAACCATGTCAATTTCTGCTGGGTCTGTATTGCTTTTTTCTAGCAGGTTTTTTGCTGCCTGTATAGCTAAATAGGAAGTGCCCTTATCCTTGTCCTTTAATATTCTTCTTTCTTTTATTCCCGTTCTAGATGTAATCCATTCGTCGTTGGTATCGACCATTGTTTCTAGAACTTTGTTAGAGAGAACGTAATCTGGCACGTAACTTCCTACAGCGGTAATGGCTGCCGTTATATTGTTCATAAAGCGGAATTAAAATTCACATAAAAGAGTAAAAACCCTTTAAAAGGTGTGAAAATTACTAAATTTTACTTGAATTTCGGCACTAGTATGTCGTTTTTTGACTTTTTGCAAAGTTAAAAAATAAAAAAACCCTCACGTTCCCGTGAGAGTTCCCAGTAATTGTAAATAAGTTTAAGCTTCTACCTGCTCAGTTGCATCGATAACAACTTGTCCGCGGTAGTACATTTTTCCTTCGTGCCAATGAGCTCTATGGAAAAGATGTGACTCACCTGTTGTAGGGTCAGTTGCAAGAGTAGGTGCAGTAGCTTTATAATGCGTTCTTCTTTTATCTCTTCTTGTTTTCGAGATTTTTCTCTTTGGATGTGCCATTGCTATTTATTATTTATCCGTTAATAGTTTTTTTAATGAATCCCAACGGGGATCGGTATTCTCGTCTTCCACAACCGATTCTTCATCAATTGCTTTCGGACTAAGTTCTTCAAGTTTATCTAGTATGTCGCTCTTTAATGTGCCGTCTTCTACTCCAGGGTGAATTTTTCGTGATGGCATTGCCAAAACAATCGATTCATAAATGAATTGCTGAATGTTTACTTCATAACTTCCGTGAGGAATAATTAGTAAATCTTCATTCTCATCATTGTATTCTTCTCCAAATTTCACTACAAATTTGTATGATCCTGAAATTTCCTGATCATATAATTCGTTTGTAATATCACAAGCAACGTTTACTCTTCCGTCAAAAGTTAATGTAAACTCTAATAACGTGCTTGTTTTATCCAGCAATACGTTGAGATTAATAGCTGCGTTATTAAATTCGTCATACTCAAAATGCTCAAAGAACGCTTTATTTAATTCAAAGTTAAACTGGTGTTTTCCTAACTTCAACCCTACAAAAGGGATGGTAAATTCTTTCAATTCCTTCATTATCACACCTAAATTTAAGACCTTAACCTTACGGATAAGGCGGGTGCAAAGATAAAAAATTATTTCAAATGCAAATTAGTTTTTCTATTTCTTTTTCGAGTAGCTTCTTTTGCGTGAAGTTTGTAAGGGATTTTTGGAAATTTCCTTGTACTCTTCGCGTGTGTGATAGATTGAAATAGCGCTAAATATAGCTTCTCGAAACGATTCAAAATTAGCTTCGTTTTTACCCGCCAAATCAAAGGCTGTCCCGTGATCTGGGGATGTTCGGATTCTATTTAAACCTGCTGTAAAGTTTACGCCTTTTCCAAAAGCTAATGTCTTAAAAGGAATTAATCCTTGATCGTGATATGAAGCGATTATGGCGTCAAAATTTTTATAATTTCCTGATCCAAAAAAACTATCGGCAGCATAAGGGCCAAATACCATTTTGCCGTTTTTACGAATATTGTCTAGTGCTGGACGTAATAACGTATCATCTTCGTCGCCAATTACACCATTGTCGCCAGTGTGTGGATTTATACCTAAAACGGCGATTTTTGGTTTTTCGATGGCAAAGTCTTCAATTAGTGTTTGATGGATGGTATTAATTTTATTGTCAATTCGCTCACGAGTAATGTTTTTTACTACATCTTTAACTGCAACGTGATCGGTTAAAAGGCCTACTCTCAAGCTTTCCGAGATAAGAAGCATTAAGCTATCTCCTTGTAATTCCTGTGCTAAATAATCTGTATGCCCTGGAAAATTAAATCCTTCAGATTGAATATTACTTTTATTTATTGGAGCTGTTACTAATGCGTCAATTTTACTTTCTTTTAGAGCTGCAACTGCTGCTTTTAAAGATTTTATTGCGTATTCGCCACCTTTTTCATTTTCTTCACCGAAGGAAACGTTTACGTGTTCTTTCCAAACATTCAATACGTTTATTTTCTTCGGAATTAAATCTTCTATTTTGTCTATTCCGTGGAAGTTGATATCCGTTTCAAAATGTTTTTTGAAAAAAGACATCAATTTAACTGAAGCAAATATCACAGGGGTGCAAAACTCTAGCATCCTAGAATCTTCGAAGGTTTTTAAAATAATTTCACTACCAATTCCATTAATGTCGCCTATTGAAATTCCAACAACTATTTTATCTTCTGTACCCATTTTTTAATTGTTATTTTTGCACTACAAATGTAACTAACACATTGTGCATTTTGATTATAATATTTTAAATAAAACGAAATCAATTTTCTTTTCTTCTATTATTAATGAATAGCAAGAAGATTTATAAAGTTCGTTTATACTTGAATGCGTGCTTTAAGATATAATGTTAAACATATTTTCAAAATCCACAACTAACTTTAGAAAAAAATTTATCAATGTTCACAGGTATTATAGAAACGCTAGGTGAAGTAGCTGAACTTACAAAAGACGGTGAAAACCTTCATATTGAAATAAAATCTCCTTTGGCGAGTGAGTTAAAAATAGACCAAAGTGTTTCGCATAACGGGGTGTGTTTAACTGTTGTTGAAATAAAAGACGACGCCTATGTGGTTACAGCAATTCAGGAAACCTTAGAGAAATCGAATTTAAATTCCCTAAAAAACAACGCTCTTGTAAATTTAGAAAGAGCAATGAAATTAGGAGATAGGTTGGATGGGCATATTGTGCAAGGTCATGTTGATGGTGTAGCCGAATGTATTAATATTAAAGAAGCTGATGGAAGTTGGGTTTACACTTTTCAATATTCTAATTCTGAATTTAGCACAGTTGAAAAAGGTTCTATAACGGTTAATGGTGTAAGCTTAACTGTTGTTGATTCAAAAAAATCACAGTTTAGTGTGGCTATAATTCCATATACTTATGAACATACAAACTTTAAAGAAATTAAAGTTGGTGATAAAGTAAATTTAGAATTTGATATAATTGGGAAGTACGTTAAGAACCTGATGCAGCCCTATTCATAACTTGATTTCTTTTGTAAAGAATATAAATTCCAAACATCAATCCTGCCACAAGTAATATCCATAAGTTGTCATCAATTGGTAGCTGAGGGCCTTCTGGATCGCCATCACGAGCGGGTGGCGGAGGACCTTGGGTTTCCGTAACCGACTGTAATGCAAGAAAAACTACCGTATATAAAAATGATATCATGAATGTTATATAATGGTGGGGACGGTAAACACGTGCCTAAAGTAACAATTTTTTAACTACTCTACTAAATTATTTTAAGAACATTCTGAGATAAATTTATCTTTTTAAGAATAACCCGAGTAAAATAGTAAGAATTTCTATAAAAAAAACAAAGTCTTGCAACGCAAGACTTTGTTTTGTGGTGGTCCCACCTGGGCTCGAACCAGGGACCACTTGATTATGAGTCAAGTGCTCTAACCAACTGAGCTATAGGACCGGTTAAGAGGATGCAATATTACTACTAATTTTAAAACTCTACAAGAAATTTATTCCTTAATTTCTTGACAAAGTTCAACCAAAACTCCATTGGCAGACTTGGGATGAAGGAAGGCAACTAACTTATTATCAGCGCCTTTTTTAGGGGTTTCGTTTAACAATATAAATCCTTCTTTTTTCAATCTTTCCATCTCAGACTTAATATCATCGACTGCAAAAGCTATGTGGTGAATTCCTTCGCCACGTTTTTCAATGAATTTTGCGATAGGGCTTTCTGGGTTGGTAGCTTCTAAAAGTTCAATTTTGCTTTCTCCACTTCTAAAGAAAGAAGTTTCTACGCCTTCGCTTTCCACCTTTTCACTTTTATACGGTGCGCTGCCTAGCAAGGCTTCGTAAACCTTATTAGCTTCTGAAATGTTTTTTACCGCAATGCCAATATGTTCTATTTTCTCCATTTTATTACTTGTATCTGCAAAAATACAAACTTATTTCTATTATAATTCTACAAGCTTAGCGGTATAAATGCACTCGATACAGTTTTATGTTCTATTTTTGCAGTATGGAAGAAAGTAATAGACAAAAAAAGATAGCCAGTGTTTTGCAGAACGACTTGGCAAATGTACTACAAGGAATGCTACGCGAGGCGGGGCAAACAGGTATAATTATATCGGTAAGTAAAGTAACAGTAACCACAGACCTTTCTATATCAAAGGTATATGTAAGTGTGTTTCCAGCAGATAAAGCTGAGGCAATTGTTGTTGAATTAAATAAAAATAAACCTCATATTAAACATCAAATAGCCCAGCTTACAAAGCATCAGCTTCGAAAAATGCCAGACCTTACATTTTACAATGACGACTCTTTAGAATATATAGAAAAGATAGATCGTGCAGTAAAAGGTGAAGATAATCCGCTGAAAAACCCTGATTTACTTCCGAAAAGAAAAAAGTCATAGCTTGAATTTTTCCCTCTACATCGCAAAGCGTTATTTGTTTTCAAAAAGTAGCAACAATGCCATTAATATTATTACTGGTATTGCAGCGATTGGAGTGGTAGTTGGTGCAATGGCTTTGTTTATTGTGCTTTCAGGATTTTCTGGCTTAAAAGAATTCAGTCTTCAGTTTACAAACGAATTTGATAGCGATTTAAAAATCCTTCCTGAAAGTGGAAAAACCATTTCTTTTTCAGAAGCACAAAAGCAACAATTAGCGAAAATTGAGGGAATCGAAGTCTTTTCAGAAATTATTGAAGAACGTGTTTTTCTACACTACAAAGGAAAAAACCATATCGCCTATATAAAAGGTGTGGATACGGTTTATGGAAGTGTAAATTCTATAGATAGCATTATGATTGCTGGATTGTGGTTTGAACCTTCCCTTAGCGAAGTGGTTATTGGTTTAGGAACTTCAAGTAAGCTCTCATTATATCTAAATGATTATAGTAATCCATTAGAAATATATGTTCCTAAGCCGGGTACAGGGCAGTTAAATGCTCTAGATCCCACAAATGCATTCACGAAAAAACGGACTGTAGTTTCAGGAGTTTACAGTGTTAATGAGGATTTAGATTCTAAATATGTATTTACCGATATGGATTTTGCCAGAGATTTACTATCGCTTGATGAATCCAAAATTTCTGCAATTGAAATAAAGATGCTTTCAAATGCTTCAGAAGAATCTGTTAGGGCAAATATTGAAAAAGTTTTCCCTGAAGGTGTTGTTGTTAAAAACAGAATTCAGCAAAATGACGCGCTTTATAAAATGCTGAACACGGAAAACATTGCTGTTTACCTAATTTTTACTTTAGTAATGATTATTGCACTTTTCAATGTAGTGGGATCTATAATAATGATGATTCTAGACAAGCGAAAAAACATAAAAACACTCTATAATATGGGAGCCTCGCTTAGAGAAATACGCCGTATCTTCTTTTTGCAAGGAACATTAATGACTGTGTTAGGTGGTATAGTAGGGATTTCTCTTGGGGTTCTTGCTGTTTTGGCGCAGTTAAAGTTTGGATTCGTAGCAATAACTAATACTCTGCCTTATCCCGTAAAGCTAAACCTGGTAAACATTATAGTAGTGTTTGTAACCATAAGCGTTTTAGGTATCCTCGCATCCAAAATAGCCTCGAGTAGGGTGCGAGAGAAGTTGTTGGTTTAGAAGTATTCGCCTTTAATTGAACTACAAATATTTAGTGTTCAAATTAAAGATTAAAAAACTCAGTTTAGTCGATGATAACTGGGGTATAAACAACACCTATTGAGTGACATCTTTTTGTTAAGCTTCACAACGAAATTTAATGATTAAGAAATTTTCTTAATCACCAACATATAAATAGGCAAGTCATATGTATTAAGTCTTTCAGTCCCGATAGCTATCGGGATGGTCTTACATCTTAGATTAAACAACCAAATATTCGGGGTCTGCACCTAGACTTACCAATGCTTCATAAATTTCTTCTGTAAAATCTTGTGGGCCACACACGTAAAAACGAGAATCAAAATTTCCAATAGTTTCAATAAGGTATTTGCGGTCTATTCGGCGTTCGCGAAAACCAATTACTCCTTCTTTTGTAAACACATTTTTATAGGCGGGGCCTAGCATTTTTGTCAATTCATCGTGTAGTATAATATCGTCTTTTGTTCTGTTGGAATACAACAAGGCTACTTTGCGTAGATTTCCACTTTCAAAAAGCGCTCTAAAAATTGCGATAAATGGAGTTATCCCAGTTCCGCCAGCAATAAAAATACCTGGCCCTTTATATTTTATAGTCCCAAAAACCTCGTGAAGTAGAAGCTCTGCTCCCGTGTTGAGTTTTCCCATTTGAGCGCTAACGCCTTCGTGCTCTTCGTAAATTTTTACGATGATCTCTAAATAATCCCAATGCTGTAATGAAGTAAACGTGTAGGGACGTAGCTGATTTTCCCAGCCCGGAATATTTATAGAAATAACCGCCGATTGGCCGGGGGCGTAGGTGAAATCTTTCGGTTTTTCTAGTACAAAACGTTTTACGTTATGGGTTATATATTGATTGCTTATTATTTTGAGGGTTTGCATTAGGCCAATTTAAACGTCAAAGATAGAAAGGTTTTTAATGAAAAACAGTTTATTTATTTAAACAAACTTTTAATCATCAAAAACTTTAAAAATGTAAGCAGAGTCATCGCTTATTATTTTTTAATATTTTTCACAATTCTATTGTAAAAAAACAAAAAAATTAATTTTCTTGTAATTAATTTGGAGTATGTTTGATAAAATTTTATTTTTAAAAATCTTAGCCCCCTCTCTCTCCCCCTCCCCCCTCCCTTATTTAAAAAGATGGTTTCTGTCTTTTTTATTTTTAATTCCTTTTGCCTTAATGGCACAGAATGGCCAAGAAGCCGCTTTGGGCTGTGGAACAACCACAGGTGCTGAAGAGTATTTGTTAGACACTTTTTACGGCTCTAACCAAAAGATTGTTGATGTGTTGCTTGAGAACAATGTAAATATCATAAGCGTTTCCTCCTTGCCCAATGGTATTTATTACGTAAGACTCGAAGGCGCAACGGGCGTTTTTACCAAAAAGCTAATCCTTAAAAAATAATATTATGAAAACATTTTATATAATTCTTGTCTTTTCTTTATTGCTCATTTTAGGATGCAACAAAGAAGAAAATAATACACCAGTCGGTTATCCTATGAGTTTTGATGTTTACTTGGATTTACAAAAACCCGATGGCTCGCCATATAACGAAGGCGAGGTTGAGGCAAAAGGTGGCTTCCTTGATGAAGAAGGCCACTTAATTTTTAATGGCGATTGGATTACATTGCCCGTTGATGTGGAGATCTCAGCCATGTTGGAAAAAAGAGTATTTGGGCCATTCGGGTTAAGTATCGGGTGGGAGTCCGGCGAAGAGCCAGAAGAAGGTACTGAATGGGTAATAAATAATATACTCTTGCTACTTTATAAAAATATTTCAGACATAGATACCTTACGTGGTCGGGATAGCACACGATATCCAGAATTCCGTTATTTCGATATATTTAAAAACGGCACATTGCTCCAACGCTTTAACGATCCCGATAATTATATTGAAAGACCGTGGAACATTACCATACAAAAGTAAAATAATCGCAATAATCCCTTAACCTTCCTCTATTCGGGGAAGGTTTTTTTTATTAGCAAAAAACTATGCAAACTCATAATCCCCAAACGCTTCCAAAACCTCATCAAAAGCTTCAAAAACGGAAGCAGAATCATCGCTAGTTACCATTTTCATTCGGTATTCCTTAAAGTTTGGAATTCCTTTAAAATAGTTGGTATAATGGCGGCGGGTTTCAAAAACGCCAAGTTTTTCACCTTTCCAATCAATTGCCATTTGTAAGTGGCGTTTGGCGGCTTCTACACGCTCAAGCATCGATGGGGGTGGTAAGTGTTCGCCAGTTTTAAAATAGTGTTTTACTTCTTTAAAAAACCAAGGATATCCAATACTAGCACGGCCTATCATTGCACCGTCCAACCCATATTTATCGCGCATTTCCATTGCTTTTTCGGGCGTATCAACATCTCCATTTCCAAATACAGGAATATGCATTCTTGGATTGTTTTTTACTTCGGCAATAGGAGCCCAATCGGCATTACCTTTATACATTTGGGCGCGAGTACGACCGTGTATAGAAATTGCTTGGCAGCCTACATCCTGTAAACGTTCGGCAACTTCCATAATTTTTATACTATCGTGATCCCAGCCTAATCGTGTTTTTACGGTTACAGGCAGTTTTGTGTGCTTTACCATGGCTTCGGTAAGGCTAACCATTAAATCGATATCCTTTAAAATCCCTGCACCTGCGCCTTTACTTACTACTTTTTTTACGGGACAACCAAAGTTAATGTCGATAATGTCTGGACCGCTGGCTTCTACAATTTCTACACTGCGCAACATAGATTCTAGAACAGCTCCAAAAATCTGAATTCCTACAGGGCGTTCCTTTTCATAAATATCAAGCTTCATCACACTTTTTGCAGCATCCCGAATAAGTCCTTCCGAAGAGATAAATTCAGTAAAAACCACATCGGCGCCTTGTTCCTTACAAAGTGCACGGAAGGGCGGATCGCTTACGTCTTCCATTGGGGCTAGTAATAATGGAAAATCAGGCAGTTGTATGTTTCCTATTTTTGGCAATTTCTTTTTATTTGAGAATGCAAAAGTAGTAAATATCAGTATAATAAATCACTATTGCCTTACTAAGACTTAAGACCGCTTCGCTAAAGGACGTAAGACATAAGATTTGACCTGTAAAATATTGATGTATAGTATTTTGTCGTTATTTATTTTTAAAATGCGCTAATTTTATGTAATATTTTTTAGGTCTTATGTCTTACGTCTAAAAGTCTTATGTCGTTTATTAAAATTAGTTCTACTAATGAAATTATTATTAACTACTGCATCATAACTAAAATAATCACTCTTTTAATCTATATTTGCAATTCGTAGCACGAAGAAGGATTAATTTATGAAGAACATCAGAAACTTTTGTATTATAGCGCATATTGACCACGGGAAAAGTACTTTGGCCGACCGACTATTGGACGCCACAGGTTCCGTTACTAGTCGTGAAAAACAAGCGCAACTATTAGATAGTATGGACTTGGAGCGCGAGCGTGGTATTACTATTAAAAGTCACGCGATACAGATGGACTATATGTACAAGGGTGAGCAATACGTATTAAACTTAATTGACACTCCTGGTCACGTAGATTTTTCATATGAAGTTTCTCGATCTATTGCTGCCTGTGAAGGCGCATTACTAATTGTAGATGCTGCACAAAGTATTCAGGCGCAAACGATTTCTAATTTATACTTAGCGCTAGAAAATGATTTGGAAATTATTCCAGTATTAAACAAAGTAGATCTTCCTTCGGCTAATGTTGAGGAGGTTACCGATGATATTGTAGACCTTCTAGGGTGTAAGCCAGAAGAGGTGATTCCAGCTAGTGCAAAAACAGGGCTTGGTATTGAAGAAATACTTAGCGCTATTATCGAGCGAATTCCACCACCAACAGGTGTATTGGATGAGCCCTTACAAGCTTTGATATTCGATTCTGTTTACAATCCATTCCGTGGTGTTGAAACGTACTTTAGAGTTTTAAATGGTGAAATAAAAAAAGGGCAGCACATAAAATTTATGGCTACCGGAAAAAGTTATTACGCCGATGAAGTTGGAACTTTAAAATTAAAACAACTTCCAAAAGATTCGATTAAAGCTGGAGATGTTGGGTATTTAATTACAGGAATCAAAGAGGCTAAAGAAGTAAAAGTAGGTGATACCATTACCGATTCAAAAAATCCGACAGTCAATATGATTGAAGGATTCGAAGATGTTAAACCTATGGTTTTTGCTGGAATTTATCCTGTAGATACTGAGGATTATGAGGAGTTGAGAAACTCAATGGAAAAACTTCAGTTGAATGATGCTTCTTTAATATTTATTCCTGAAAGTTCTGCAGCTCTTGGATTTGGTTTCCGTTGTGGTTTCTTGGGAATGCTACACTTAGAGATTATTCAAGAGAGATTGGAAAGAGAGTTTGACATGACAGTAATTACTACCGTGCCAAACGTATCATATCATGCATTTACTAATAAAGAGCCGGATACACCAATTTTGGTGAATAACCCTTCCGACTTACCTGAACCTTCAACTTTAAATAGAGTAGAGGAACCATTTATAAAGGCCACAATTATTACAAAGTCAGATTTTGTTGGTTCTGTAATGTCTCTTTGTATTGAAAAGAGAGGTGAAATTACAAATCAGACGTATTTAACTACCGAACGTGTAGAGCTAACTTTTGATATGCCTTTGGCAGAGATTGTTTTCGACTTTTACGATCGATTAAAAACAGTTTCTAAAGGTTATGCTTCTTTCGATTATTCTCCAATAGGAATGCGTCAATCTCACTTAGTTAAGGTAGATGTGTTATTAAATGGAAACGTTGTAGATGCACTTTCTGCTTTGCTTCACCGAGATAATGCTTATGATATTGGAAAGAAAATTTGCGAAAAACTTCGCGAACTAATCCCAAGACAACAATTTGATATTCCTATTCAAGCTGCTATTGGAGCAAAAATTATTGCTCGTGAAACGGTTAAAGCACTTAGAAAGGATGTTACCGCAAAATGTTATGGGGGTGATATTTCTAGAAAGCGTAAACTTCTTGAAAAGCAGAAGAAAGGTAAAAAGCGTATGCGTCAAGTAGGGAATGTTGAAATTCCTCAGGAAGCGTTTATGGCTGTGCTTAAGCTAAATGACTAATTTCCGCAGCTAGCACCAGTTTCTTCTAAACCAGAAATATAAGTTCCGTAGGGAGTCCCTGTATCTTGTCCGTTTACAGAAGCATTGCCATTGCTTTCTTCACACACTTCAAAATCTAATGTTGAAGGTGAAGAGCAAGTAGTGCAAGATCTTCCGTCGTCTTTTTTACAAGAGGAAACGAAAAGGATGCAAATGATTCCTGTAATATAATAGACTTTCTTCATTTTTTCTTTTTATCTAAAAACAAAAATTTCAACGGTTTATTTCTCAGATTTACCTTCGTTCTCTGAACGCGTAGCATTTACTACATCTTCAAAATCCATAGGTTTTCCTAAGTAAACTAAATTACTTCCTTCTTCAGTTTCTAATTCAGTAGGGGAAGTAATCAGGTCTAAAAATCCGTCTGGGTGTTTTAAAAATAGCGGGATTGCATTTTTATCTTCACCAACAATATTGAGAACTCTTAAAAACTGATTGTGATTTTCAACAGGAATTTCTTGTATAGACGGGAATTCTTGGGCAACTTGTGCAAACCTAGAGTAATCGTGAGTATAAGAGAACAATTCTTTAATCGATAAGTTTTTGTTCTTTTTCATTTCGTCTGAGGTAATTAACCTAAATGTTCCATTTTCCCCAAAATATTTTTCAAATCGGTTAATTGCTTGCTTGTTAATTTCGTCACTCCCCGTCATGGCTAGTATATATCCCACATCATTTAGCTCTATATTGTCTGTTAAATCATCGGTATAGATATTCGCAGTAAAGGCTTCTAATCCTAATTCTTTAGCTCTATTAATATTTAGCTGGTTAGAATCTACTAGCACTACGTGGCGTTCGTTTTTATGTAAATAAGTGGCAATTAGTCTAGATGCTTTTGAAGCTCCTACAATTAAAATTCCTTCAGACTTTTTAAGGTAAACTCCCATCCATCCAGCAACTAATCTGGCAGTAGTTGCGTTTAAAATTACTGTAATTAAAACCACAGCAAAAACTAATGGTGTAATGTATTCGGCACCCACAACACCTTTTGTAACAAGTTTAGTTCCAAATAAAGATGAAATACCAGCGGCAACTATCCCACGAGGTCCTACCCAGCTAATAAAAAGTTTTTCATTTACTTTAAGAGAGGAACCGGTAGTACTGGCAAAGACAGTTAATGGCCGCAAAATAAAAATAATAATAGCTAATAATATTGCCGTTTTCCAGTTGTAAACTAATAGCAAATCTTCAATGCTAATATTTGCGGCAAGTAGAATAAATAGAATTGACACTAGTAAAACACTCAGTGATTCTTTAAAGTAAAGGAGTTCCTTAAGACTGGGAAGATCGCTGTTTCCTAAAAACATTCCCATTACTACCACGGCTAATAAACCAGATTCGTGAGCAAACAAGTCGCTGATTACGAATACCGCCATTACCATTGAAAGTGCAACAACATTAGATAGATAATGAGGTACAAGTTTCTTTTTAATGGCAAAATAAAGCGCATATCCCGCGGTAATACCAAAGGACATACCTATTAATACAATTTTTCCGAAGTCTAGTAATGCTTGCTTAGTATAGCCCGAATCGCCTTCAACACTTATAAACTCATAGACAAGTACAGCTACAAGTGCGCCAATAGGGTCAATTAATATACCTTCCCATCGCAACACTGCAGCAACGTCTTTTTTCAGTGGAATATTCCTCAAAATAGGAGAAATCACCGTCGGACCTGTTACTATAATCAAGGCTGAAAATAGAAACGAAATTCTCCAGTCTAATCCAAAAATATAGTGTGCAGCCGCACCAGCTCCAATAAATGTAATCGCGGCACCTATACTTATAAGTTTACCGATTGCCGGCCCTACTTTAGAAATCTCATCGCGTTTGAGCGTTAGTCCTCCTTCAAAAAGTATAATTCCTACCGCTAGTGATACAAAATAGAAGAGATTCTCCCCGGGGAAGAGCCCTTTTTCTCCATTCCAAATGGGCTGAAGCCATTGAGTTCCATCAGCAGAAATAAGTGTAGAGATTGGTCCTACCAAGAGGCCAATCATAATTAAAGGTAAAATGGCAGGTATTTTAAATTTCCAAGCTACCCACTGAGCCAATATTCCTAAAATTATAATTCCTGCAAGTTCTACCATAAAAAACGGGGTTTTGGCAAATTAAAAAATTTTCTCTTCCACTGAAAAAGAATAATTTGTTAAAAATAGTATAATTATTTTTACTTGGGCCTTAGGAGTGTAACGCTTTTGTTATTTTGCAACTCATTTCTTCAAATTATGCAACTATTTCCAATTGAAGCCGGTAATTTTAAATTAGATGGCGGTGCAATGTTCGGCGTTGTGCCAAAAACCTTATGGACGAGGACGAATCCTGCGGACCAAAATAATATGATTGATATCGCTGCGCGTTGTCTTCTTATTGAAAATGGCGATCGATTAACACTTATTGACACCGGAATGGGTGATAAACAAAGTGAGAAGTTCTTCGGTTACTATTTTAGATGGGGCGACCACAACCTTGACAGCTCTTTAAAGAAACATGGATTTCATCGTGACGATATTACCGATGTTTTTATGACACACTTACACTTCGATCATTGTGGTGGTAGTGTTCAGTGGAATAAGGAACGAACAGGCTATGAAACTGCTTTTAAAAACGCGACATACTGGAGCAATAAAGACCATTGGAAGTGGGCTACAGAGCCTAATAGACGTGAGCAAGCTTCTTTTCTAAAAGAAAATATTTTACCAATGCAAGAAAGCGGGCAGCTTAAATTTGTAGAGCAGCCAACGTCAGACTTTTCGGAGGCTAAGGAGCTGGACTTTGGAATTCTTTATGTCGATGGACATACCGATAAACAAATGATTCCGCATATAAACTATAAAGGAAAAACGTTGGTTTTTATGGCAGATTTGCTTCCTACGGCTGGTCATTTACCACTTCCGTTTGTAATGGGGTATGATACAAGACCACTATTAACCCTTCCCGAAAAAGAAAAATTTCTGAACAAGGCTGCAGAGAACAATTTCTATCTTTTTCTAGAGCACGATGCTCACAACCCAATTATTACAGTAAAAAATACCGAAAAAGGGGTTCGACTTAACGAAACTTTTTCCCTAACAGAATTCTTTAACTAACACTTTAATTACTATAAAATGAATATTTTTAAGATCTCTTTACTTGCAGTTGGTTTTTCAACTGTCTTGGCTAGCTGCGGTGGTGCCTCAGCAATTATTGCTACTCCAATTGAAAACATAGATACGAATCCCTTAAAAACAGCTCCATTAACCGATGCTGAATTAAAGAACTGGCCAATGATGGATCTTGTGGCCGATACAGTTCCTGGAATGAGTGTTGATAAAGCGTACAATGAATTAATTGGAAAAAGAAAAGGAAAAACTGTTATTGTAGGTGTTATTGACAGCGGTGTAGATATAGACCACGAAGACCTTAAGAATGTACTGTGGACGAATCCTGGTGAAATACCTGGAAATGGAATTGACGATGACAATAATGGATTTATAGATGATGTTTACGGATGGAACTTCCTAGGTGATATCACTGGTGAGAATATGGAGTTTGTTCGTATTATCAGAAAACTTAAACCAAAATATGAAGGTAAAACCGAGTCTTCAATTAGTGCAGCTGATAGAGCAGAATTTGCTATCTATCAAAAGGCGTTAGCTGAGTATGAAAAAGAAAAGGCTGAGGTTGATATGAATATAGCTCGTTACGGGCAAATGCTTTCTCAAATAAAACCAGTGCATCAAGCAATGGCGAAAAAGCTAGGTAAAGAAGATTACACTAAAGAAGATTTAGCTGCTATTAAAAACCCTACTGCTGAAGAGCAGCAACAAATAGGAATGCTTAACCAAATGTTGAGTTTTGGAGACTCTATACCTGAACTTATCGAAAATATTGAAGGAGGATTAAAGTACTTCAATTCTAGAGAGCAGAATCATTTTAATATGACAAAAGATTTCCGTGCAGTATTAGGAGACGATCCTTACGATATCACTGATAATATTTACGGTGATGGCAATGTTGCTGGGCCGGATGAATTAAGAGAAGAAGCTAAACACGGAACACACGTAGCAGGAATTATCGCAGCACAACGCGACAATGGAATTGGAATGAATGGTGTAGCTAATAATGTTCAAATCATGTCTGTTCGTGCAGTACCAGATGGTGATGAGTACGATAAAGATATTGCTTTAGCTATTCGTTACGCAGTAGATAATGGAGCTAAAATCTTAAATACTAGCTTCGGAAAATACTACTCTCCAAATTCAGAGTGGGTTTACGATGCAATTAAGTATGCTGCTTCGAAAGATGTATTAATTGTAAATGCAGCTGGAAACGATGGGTTAGATTTAGATACTGTAAACGTTTATCCAAACGATCAAGTAGACAATGGTCCAGAAATGGCAGATACCTTCTTGACCGTTGGTGCGCTTAACTATAAATACGGAAGTGAATTAGTAGCAAACTTCTCTAACTACGGAAAAAACAATGTGGATGTTTTTGCACCGGGTGTAAAAATTTATTCAACAACACCATTAAGTACTTACGAATATTTACAAGGAACATCTATGGCAGCACCTGAAGTTGCTGGTGTGGCAGCTGTAATTCGTTCATACTACCCAGAGCTATCTGCAGTTCAAGTAAAGCAGATTTTAATGGATAGTGGATTAACTTCAACTGCAAATGTTATTTTAGGAGGTGAGCAATCGAACACTAAACCATTCTCAGAAATTTCAAAGTCTGGGAAAATGGTGAATTTGTATAACGCCTTAATTATGGCAGATAAAATGAGTAAATAATGAAAAATATTTTTAGCGTATTATTTATAACCGCTTTAATTTCTGGTCTTTCGGCAACCCTTTATTCGGCCACTGCACAAAACAATAAGTGTTATTGGCAACAAAGAGTTGATTATAAAATGAACATCGATGTAGATGTCGAAAAATATCAATATAAAGGGACTCAGGAGTTGAAATACACAAACAACTCTCCTGATACATTAAACAAAGTTTTTTATCACTTATATTTTAACGCATTTCAACCTGGAAGTGAAATGGATGTGCGCTCTCGTACCATTGCCGATCCAGATAGAAGGGTAGGTGATAGAATTTCAAAATTGACATCGGAAGAGATTGGGTATATTAAACCAACCTTTTTCACTCAAGATGGTGAAGCCGTTAAATACACTATTAAAGGAACTGTGATGGAAGTGATTTTGAATAAGCCTATTCTTCCAAATGAAACCACAGTATTTAATATGAAGTGGGACGCGCAAGTACCTTTACAAGTACGTCGTTCAGGTAGAACAAGTGCTGAAGGTGTAGCATTAACAATGACACAATGGTACCCAAAGATAGCTGAATACGATTTTGAAGGTTGGCATGCACATCCATATATTGGACGTGAATTTTACAGTGTTTGGGGAGATTATGACGTAACTATTACAATTGATGAAAATTATACAATTGGAGGTACTGGATATTTACAAAATCCAGCCGAGGTTGGTCATGGTTACACACTACCAGGTCAAAAACCAATGCATCCTAAAAACGGAAAGTACACATGGCACTTTTTAGCGCCAGACGTTCACGATTTTGCTTGGGCGGCAGACGATAACTACATCCACGATACTTATGAAGGTCCAAATGGGGTTACACTTCACTTTCTTTATAAGGACAATCCTGAAATTGCAGAAAACTGGAAAAATCTTCAGAAAAAGACTGCAGAGTTAATGGAATTTTTCAATGAACATGTAGGTCCCTACCCTTATGAGCAATATTCAGTAATTCAAGGTGGAGATGGCGGAATGGAATATGCTATGAGTACAATGATTACTGGCGAACGTGATTTTGGAAGTTTAGTAGGTGTTACGGCTCACGAACTTGCACATATTTGGTTTCAATTTGTGTTAGCAACAAATGAAAGTAAACACGAGTGGATGGATGAAGGGTTTACAGTTTACATTGCAGATGAAGCAATGAATTATGTAATGGAAGAAAACAAAGCTAATCCACATGCAGGTTCATATAGAAGTTACTTTTTTAACGCAACTAGTGGCCAAGAACAACCACAAACCACTCACGCAGATAGATATGCTACAAACCGAGCTTATAGTATAAATGCATATAGCAAAGGTTCTGTTTTCTTAGCACAACTTGGCTATGTAATTGGTCCTGATAACCTTTCAAAAACGTTGAAGCGTTATTACACCGATTTCAAATTTAAGCATCCAACTCCAAACGATTTTATTCGTACTGCTGAAAAAGTTTCAGGATTTGAATTGGATTGGTATTTGACAGACTGGACCCAAACTACTAATACGATAGATTATGGAGTTAAAGCGGTTGAAACTGAAGGTAAAAACACTAAGGTTACTTTAGAAAGAATTGGTTTAATGCCACTGCCTATAGATCTATATGTAACTTATGAAGATGGATCGCAAGAGTTATTTTACATTCCACTAAGAATGATGTGGGGAGAAAAGCCAAACCCTTTTGCTGAGTTGAATCGCACCGTTTTAGACGACTGGGCTTGGGCATATCCTACCTATACATTCGAAATTAAGAATGGAAAAAAAGTTAAGAATATGATGATAGATGCTACACAAAGAATGGCAGATATCAACCCAGAAAATAACTTTTGGGAGAAAACAAAAAACAAGAGTTTAATAGAAGTAAATAAGAAAAATCCTTAAAACTCATTAAGGATTTTTGCGGCCTCTGCCAAAGTATCATCGGTTTTTGCAAAGCAGATTCGGATTTGTTTATAATCTTTTTCAGCCTTGTTAAAAACCGATGTTGGTATGGTCGCAATTCTATGTTCTTTAGTAAGTCTTTCTGCAAAGACAATATCACTCTCATTTGAAATTTCAGAAAAATCTAACATCTGAAAATAAGTTCCCTTGGAAGGGATAATTTTAAAACTAGATTCTTTCATTAAGTTGAGAAAGAAATCACGCTTTTGCTGGTAGAAATCCGAAAGCTTTAAATATTGGCTATCATCTTTTAAGTAAGTTGCAAATGCTTTTTGAAAAGGGTGATTAACGCTAAACACTATAAATTGATGCAATTTTTGAAATTCTTTCATTAAAGGTGCAGGTGCTACACAATATCCAATCTTCCATCCTGTATTGTGAAATGTTTTCCCAAATGAAGCTGTAACAAAACTGCGGTTTGCTAAATTTTCAAATTTTGAAGCACTTTGATGTATGTTTCCATCAAAAATAATGTGTTCGTATACCTCATCACTTAAAACGAATAAATCATTTACTTCAGCTAAATGCTGTAACTGAAGCATATCGTCTTCAGAAAAAAGCATTCCACTTGGGTTATGCGGACTGTTGATGATAATCATTTTAGTAGATGAAGTAATTTTATCTGCAACTTCTTGCCAATCTAATTTATAGTAAGGTGGTTTTAATTGAATTGGAACAACTTTTCCACCAAACAAAGCTACTGTAGGCGCATAACAATCATAAGCAGGGGTAAATATAATTACTTCATCTCCTTTTGAAATTGTTGCTGAAATTATTGTAAATATTGCTTGAGTTGCTCCAGCAGTTACTGTGATTTCTGTTTCTGGATTATAAAAATGATTGTGAAGTTTTTCAATCTTTTTTGAAATCTCCATTCTAAGTTCAAAATCTCCAGCCATTGGTGCGTATTGATTGAAACCCTCTTCCATAGCCTGATCTACAAGTGCACTTAAAGCAGGATCGGTTGGAAAGTTTGGAAATCCCTGCGAAAGATTAATGGCGTCGTAATCTGCCGCCATTTTACTCATAACTGAGAAGATGGAGGTCGGGATATTTGGGAGTTTTGAGTTTTTAATCATATTGATTGAATTTTTAGACTTGAATGTGCTTGTCTAAGTTACTATTTATTTCAACCAATAAAAAAACCCTCGCTCCCAATAATTATCAGGACTGCAAGGGTTCTAATGTTAATATTGTAAATCTAAAATCTACAATCGTAAATCAATTAATATCTGTAGTACTCAGGTTTGTAAGGTCCTTCAACAGTTACACCGATGTATTCGGCTTGATCCTGGCGAAGCTCTGTAAGTTCAACTCCAATCTTTTCTAAGTGAAGTTTAGCAACCTTCTCATCTAAATGCTTTGGAAGCATATAAACCTCGTTCTCATAGTTTTCACCATTTTTCCAAAGTTCGATTTGAGCTAATGTTTGGTTTGTAAAGCTGTTACTCATTACAAAACTTGGGTGACCAGTAGCACAACCTAAGTTTACTAAACGACCTTCAGCTAAAAGAATAACATCTTTTCCATTGATAGTATATTTATCAACTTGTGGCTTAATTTCAACGTGAGTGTCTCCATGGTTTTCCTTTAACCAAGCAACAGCAATCTCGTTGTCGAAGTGACCGATATTACACACAATGGTTTTATCCTTCATCGCTTCAAAATGCTCACCGCGAACGATATCTTTATTTCCTGTGGTTGTAATTACAATGTCTGCATTGCCAACAACAGTTTCTAATCTTTTCACTTCAAAACCGTCCATTGCAGCTTGTAAAGCACAAATAGGATCAATTTCAGTTACAGTAACGATACTCCCCGCACCTTTAAACGAAGCAGCAGTTCCTTTTCCAACATCACCATATCCACAAACCACTACACGCTTTCCAGCAAGCATAACATCAGTTGCACGGCGAATTGCATCTACGGCACTTTCACGGCATCCGTATTTGTTATCAAACTTACTTTTTGTAACACTATCGTTAATATTAATAGCTGGCATTGGTAAAGTTCCTTTTTTCACACGCTCGTAAAGACGGTGAACACCAGTTGTAGTTTCTTCAGAAATTCCTTTTACAGCATCAGCAAGTTCTGGATACGTATCCAAAACCATATTGGTAAGGTCACCTCCATCATCAAGAATCATATTTAAAGGCTTGCGTTCTTCCCCGAAGAAAAGCGTTTGCTCGATACACCAATTAAATTCTTCCTCTGTCATTCCTTTCCATGCGTAAACTGGAATTCCAGCAGCAGCAATTGCAGCGGCAGCGTGATCTTGAGTAGAGAAAATATTACAAGAGCTCCAAGTAACTTCGGCTCCTAGAGCAACTAATGTTTCAATAAGTACAGCAGTTTGGATGGTCATATGTAAACATCCAGCAATGCGAGCACCTTTTAGCGGCTGTTCCTTCCCGTATTCTTCACGAAGAGACATAAGGCCCGGCATCTCAGCTTCTGCAAGCTCAATTTCTTTTCTTCCCCAGTCTGCCAGAGAAATATCTTTTACTTTATAGGCCGTATAAGGCACAGTTTTAGTTGACATATTTATTATATTTATACCCTATAATGCGGATATCTGTTAATATTTAATTTTGATTTTCAGACCGCAAAAATACATAATATCCCTCAAAAGTCTATGCCACTTTACAAAACTATAACAGTTAATTCCAGCACTAAAGTCTTCATTTGGAAGATTGAAGAGTCTCTTGAGGCTCTTTCCGATGGAATTGAATTGACAGAGAATTGCGCCAATCGTGTAAACAATATGAAAAGCGAGTTGCACCGCCGTGGCTTTATGAGTATTAGACACTTAATGGCCATGGAAGGTTATACCGATTTTGATTTGTATTACGACGAAAATGGAAAACCCCATTTAAAAGATGATAAACACATATCAATTACACATTCGTTCAATTTCGCTGCAATAATTATCAGTGATAAAGAAGTGGGAATAGACATTGAAAAACAACGAAACAAAATTCTGAGAATTGCTCATAAATTTACACCAATTGAAGAGTATAGAACTATTGCAAATGAAGATGCAATGATGCGGAAGCTTACAATTGTTTGGTGTGCTAAAGAATCGCTTTATAAAAGTTACGCAGAAAAAGGAGTAAGCTTTTTGGAAAATATTTATGTAGATGAATTTACTTTAGATGAAAATAAAACAACTGCAAATGTAAATTACGAGGGCAAAGAGCAGAAATATACTGTAGATTTCTTCGAGTTCGAAGGTTTTACTTGTGCTTATGCTCTTCAAGCTGAAGCGTAATACATGGGTGATTCTTTCTACAAATACTTTCAGAAAAACATTGCTGCAGGTAAAAATCAACTTGCAATTTTAATCGATCCAGACAAGTTTGACATTTCTGAAACTGAATTATTTCTTCATAAAATCCCTAACGATACTACACATCTTTTTGTTGGGGGTAGTACAGTTGAAAATGGGCAAACTGAAATAACAGTAAAAGCTATAAAAACTAAAACTGAACTTCCTATTTTTCTATTTCCAGGTGATTTTTCACAAATAACTAACGAGGCCGATGTACTTTTATTTTTAAGTCTTCTTTCAGGAAGAAACGCAGAATATTTAATTGGGCAACAAGTAAAATCCATTTCAAAATTGAAAAATTCTAACTTGGAAATTATTCCTACAGGGTATATTCTAATCGATGGAGGCAATAATTCAGCAGTATCAAGGGTAACAAACACTCAACCGTTGTCTCAGAATAACATTGAAACGATTGTTGATACTGCAATTGCAGGACAGTATATGGGCGCTAAACTCATCTACTTGGAAGCAGGTAGTGGAGCTAAGAATGTTGTAAATTCAAAAATTATTTCAGAAGTAAAAAAAAATATAAGTATCCCGTTAATTGTGGGGGGTGGTATAAGAAGCGAAGAGCAAAAAAAGGAAGCTTATAACGCCGGAGCCGATATGGTTGTTATGGGAACAGCGTTTGAAGAAATTCCCAAATTCAAACACTAAATTTCAAACAAGTAAAAAATTAAATTCTCTGTTTCTCTGTGATATAGTGACAACAATAAGGATGAAACTCTAAACTGCCACTGCCTGTATGCCTAGGGAGGAAATACTATTTATAATTGTAACTTTGAAAAAAAATAATAATGAAAATCTCAGTTGAACTAACCTTAAGCCCGCTGCAAGACGATTACGAACCAGCGATAATTGATTTCATTAAAAGTCTACGAAACTCTGGACTTACAGTTCTCGAGAACCCATTAAGCACCCAAGTTTATGGAGAGTATGATGAGGTGATGAGCTTACTTCAAAAAGAGATGAAAATTGCTTTGGAGGCCGTTGAGAGAGGCTTGCTTTACATAAAAATTGTAAAATCTGATCGCAGCGAGTATGAGCCCCATTTTTGATTGGTTTTTTGCGCAATACCAAGAAGTTCCTACGCATTTAGTAGTACTAGAGGTTATTGCCGTTATTTTTGGTTTTCTAAGTGTTTGGTATGCAAAACAGGATAACATTTTGGTGTACCCTACAGGAATAATCAGTACTGCCATTTTTGTTTATATACTTGCGGTTTACTCACTTTTAGGCGATATGATGATAAACGCCTATTACTTTGCTATGAGTATTTACGGTTGGTATATATGGACAAGAAAAGTGGATGATACTCACTATACACCAATTACAAAAACCACCAAAAAAGAACATAAAACGTCATTATTTATATTTATTGCAACCATAATTTTCGTGTTTGCCGTTTATCAATTTTCGGATAATTGGAATAGTTGGACAGCATATGTTGACATAGTTACCACAGCAATTTTCTTTGTTGGAATGTGGCTAATGGCAAAAAAGAAACTTGAAAATTGGATTTATTGGATTGTCGGAGACTTAATTTCTGTTCCGCTATACCTTTATAAAGGGTTGGTATTTAGCTCGTTTCAATATCTTTTGTTTACTGTAGTAGCTATTTTTGGATACCGCGCTTGGCAGAAAAGTTTAAACAAACCTGAAAAAAGTCTTCTCAATTGATAAAAGTAGTTTTATTTGGTCCCGAATCTACGGGTAAAACCACCTTGGCAAAACAATTGGCAACGCATTATAAAACGCATTGGGTGCCTGAATATATGCGGGAATATCTTGAGGAAAAATGGGAAAATAAAGGTGAACTAGTTACAAAAGAGGATTTAATTCCTATAGCCAAAGGGCAATTAAATCTAGAAAAGAAAATTGCCAAAAAATCTGACAACTTGCTTTTTTTGGATACGAATTTGTTAGAGTTAAAAGTGTATTCAGAATATTATTATGATGGATATTGTCCAGAAGAAATAAAATATGAAGCAACCAAAAATAATTATAGTATCTACCTACTAACTTATATAGACATTCCTTGGGAAGCAGATGTTTTAAGAGACAGACCCTATAATCGCGTGGAAATGTTCAGTATTTTCGAAGCTGAATTAAAAACGCAAGGTTTCCCTTATAAAGTATTAAAGGGGAATGAAATAGAACGATTTAATAAAGCAGTTGAAATAATTGACAAATTATTGATGAAATAGATACTCTTTGTAAATTTTTGCCTCTGCGGTAAATAATATTACACAGCAAAGACGCAAAGTAGGAAGAGGAAAAATCAAATTTGAATGCAAACCATGTTTACAGAAAAAAATATACAACAAATAAAAGCTCACGGCCTCTCAGAAGGTAGTGTAAAAGAGCAACTTCAAATATTTAAAAATGGAATTCCTTTTGCCAATGTAGTAGAACCTGCTTCAGCAAATAAGGGGATAAAAGTTTTTTCGGATGAAGAACAGCAACAATTTGTAAATCTATTTGAAGCCAACAAGGCTAAGCTCGAATTATTAAAATTTGTTCCCGCCTCTGGAGCAGCAACGAGAATGTTTAAATTTCTGCATCAGTTTTTGGAAAACTTCAATCCAGATGAGGATGATATCGAAACATTTATTCAAAAAGAAGAAAATAAAGACCTAAAGACATTTTTTTCTTCTACTGATAAATTCGCTTTTTCACACCTTGTAAAAGCTAAGTTAAACGAAAAATATCCCGATTTTAAAGACTTTAGTTTAGGGAAAAGATATTATTTGTTTGTTCAAGAAGTGCTAGGTGAATCTGGATTAAACTTCAGTAATACACCTAAAGGACTCGTTCCTTTTCATAAAGACGGGGAAGATTTTATAACTGCCTTTGGCGAACAATTGTATGAGGCTGCTTACTATGCAACTTCTAATAATGTTGCGAATTTGCACTTTACGGTTTCAGAAGAGCACCAAGAAAAGTTTAAATCTCGCTATAATGAAATTCAAGATTCAATAGAAGCTAAGACTGGAGTAAAATTTAATATATCGTATTCTTTTCAAAAGAACGAAACCGATACAGTTGCTGTAACTCCCGAGAACGAATTGTTTTTAGATGAAAATGGAAATATTGTTTTTCGTCCTTCAGGGCACGGAGCGCTTCTAGAAAACTTAAACGACATTGATGCCGATATAATTTTCATCAAGAATATCGACAATGTAGTTTCTGAAAATTATGTTGAAACGATTGCTTTTCAAAAGAAAGTTCTAGTCGGAAAATTAATTTCACTTCAGCATAAAATTTATAGTTATGTTGAAAAACTTCAATCTGAAACAATTTTAGATGAAACACTTCAGGAAATTTCACAATTTATTTCTGAAGAGCTAAAGGTTCCTAATATTTCAGTTGATAAGGAAACACTTTTAAATATTCTCGAACGTCCACTTCGTGTTTGTGGTGTGGTTGAAAATACCGGTGCTCCAGGTGGGGGTCCATTTCTTATAAAAGATAGACATGGAAATCAGTCATATCAAATTGTAGAAATGTCTCAGATTGATATTAATAATCCACAGCAAAAAGCTTTGGTGGATAAAGCAACACATTTTAATCCAGTCGATTTAGTTTGTGGGGTTCGAGACTACAAAGGCAAGAAGTACGATTTGTTAAAATATTCAGATCCTGACACCTGCTTTATTTCATCTAAATCCCATCAAGGGAAACCTATAAAAGCCTTGGAGCTTCCAGGTTTATGGAATGGGGCAATGGCAAATTGGAATACCGTTTTTGTTGAGGTGCCACTTATTACTTTTAACCCTGTGAAAACAGTAAACGATCTTTTAAACGAAGCCCACCAACCAAAATGATTGTAGAAACGCTAATATCGGAACTTGCCTTTAAAGCCATTCGCAGTAGTGGTCCGGGAGGACAACACGTGAATAAAACAGCTTCAAAAGTTGAGCTTACTTTCGATTTAGAAAACTCTCAAGCGCTTTCGGCAACTGAAAAAGAACGACTTCGATTAAAACTCTCTTCAAAAATTACTACTGAAGGTTTAATCATATTACAATGTGGTGAAACCCGGAGCCAACATAAAAATAAAGCTATTGTAATAGAGAGATTGATAGATTTACTCAAAACAAACTTGAAAGTTGCAAAAAAACGTAAAAAAACTAAACCTTCTAAAAGTGCCATTGAACGTCGTTTAAAAAGTAAAAAAGTAACCGCATTTAAAAAGCAAAATCGAAAACCTCCCCAGATTGATTAGAGATTATACATTAAGTGTATAATTTTTACACGGCTGTATCGCCTATTACACAATTATCTTTTATCAGAATATTTCCTAATCACTTGTTTTGTTGGTGTTTGTGGGCTTTGTCTAGAGTGTCCTTTCTGTGGCACTAATTTTTCTATATACAAGTCAACAAACAAACTTAGTAAACGATATATATAATATTTAAAAAACAAAAACTATGAAAAGATTAATTTTAAGTACAGCGATAGTATTAGGAGGTTTAACTGCAGTAACTGCGCAATCTGATAAAGAGGTAACTGCTATGAATGAGCAAAAGTCTGCTGCTTTAACTCAGGTTGAAGAAAAAGTTGAAGCTGCTCAAGATTTAAAACTTTCTGCGAACGCTGTTCAAGATTTTAAAGAAGTAAAAGCTTCTGAACTACCTGAAGCCGTACAAAATGCCGTAGCTAATGATTTTGACGGCGCAACTATATCTAAGGCTTATGTGAATGCCAAGGGAGATTATAAAATCGAACTTACTACTGCAGATGCAAAAAAGGCAACTGTATATGCAAACGCTAAAGGTGAGTGGATTAAAAATGAATTAAAGAAGCAGTAAGCTGCAGGTATTTTAGATTCAATACTTCTTTAAAAAGACGCTCTTAAATGTGCGTCTTTTTTTATGATAATTTTAGAGATTACCCTCCTATATAGTCGCTATTTTTACCCTTTGAGATAATACGATGGCGCAGAAAATACACATAGTAGAAGACGATTTAGCATTTGGAAAAATGCTTGGGTCCTTTTTGGAGCGTAAAGGCTTTCAAATTTCAATTTCGTCAACAGGAGAAAGTGCTCGGAAAGCAATAACGGAGGGCGATTTTAACCTGCTTATTACAGATTTAAAACTTCCGGATGATTCTGGTTTAGACCTACTAGAATTTGCTCAAAAAACTTCTCCAAACACCAAAGTAATTTTAATGACCGGTTATGCTGAAGTTGACACGGCAGTAAAGGCAATTAAAAAAGGTGCAATAGATTACATTTCAAAGCCATTCCGCCCCGAAGAATTATTAATGATAATTCAAGAAGATTCTTTACAATCAAAGTCGGAATATACAGACGAGCGTGACAATAAAAACGAATTTAAAAAAGTAGAAGCTCCTCAAATAAAACCAAATTTTGTTGTTGGGATAAGTGAATCATCCAAAAAGTTTAACGAGTACATAAAACTCGTTGGCCCCACGGATATGTGTGTGTTGATACAAGGAGAAAGTGGAACAGGAAAAGAAGTTGCAGCAAAAGCTATTCACGATTTTAGTTCAAGAAATAATAAAACTTTTGTAGCAGTAGATTGTGGCGCAATTCCTAATGAAATTGCAGCAAGTGAGTTTTTTGGTCACATAAAAGGAAGTTTTACTGGCGCTGTTAACGATAAAAAAGGTCATTTTGAAGCTGCAGATGGCGGAACACTTTTCTTAGATGAAGTGGGAAATCTTTCTTATGAAAACCAGATTCAGTTATTGCGTGCTTTACAAGAGAGACGAATAAAACCAGTTGGTAGTAACACAGAAATAGAGGTAGATGTTCGAATTCTTTCAGCTACTAATGAAGATTTATTAAAAGCTGTTCAAGAAGGGAAATTTAGAGAAGATTTATATCATAGATTAAACGAATTCTCAATTCATATTCCTTCATTACACGAACGTAAAGAAGATCTATTTTTGTTTATTGAATACTTCCTAGCCGAAGCAAACGCATCTTTAGGGAAAGAAGTGCTCGGGCTGTCGAAAGAAGTAGAAGAGGCCTTCAAAGCCTATTCTTGGCCAGGTAACTTAAGAGAGTTGAAAAATGTAATTAAGCGTTCGGTATTGTTAACCAATTCAAGTTTAATTCCGTTGGAAGTAATACCACGCGAAGTAATTTTTTCTGTGAATAAAAAGAATGAAATAGTTGATTTTTCAAAAGAAACCAACGAAAAGCAATTAATTCTTAATGCGTTAAAAGAAGCTGATTTCAATAAAACTAAGGCTGCCAAATTGCTTAATATTACTCGAAAAACACTTTACAATAAATTGGAATTATATAATATCGAACTTTAATCTTATCGATTATTAAGTGCTTGTTGTAACACATCAAATTTTTCCACTAGCTTATTAAAATCGCTTCTCATTTCTAACTGAAGTTCATTTGATATTTTGGTAGTTACTTCTGGGTATTCTTCCATTTTTTCTAAAATAGCAACCACATCTTTAGCTTGAAGTTGTCTCGTCATCGTAAGCATTCTATGTGTGATTTCTTTAACTTTATCGACATCGTTATCTTCAATTGCTTTATCAATAAGCTGTAAATCGGTTTTAGTTTGCTGATTGAAAATATTTAAAACTTCTTCTAAAGCTTCAGGTGTACTCAAAAATGAATTTAGCAGCGATAAATTAAAAATATCACCACTCTTTGAACTTTCATTGGTGGTGTTATGTTCATTAGAGCCTTCTGATGCTTCCCATTGCTTAGGGAATAAATGTTTTAGAATATTAATTAAGTCTTCTTTTGAAAAGGGTTTCGCAAGCATTTCAGCAAAACCTTCTTTTAAATAATATTCACGATTGCGCTCTCTACTACCTGTCATTGCTATGATTGGCTGGTTTTTGTAAGCTTTGACTTCCCCTTTCTTTAAGTTTTTTAATAGCGTAAAACCGTCGGTATTTGGCATTTGAATATCGGTTAAAACAAAATTGGCGTTTGTATCCACACGAGATTCAGAATCGGCGTTTTTGAGTTGTTCATAGCTACTGAATGTTTCTGATTCTATCTTCAATTGCTCCAAAATCTCTTTCAAAAGTGCTCGCATTGTTTGGTCATCATCAATAATAATGGCTTTTAAACTATTAAAACTGCTTACAACGTTTTTGGTTTTTGTAGGTAAAATTCTATTGCTATGCTGCAATGGAAGCGTTAAAGTGAATGTACTTCCCTCGCCTAAAACACTTTTTACTTTTAAAGTCCCACCTAAAAGTTCAGTCAGCTTTTTAGATATTGCTAATCCCAATCCATTTCCACCAAATTTATGGGCTATTTCAGTTTCAGCTTGGGTGAATTCATTAAATATGAGTTCTTGCTTTTCTTTCGAAATACCAATTCCCGTATCAATAACTGAAATTTGAATATTAGAAATTTCGTTCTTCTTACTAACTCCTGTTTTCGCGTTTGACAATTCTTCAACTCGAATTTCAACACTTCCTTTTTCAGTAAACTTAAAAGCGTTTCCTAATAGATTATTTACAACCTGCCTAATGCGAAGTGGATCACTCTTATAAAACTTGTTCTTGATAGATTCTGAAATTGAAATCTTAAGTTCCACCGGTTTTTCAATGTACTGTTGATGAACAGCATTTGCGGCATTTTCTATTATGTTTTCTAATGAAAAAGCCACATTCTCAAGAGGTAGTTTTCCAGCTTCCAATTTTGAGAAATCTAATAAGTCATCAACTAATTGAGAGATAAATTGTGAGCTCGATGTAATTTGAGATAGGTAGTATTTTTGTTTTTCAGAGAGTGAAGAGTTTTCAATTAATTCTGAATAACCACTGATAGTATTTAATGGTGTCTTTAAATCGTGGCTTACAGTAGAAATAAGTTGTTCACGACTTTTTAGTAAAGTTTCAGCATAGTTTTTAGAAGCTTCTAAATTCTTTTTATATCGATCGGCTCTAAAAAAGTCTGAAAGAATAAAATAAGAAAAGAGCAGTACTACGATACCACCTAGTAATCCAGCAAATTTCAATATGTCGCCAGTTCGTTTTATCGAAGCTTCGCGTTTCTGTTTTTCAATGAGGTTGTTTTTAGAAATTTCACGATCGAAACTTGCAATAATCTCCCTAAGTTGTTCAGAAATATTAAGGTCATTCCTGATAAGTTCATTTTCTTGTTGATTTAAAGATTTTCGTATTCGAGAATTTAATTTTTTAGCTTCAGCCACTATATAGCGAGAAGCTATAAGCATAGAATCTACGGTTTTAGACCTTACTTTGGCGGTGTCTCGAGTGGAATCTCTATTGAGGTAATCGGCATAATTCTGCCAAATGCGACGTTCATTTCTACTTAGTTGCGAAGGATCTTTAATTAATGATTCGACCGAATTTAATCCAACAGAAGCTTCGAGCTTTCTTACTTCACGCATAATATCATCTAGCGAAGTATCCTTTTGATTTGTAAGCCTAAGGATTCGAAGTTGTTCTATATTTCTATTTTTCTCTTCAATTAGAGATTTTACACTGTCTAATTGTTTAATCTGAAAATCATTAACAGTAAGGGATTTTATTTCTTTAATCTTTTTAAATAGTGAGTCTGTTTTAACTACGTATTTTTCATAGTCTTCTTCACTTTCAGAAAGAAGCGCAAGTCTCGAAAACCCATCTGTTTCGTAAACTAGATTGATTAATGTTCCTGTTTCAATAAATTTTTTCTCACCTGTTTTTTCAATATTTTCGGCAGTGTAGTTTTGAAATTCAGAATATAAAAAGAATCCAACAAGCACTGCTAAAGCAATCAAAACCAAGTAACTTAGTATGATTTTAAGTGTGAATTTATTTCTTGAATTAGCCATCGTGTAAATGTAATTACAATGCGATTGTATAAGTATTAAGGAATTGATAAAATCAGCTGTAAAAACTTATCCAAAAATAAGGATGGAACTGCTATTTAAAATCAATATGGTGCTATTAAAATATCACAAAAGACATTCCAAATAAGTAAATGGACAGCTTTTAATTATGGTTGAGGAAGTCTATTTTAAAGGTTTTGATATATTATGTTTATGTCTAAAAGTAATGTACTTTTGCCGAACATCTCAAAGGGGTGCAGATTTTAGTTAAGAGTTATTAGAATTGAGAGGTAGGTTGAAAAACTTTAAACTCAAAACTTTGAACTCTATACTTGAAGAAGCTGAGATTATACCCAAAGAACCTGAGCAGGTAATGCTGCTAAGGGAAAATTATAAGGTACCCCTGTGATATTGCGCGACGCGATATTTTCAGGGATTTTTTATTTAAAACCATTTAATAAACCAAGAATAACGCCCCTTTTATTCGTAAACTTTAAACTATTACGAATGAAAAAGTTATTGATTTTTTCAGTATTTGCCTTTTTTAGCTTCATCACATTTGCCCAGGAACATATTGTTTCTGGAACTGTAACTAATTCTGATGGGGAGCCTTTAGCTGGAGCTAATGTTGTTTTAAAAAGTAACAGCGGAACAATTACCGATTTTGATGGAAACTATAGTGTGACCGTAAATCATGGAGTTCAATCAATTGTTTTTAGTCACTTAGGATATAATGTCGAAACTAGATCTATTGTTGTAAATGGTGATATGGAGTTAAATATTACTCTTGTAAAAACCACAGAAACGTTGGATGAGGTTTTGGTTCAAGCTATTCGCGTAGATGCCGATTCACCAATTACCCACTCAAATATTGGGAAAGAAGAACTGGAAAAAAGAAATCTAGGGCAAGACATCCCTTATATGTTAAGTTATATGCCGTCTGTAGTTACTACTAGTGATGCTGGAGCAGGAGTAGGATATACTTACATCCGTGTTCGTGGTAGTGATGCTTCTCGTGTAAATGTTACGCTGAACGGAATACCTTATAACGATTCTGAAAGCCAAGGTACTTTCTGGGTTAATTTACCAGATTTTACATCTTCAGTACAAAGTTTACAGCTTCAAAGAGGTGTTGGAACTTCTACAAACGGTTCTGGAGCATTTGGTGCAAGTTTAAACTTGTTAAGCGATGCAGTATCAAATGATGCATATGGCGAAATTTCTAATTCTTTTGGAAGTTACAATACACATAAACACAACGTTAAATTTAGTACTGGCTTACTTTCTAACCATTTTGAAGTATCGGGTAGATTGTCAACAATTAAATCTGATGGCTATATCGATAGAGCGAGCTCAGACTTAAAATCGTACTTTCTTCAGGCTGCATTTGTGGATGACAACACTTTAATTAAGGCCTTAACTTTTGGAGGGAAAAATATTACTTATCAGTCTTGGAATGGTCTAGAAGATCCTGAGAAACTTGAAAATGATAGAACCTTTAACTCTGCAGGTATGTATACCGATGAAAATGGAAACATACAGTTTTATGATAACGAAATAGACGATTACGCTCAAGATCATTATCAGTTACTATGGAATCAGCGCTATGATAGTAATTGGAGTACAAACTTATCTTTTAACTACACTAGAGGAAAAGGATATTTTGAACAATATAAAGAAGATCAAAAGTTTAAAACTTATGGATTTGAGCCTCTATATATAGGTGGTGACACAATTAATAGAACCGATGTAATCCGTCGTCGTTGGCTAGATAATCATTTTTATGCGGGTAATGCCACTGTTAATTACAAAAACAATACTATAGATTTTACGGGAGGTGCATTTTACAGCTATTATACTGGAGATCATTACGGAGAAGTAATTTGGGCGAGATATGCTAGTGCTTCAGAAATTAGAGACCGTTATTACGATAGTAATGGGGAAAAGAGTGAGTTTACTATTTTCTCAAAAGCTACTTACAGATTAAACGATAGGTTAAGTGTATTTGGAGATTTACAAGGAAGATTTTTAAACTATAACACTACAGGTATTACTTCTGATTTGGTTTTAATGGAGATTGATGAAGATTACGCTTTTTTTAATCCAAAAGCTGGTTTGACTTATAAATTGAATCCATCAAATCAATTTTACTTCTCTTATGGTAAAGCACATCGTGAACCTTCAAGAAATGATTACGAACAAGGAATTACTACTCCAGAAAAATTAGATGATTTTGAGTTAGGGTGGAGATTTGGTTCTGCGAAAACAAAAGTTAATACAAACATTTACTATATGCACTATAAGGACCAATTGGTGCTTTCTGGTGAATTGAATGATGTAGGAGCTGCTTTAAGAACAAGTAGTGGGAAAAGCTACCGTTTAGGCCTTGAAGTTGATGCAGAAATTCACCTTTTGAAAAACCTAAGAACTCTTCCTAATATTGCTTTAAGTACAAACAAAAACATAGATTTTGTTACATCTCGTGATGGGGAGCTTGTTAATCTTGGAAAAACAAATATTTCATTTTCTCCATCTGTAGTTGCTGGAAATATGCTTGAATATTCACCAACAAAAAACTTTCAAATAGGCTTGCTTTCAAAATTTGTAGGGGAGCAGTACATGGGAAATATTGATAGTGAAGCTTCAAAGTTGGATAGCTTCTTTATTAACGACCTTAATATTGTTTATACCTTAGATAACTTACCATGGGTTAAAGAAATTGTTTTCTCTGGATTAGTGAATAATATTTTCAATGTAAAATATGTGTCTAACGGATACTTCTACACTTGGGACGATGATTTTAGTAATCCTGGAACGGTTACTACAATTGAAGGTGCGGGTTATTATCCGCAGGCAACAACAAACTTTCTTTTAGGAGCTACAATAAAGTTCTAAATAAACACAAAGACTCCGATAAAATTAGCGGAGTCTTTGTTTTGTAAAATATCGTAAGAGAGTATTGAGTTAACTTAAAGTGTTAGTTATTTATAATAACATTGTTTCCACTTCTTTCAGCTCTATATTGTTGCATAGGATATTTTAAATCAGGTTCTGAAATATGCCTCCCTGATGTAATATAGTATGAGTTTTCATCGTTAGGACAAGGACAAGATGCTGTAATACCATCTATATCCATACGCGAACAGTTGCTAGGAGCGTGGTTGGGATCGGTAAGGTCGAAAGCCAAATACATTTGTTCGCTAACACAATACACAACGATTCCCTTTATTCCTTGGTTAACAATTACATAATTGCCAGGAAAACGCAACGGGTTGTATTCTGGGAGGTTTAAGTTTAGATTTAAGCTTACTAAGGGATCGGTTAAGTAAGGATTGCGTTCACGTTTATCGTCGCTTTTTGAACAAGAAGCAATTACTATCGTGATTATCAGTAAATAAAGTGTTTTTTTCATTAAAATGAATTAAATTTAAAGTTCGAAATTACAACAATTTACATAAGATGTAAATTTTTAGTATATTTGTTTGATATAATCCCATCATCGCATGGGATTTTTTCAGTTTATTAAAGTTAGTCCCGCACGTGTCGGGATTTTATTATATATATAGAATATGTATGTTTTACATACACAAACGATGAAGTTATGAGTAAAGTATCTTATTACACAGCCGAAGGGTTAAAAAAATTAAGAGATGAAATAGATCACTTACGTGATGTAGAGCGTCCAAGAGCTTCTAATGCTATTGCTGAAGCCCGTGATAAAGGTGATTTAAGTGAGAATGCCGAATATGATGCTGCCAAAGAGGCACAAGCTATGTTGGAGATGAAAATCTCTAAACTTGAAGCTGTACTTGCTAATGCCCGTTTGATAGATGAATCTCAATTAGATACTAGTAAAATACTAGTGCACTCTACTGTTAAGTTAAAAAACCAAACTAATGGTATGGAAATGACCTATAAATTGGTAGCTCAGAGCGAAGCAGATTTAAAAGCTGGAAAAATTTCAGTAGATTCACCTATCGGAAAAGGTCTTTTAGGTAAGAAGCAAGGCGAAGTAGCTGAAATTCAAGTTCCTAATGGAATTCTTAAATTTGATATATTAGAAATCTCAAGAGATTAAATATGGCGTCAATTTTCACAAAAATCATTGAAGGAGAAATCCCAGCTTATAAAGTAGCAGAGGACGATAAGTTTATTGCTTTTTTGGATATAAACCCCAACTCCAAAGGACATACCCTTTGTGTGCCAAAAGAAGAAATTGACAAGATATTCGATATGGGAGAACATATGTATCTACAATTGATGCAATTTTCTCGTAAAGTTGCTCATGCTATAGAAAAATCTGTTCCTTGTAAACGCGTGGGCATGGCAGTTGTTGGCCTTGAAGTACCACATGTTCACGTGCATCTTATCCCTTTAAATGAAATGGATGACATGCGTTTTACCAAAAAAATAGATATGAAGGATGAGGAGTTTAAAGCATTAGCAACTAAAATCGCTGAAAATTTAAATTCATAAAGCGTTCATCAAAAAGTAAATACTCAAGGCAATTAATATAATTGCTACAATTAGTACAATATAGAATAGCGGTTTTACCTGTAAATTATGTTTATTGGTTTCCGCTATTTTTTTATTGTATTCATAAACCCGCTCAATGTCTTCAGTCCAATTTACTGGATAAATTATGGTAGTACAAGTATGGCAATAGAGCTTTTCCTCCATTTGTTTTACAGGCTTTTTATAAAACAGCGTTTCTATTTCATCTTGAAAAAATGTAAATTCAAGCCCGTCTGTCCCAAAACAGTTTGGGCAATTATTTTTAGAACGTGCAGTATGCAACGTATGAGTTTTTGTCGACATTTTTAAACGTTAGTTTTAAGAGCAATTTCCATAGTAGTTCCTTCGTTAGGAACACTTTTCAACACACGAATTTTTCCCTTGTGATATTCCTCAATTATACGTTTTGCAAGTGATAATCCCAAACCCCAACCGCGTTTTTTTGTGGTATGTCCAGGTGTGAATATTCTTCTAAACTCACTTTTGGTAAGTCCTTTTCCTGTATCAGAAATATGTACATAAGCAAATCTTGAGTTTTGCGCTATAGAAATACTTATCTTCCCTTTTCCACGCATTGCATCAATCCCATTTTTAACTAAATTTTCAATCGTCCAACTGTATAGCTGTGGATTCATTTGAACGTATATTGGATTTTCAGGAATATCCAGTTGAAATTCTATGAGCTTTGAAGAGCGCTTTTGTAAATATTCAAATGTTGTTTTTGTTTCTTCAACTAAATCGTGTTTTTCCAACTTTGGAACAGAACCAATTTTTGAAAATCTATCTGTAATCTTTTCAAGCCTTGAAACATCTTTTTCCATTTCAGTAATATACTCAGGATTTACATTTTCAGTTTTTAGAATTTCAGTCCAACCTACCAAAGATGAAAGCGGAGTACCTATTTGATGCGCTGTTTCCTTTGCCATTCCGGCCCAAAGTCTATTTTGTTCAGCAGATTTAGATGTTTTATAGAATAGATAAATAGCTAAAATGAAAAGAAAAATAATTAAAATTAAAAAAGCTGGATAATACTTTAGTTTGTTAATAACTGGTGAGTTACCGTAATAAATTGTGGCAAGTAGATTGTTTTCATTTCGAATTTCTATTGGAGTGTATTCCGAAGAAAATTGCTTGATTAACTTCTCCTTTTTCTCTCGCGTATTTATATCGTTTGGATCAATATTTCTATCGGTATATATATCTTCTTTATGAGTATATAATATCATTGGAGTAGTAACATTTCCTTGAATAACCGTAAGAATTACATCTCCAACAGGAGTATCGAGACTGTTATTTTGTAGAAAATCATTATATGCAGCAGCCCATATTTCCATTTTAGCTCGCTCGTTTTCTTTAAGTTGATTAAAGAAAATATAGGTGTTCCATAAAATAAGCCCCACTATAAAAACTGAAGCAATAATAAAAGCCCAACGTGAAAACGTTTTTTTCTGAAGCATAAAGAAAATTTTACCTGAATAAATATAAAGCAAATATGTTGATATTATTGTACAATCAAGTTTTTACAAGCTATAATCTTTGATACCTTTGCATTCTATGATTTCTATAGAACCACACGAATTATCAACAGCAAAATTACACGGTTACCTTTTAGGGGCTGTGTCTCCAAGGCCTATATGCTTTGCGAGTACAATCGATAGCGAAGGAAATGTAAATCTTTCCCCATTTAGTTTTTTTAATGTTTTTAGTGCCAAACCCCCTATCTTAGTGTTTTCACCGGCAAGAAGAGGGCGTGATAACACTACTAAACACACTTATGAAAATGTTTTAGAAGTAGCAGAAGTGGTTATAAACATTGTAAGTTATGATATGGTGCAACAAGTGTCACTTTCTTCTACGGAGTACGACAAAGGTGTTAACGAATTTATCAAAGCCGGATTTACCGAAGAGGCTTCCGATTTAATTACACCTCCTCGTGTTGCTGAAGCACCAGTGCAATTAGAGTGTAAAGTAAACGACGTAATTTCACTCGGAAAAGAAGGTGGAGCTGGTAACTTGGTTATATGTGAAGTTGTAAAACTTCATATTAAAGAAAACATTCTTGACGACGACGGTGCTATCGATCCATTTAAGATTGATACAGTTTCTCGACTTGGAGGAAATTGGTATAGTCGCGCTAAAAACGGACTCTTTGAAGTGCCAAAACCATTGAGAACCCTAGGAATAGGGGTGGATAAGCTTCCTGAAGCTGTCAGAAACAGCAAAGTATTGACTGGTAATGACTTAGGGGTGCTGGGTAACGTTGAAAGTTTTCCAAATACAGAAGAAATTCGTACTTTTATAGATTCTTCAACAGAACTAAAAGATTTAATATCTTCAAACAATATTGAGGCAATTCATAAAAAAGCTCACGAGTTTCTAAGTGAAGGGAAGATTAGCGAAGCTTGGAAAATTTTGCTAGGAAATCAGGCATAAAAATTGCCTTTTTGTAAAGGAGAATAGCATTAAAAATAAAAAATACCAATAACACAGTAACATAATTACGGATGGAATTACAAGGAAAGATAAAATTAATAGACGAAACAAAAACCTTTGGAAACAATGGGTTTAGAAAGCGCGAAATGGTGATTACTACTGAGGAGCAGTATCCACAGACTATAATGATAGAGTTTGTTCAAGACAAAACTGATTTGCTAAATGCATACAAAGTTGGACAAGATGTTAAAGTTAGTATCAATATACGTGGTCGTGAATGGGTAAACCCTCAAGGGGAAACTAAGTATTTTAATAGTATTCAAGGCTGGAGAATTGAGAGTTTATCGCAAGCTGCACCTGATGCTTCAGGAATGCCTCCAATGCCACCTGCAGATGCTTTTGAGCCTGCAAACGACTTTAAAGAAGAAGATCACGACGATCTTCCTTTTTAAAAATACTTTTTTAAAAATAGTATAAAACATATAAACCTCGATGCGTATTAAACGTTTCGAGGTTTTTTATGAAACATTTTTAGCAATTTCGAACAATGCATTTCTTAACTGAAAAACTTTGGTTTCCAAATATAGAAGAAGCAACGTTAGATGGGCTTCTCGCTATTGGTGGTGATCTTTCTATCGAACGATTATTACTAGCATATAATTCTGGTATTTTTCCTTGGTATGAAGATGGACAACCAGTGCTTTGGTGGAGTCCAAATCCAAGAATGATTCTAAAGCCAAATAAGTTTAAAGTTTCTAAAAGCCTGAGAAAAAACATTAGAGACAAAAAATTTACAATTACTTTCAATAAAGATTTTAAATCTGTTATCTCATACTGCGCCTCTGTTCCACGAAAGGGTCAAAATGGTACTTGGATAACTAAAGAGATGCAACAAGCATATATAGCGTTGCACAATGCGGGTCACGCTGTTTCTGTTGAGGTTTGGGAGGACAATAGGCTAGTGGGTGGCCTATACGGAATAGACCTTCAAAATAAGAAAGTATTTTGTGGTGAAAGTATGTTTAGCCTAGTAGGTGATGCTTCTAAAGTTGCTTTTTATCACCTTTCTGAGTTTGTAAAAGCAAAAGATTATAAATTAATCGACTGTCAGATATATAATGAACACTTAGAAAGTTTAGGCGCAGAAGAGATAGAAAGAGACGATTTTCTAAAAATACTAAAATCTAAATAGAGTTATTTGTGTTAAATTGAATAAAATTGTCGTTTAATCGCTTTATTTTCAGTTTTTTTGTGGAAGGATGATCCATACTATTAACTATTGACGTATAGTATAAAGATTGTTTGAAAGTAATGTTATCTCTCACATCTCCAATGACTTTAAAACAAACATTTTTTACTGTTTTTTTGATTGCCTGTGTCTCATCCATTTCTTATTCTCAAACTAACAATAAAGTTATGGATGTAAATAAGGATATTGATGTAGTACGAGTTTATGAGCAAGTAGTGCGCGAAGGGTACGGAACACCGTTTATATATAAGCATTTAGCAATAGCTTATTATTATAATAGCGAATATTCCAAAGCAATTACTTGGTTTCGAAAATTTTTTTCTGTTGAGAAAAACACAGATCCTGAATTAGATTCACATTATCGTCAAGCTCTGAAAGCAGTTGCTGCTGCAAATTTATTGAAGTCTAAGAAGAATATTTATTAGAAAAATTAAACTTGTTGATAACGGAAACAATCAGTTATATGATCGTTTACCATCCCTACCGCTTGCATATATGCATAAACAACAGTACTCCCCATAAATTTAAAACCTCTTTTTTTTAAATCTTTACTTATAGCATCACTTATTGAAGTGGTTGCAGGAACATCTTTGTGGTTTTTCCAACTGTTTTTAATCGGTGTATTGTCAATAAACCTCCAAATATAATTGCTGAAGCTTCCAAATTCATTTTGAATTTCCATAAAAGCCTTGGCGTTGGATACAGCAGAATTCACTTTCAATTTATTTCGGATAATCCCACTGTTTTGAAGTAATTCATCAATTTTATTCTGATTGTATTTCGCTATTTTCTTGTAATCGAAATTATCAAATGCCATCCTGAAGTTTTCTCTTTTTCGAAGAATAGTAATCCAACTTAATCCCGCCTGAAAGCTCTCGAGAATAAGAAATTCAAACAGTATTTTGTCATCCTTAACTGGCACTCCCCATTCTTCGTCGTGATATTTTATATACAACGGATCGGTGCCGCACCAAGCACAGCGTATTTTATTATTATCCATAAGTTGATTCTTTAGATGGAAACTACCCACTACAACTTCGTTAAGTGGACAAATTATTGTTGCCCTGGGAAATTGAAAGTTATTGTACCCAATTGTTTTTCTTTTGAAGCGTCGGTTGTAAAACGAGCTTGCTTTGAATAATCAAGAGCGGCATCTATCAAACATTGATTGGAAGTTGTTGATGCTGTTTTGTTGTAGGAGTTTTTTACAACTTTCCCGAGATTATTTACCTCAATATTTATCACCACCTTTCCATAGCCATAACAAGTATAAACAGGATTAGGTAAATCTATATCCTGGCGGTTTACTAATCGATAACTAATGGTTGTGTTTCTATTTCCACCTTTTACAACAGCCTCACCTTTATCATTACTGTCGGTATTTGAAAAATTTGTTTTTTTCTCTTTTTCAGGTTTAGAGACTTTAGTTGAGATGTTCCCGTTCAAGCTGTTTTTAGAATTCTCCAAGGCTTCTTGCATTTCCTGAAGCTTGCCTTCGGTTGTTTCAGTTAATTCTCGATCTTCACTTTCAAAAGGAGATTTATATTTTTCTGCCTCATTAAAAGCTTTGTTTGTTTCAATTCTACTAACTTCTGGAGTTAACTGCGCGATTTCCTCTTCTTTTTCTTCAGGCAATACCTCATCTGCCATTTCAACCTCATAGGTATCATAGTTGAGTTCTTCCTTCTGCTTTGAAAGTTTTATGCTAAATAGAAATAGCACTAGACTTCCTGTAAGAAGTGAAGTTATTAAAAAAGCTTTATATGAATAATTAAAATTCATTTATGCAAGTACTGAAATTTTATACAAAATTCCACAAAACACTTGAAAATTAGGGCTCTATTAGAGATATTTTAACTAGGGAGCGAAGATTCGAAGTCTGAGATGCTTATAGCATTCGCCACAGAAAAATCACCAATCTTTGTTCTGCGCAATGCAGATAGATGAGCACCATTGTTAAGAGCCTTGCCAAAATCGTTAGCTAGAGACCGGATGTAAGTGCCTTTACTGCAAACCACTCTAAAGTCTACATTTGGAAGGTCTATTCTTGTTATTTCAAACTCTGAAATAGTTATTTTTCTAAAAGGAATTTCAACTTCTTCGCCATTTCTAGCAAATTCATAAAGGCGTTTCCCGTCTTTTTTCAACGCTGAAAATACTGGGGGTTGCTGCTGAATTTCACCTATAAATTGCTTAGTTGCCTCGTGTATTTGTTCTGAAGTGATTTCGGAAATATCGAAATTCTGATCTATTTCAGTTTCTAGGTCGTAGCTGGGCGTAGTAGCTCCAAGAGTGAAAGTCCCTGTGTACTCTTTTTCCTGAGCTTGAAAAGTGTCAATTTTCTTTGTAAACTTTCCTGAACAAATTATTAAAAGGCCAGTTGCGAGTGGGTCTAAAGTGCCGGCGTGACCGACTTTAATTTTCTTAAATCCGAAAGATTTTTTAATTAACCAACGCACTTTGTTTACCGCTTGAAAAGATGTCCATTCTAGTGGTTTGTCTATTAATATTACTTGGCCTTCTTTGTAGTCTTCTCCTGTCATTTATATGTATAAGCTGGTTACTATTGCAATAATACCAACTATCACACAGTAGATTGAAAAATAACGTAGTTTACTCTTCTTAACTAAGGAAATCATCCAAGTACAAGCTATAAGTCCGCAAATAAACGCTGCAATAAATCCGACGCTTAAAGTTCCAAAATTAGTGCTGTGCGTTGTAATATCACCGCTAAGTAGATCCTTTGCAATTTTTCCAAAAATTAATGGGACGACCATTAAAAATGAAAATCTAGCAGCTTTAGACTTGTCGTTTCCTAATAAAACTGAAGTAGAAATTGTAGCCCCACTACGAGATATGCCGGGTAGCATAGCAATTGCTTGAGCAACTCCAATAATAATTGAGTCTTTGAATGTTACAGGTTTTCCAGTGTTTTTTGCAAGATCGGCAAACCATAAAAGTACTGCTGTAACAATTAGCATAGCCCCTACAAAAGCAATACTTCCGCCAAAAAATGACTCTAATTCTTTTTCAAAAAGCAAGCCAATTACAACAGCTGGAATCATTGAGAGAACAATTTTTGTTATGAATTGAGTTTCTTCGTTCCATTGAAATTTAAAGAGCCCTGAAACAATTTCAATGATATCTTTTCTAAACACTACAATGGTGCTTAAAGCCGTAGCGAAGTGAAGAATTACAGTAAAAAGTAAACTTTCTTCTGGGACTGATGTATCTCCTAATATTGCTTTTCCTAATTCAAGATGGCCACTTGAAGAAACAGGTAAAAATTCAGTAAATCCTTGGATAGCTCCAAGAATAATTGCGTCTAGATAATCCACTAATTCTGTTCTTTGTTATCAGGTTTTAATAAAATGGCGTAAACTTCAATTGCAAATCCTATTAGGACTAAGGCTGGAGCTAAACGGATTCTTCTCCAATTATAAATTTCGGGATTAAAAACATTTGGGTCATCACTTCCACCGCCAGTCATTAAAATAAATCCCAATGCGATAAATGCAATGCCAATAAGCATAAACTTGTAGTTTTTACGTTCAAACACAAAGTCTGGCTTAAACCCTTCTTTATTTTTTTTCTCTCCCATTTTTAATATTTTTTATTTTCCACTCACCACTAATAATACAAATCGTCAGTTCTTAGGTTTAAGAATCGTTGCGTAGCAATAAAAGTACTTATCCAGGTAATTAAAACCCCCATCAAAAAGATGAAGATAAATAAACCTGCAAGCATAATTTTATCGCCTAACAATTGAAGTTGTGGGAAGCTTTCGTTTAAGTAATACAGCACCAATCCCATTCCAATCATAGCTACAATAGCACCAATAACTCCTAGACGTACACTTTTCCATACAAATGGCTTGCGAATAAACTTTTTGGTAGCACCTACCATCTGCATTGTTTTAATTGTAAACCTCTTTGCGTAAATACTAAGACGAATGCTGCTATTTATTAGTAAAACAGCTATAAATGTAAAAATACCGCTAATCACTAAAATCCAAAAGCTGATGCGTTTAACGTTGTCGGTAAGTTGTGCAATTAAAGGTTTGTCGTATATAACATCATCTACAAAACCTTTTTCTTTCAGCTCTGTAGTGATTTCTTCCATTTTTTGTGGCGTAACGTAATCGGCTAAAATGTATACGTCAATACTATTTTGAAGCGGGTTTTCGCCCAAATATTCTATAAAATTCTCTCCTAAAGTCTCTTGGTGTTCCTTGGCAGCGTCTTCTTTTGAAACAAATTCAGCGCTTTTGGTGTACTCTGCTAAAGCCAAACTTTGTTTGAGTTGCGTGATTTCAACTTCTTTGGCGCTGTCTTTAAGGAAAACAGTAATTGCAATTTGTTCTTTAAAGTAGTCTGCTACTTTTTTAGAATTTAAAACTAACAATCCCAGTAATCCCAATAGAAATAGCACTAGTGATATACTGATGACTACTGAAAAGTAGGAAGAAATCAATCTGCGTTTTTGATATTTTTCAAAAGAAGCACTCATAGGGTTTGTAGAATTTTGCCGTAAAAATACAAGTAATTTTGCATCTTGCACTAAACAACGTTTAAAGTTTTGACTTTCGTACAATAGCAGTAAATTTGTGCCCAATCTCCTGAACATAAACAAGGGGCTGTTTTTTTACTTGAAACTAATAGAATGAGCAAATATCACTTCAACGAAATAGAAGCAAAATGGCAAGAATATTGGGCCAAAAACCAAACTTTTAAAGCTGAAAATACCAGTGGAAAGCCAAAATACTACGTTTTGGATATGTTTCCTTATCCTTCTGGAGCAGGACTTCACGTAGGACATCCACTTGGTTATATTGCTAGTGATGTTTACTCAAGATTTAAGCGTCATCAAGGTTTTAATGTTTTGCACCCGATGGGTTATGATTCTTTCGGACTTCCGGCAGAACAGTATGCAATTCAAACAGGACAACATCCAGCGGAAACCACAAAAGTGAATATTGAAGGTGGAGTTGATAAAAATGGAAATGAAATTGAGGGCTATCGCAAACAATTAGATAGAATTGGGTTTTCATTCGATTGGAGTCGTGAAGTTCGTACTTCAAACCCCGAATATTACAAATGGACCCAATGGATTTTCTTACAACTTTTTGAAAGTTGGTATGATAAAGATGTGGACAAAGCAAGTTCTATTGAAGAATTGCAAGATGTTTTTTCTACTGAAGGAAACAAGAGTGTAAATGCAGTTTGTGATGAAGATGTAGAGGTTTTCACTTCAGAACAATGGAAAGAGTTTTCTGAAACTAAGAAACAAGAAATCCTTTTAAAATACAGGCTTACATATTTAGCTGAAACAGAAGTAAATTGGTGTCCTGAGCTAGGGACTGTTTTGGCGAATGACGAAATTGTAAATGGTGTTTCTGAACGCGGAGGTTATCCTGTAGTCCGAAAAAAGATGAAGCAGTGGAGTATGCGAATTACTGCATATGCACAACGCCTATTAGACGGTCTTAAGGATATCGATTGGCCACAGCCTTTAAAAGATTCTCAAACCAATTGGATTGGAAGAAGCAAAGGAGCTTCTGTTAAGTTCAGAGTTATGAGTTCAGGGTCAGGAGAAAATTCACCATTTGAAATTCCAGTGTTCACAACCCGTCCAGACACAATTTACGGCGTGAGCTTTATGGTATTGGCACCTGAACACGAATTAGTTTCAAAAATTACGACTGCCGAACAAAAAGAAGCAGTTGAAAATTACATAGCTGTTACAGCAAAACGCAGTGAGCGCGAGCGTATGGCAGATGTTAAAACCATCACAGGAGTTTTTACAGGAGCTTATGCAGAACATCCATTCTCAGGGGAGGCAATTCCTATTTGGATTGGGGATTATGTATTGGCTGGATATGGTACTGGTGCTGTAATGAGTGTTCCTTGTGGAGACCAACGTGATTATGATTTCGCAAAACACTTCAACTTACCAATTCCAAATATTTTTAAAGGAGTAGATATTTCAGAGGAAGCGTATTCCGATAAAGAAAATACAGTTATCACAAATAGTGATTTCTTAAACAACTTAAATTATAAACAGGCAACAGAAAAAATCATCGCTGCTTTAGAAGAAAAAGGAGTAGGTGAAGGTAAAATAAACTACCGTTTACGCGATGCAGTTTTCAGCCGACAAAGATACTGGGGAGAGCCATTTCCAATTTTCTACAAAGATGGAATGCCACAAGCAGTACCAACTGAATGTTTACCACTACACCTTCCTGAAGTTGAAAAATACTTGCCAACCGAAGAAGGCGAGCCACCATTAGGCCGTGCAGAGAATTGGGCTTGGGATACAGAAAACGCTACTGTGGTTAGTAATAAACTTGTAGATAATAAAACTATTTTCCCTCTTGAGTTGAACACTATGCCTGGTTGGGCCGGGAGTAGCTGGTACTTCTTCCGTTATATGGAAGATGCCAAACGCAACGAAGTTTTCGCTTCTAAAGAAGCTATTGACTACTGGCAAAATGTAGACTTGTATATAGGTGGTAGCGAACACGCAACAGGACATTTATTATACAGCCGTTTTTGGGTGAAGTTTATGAGTGATCGCGGATTGGTGCCTGTAGAAGAACCATTTAAAAAGCTTATTAACCAAGGAATGATTTTGGGTGAAAGTGCGTTTGTTCATAGAATTGAAGGGGAAAACAAATTTGTAACTTCTTCCTTGGCAAAGGATTATGTAACACAGCCAATTCACGCAGATGTTTCACTAGTAAACATTCAAAACGAACTGAATACCTCTGCTTTTAAAAATTGGCGTGAAGAGTTCAAAAACGCAGAATTTATCACTGAAGAAGACGGGACTTTCAAAGTTTCTCGCGAGGTAGAGAAGATGTCTAAGTCTAAATACAATGTAGTTAATCCCGATGATATTTGCGAGCAGTACGGAGCTGATACATTAAGGATGTACGAAATGTTTCTTGGACCTCTAGAACAAGCAAAACCTTGGAATACTGCAGGAATTACAGGAGTACACGGTTTCCTTAAAAAATTGTGGAAGCTGTATCACTCTGGTGCAGATGAAAGCTTTAGTGTTTCTGAAGATGCGGCGTCAAAAGACAGTATGAAAACGCTGCATAAAACTATAAAGAAAGTAGAAGAAGACATTGAAAACTTTAGTTTTAATACTTCTGTTTCATCTTTTATGATTGCGGTGAATGAGTTTTCAGCACAAAAATGTAATTCAAGAGAAGTATTAGAGCCTTTAGCTATTCTAATTTCACCTTATGCACCACATATTGCAGAAGAGCTTTGGAGTAAATTAGGACATTCTGAAAGTATTGCTACAGTATCTTTCCCAAAGTTTGATGAAAAACATTTGGTTGAAAGCAGTAAAGAGTATCCTATATCATTCAATGGGAAAATGCGCTTTACCTTAGAACTTTCTTTAGATTTAACGAAAGACGAAATTGAATCTGCCGTAATGTCACACGAGAAAACAGCTCAATATTTAGAGGGTCGTACGCCTAAAAAGGTGATAATTGTACCTGGAAAAATTGTAAATATTGTAGGATAAATTTTTGCACGTTTTTTGATATATTGTTTTTGAAAACTTTGTGTCTTGTAGAATTACGAAGTAGATTTACAATGCACAAGTGATAAAAGTTATAGAAAAAGAAACAAACAAACCTAAAACATTAAAATTATGATGGGATATTATGTAATTGCTGGACTTATCTTTTTGGTAAGCTGGTATGTTAGCAATAAGCTAAAAAGTAAGTTTAAAAAATACAGCAAGATCCATCTCCAAAATGGAATGAGCGGTAAAGAAATCGCTGAAAAAATGCTTGCCGACAATGGAATTACAGATGTAAGAGTTATCTCGGTTGCGGGACAATTAACAGATCACTACAATCCGGCAGATAAAACAATAAATTTAAGTGAGCCAGTTTATATGCAACGAAATGCTGCGGCTGCGGCTGTAGCTGCACATGAGTGCGGTCACGCGGTACAACATGCTACTGCATATAGTTGGTTACAACTGCGTTCTAAAATTGTTCCTGCAGTAAGTGTATCTAGTAAATTATCCAATTTTGTGATTATGGCTGGGCTTATTTTATTTGCTACTGGTTCTGCTTTTGGAACTTGGGTGTTTGGGATTGGTATAGCCTTATTTGCAGTGACTACTGCCTTTGCATTTATTACACTTCCGGTGGAATTTGACGCTAGTAAAAGAGCTTTAGTTTGGTTGGAAACTAATAATATGGTCACTCCACAAGAACACGAAGGTGCAAAAGATGCTTTAAAATGGGCGGCTAGAACTTATGTAGTAGCTGCAATTGGGTCTTTAGCAACCTTACTATATTTTATCTCAATATTCCTTAATAGAGATTAATATCAAACTATATATAAATAATAAAAGCCTGCATTTCTGCAGGCTTTTATTATTTATGATTTTAAATTAAGTGATTATCCTAAGTGCAGGTTTTCTGGGTTGTAGCCTAAATACTTCACTTCTTCCTCTTTAAAAATTACACCGTGATCCTCAAGTTCTTTTAAGATTGGTTCGTAAACTTCTTTAGCAATAGGGCGCTGAACTCCAGGTGTAGTAATTTCACCGTTAAGGATTTTTATGGCGGCGATAGCAACAGGTAATCCTACTGTCTTTGCCATGGCAGTATGAGTTTGATCTTCACCAATTAAAGTCATATGACTGTCAATTTGATGCTTTTCCCCATTTAGTTCATAACCAAATTTGTGGTACATTACAATCATATCTTTATCTTCTTCAGATAAAGTCCATTTTTCCTCCAATATTTTTTGAAGAGCCATGGCAGGCGTAGCATTCTTAATACCAATAGTTTTCTTATCGTTGAAAATGTCTAATTCCTCAAGTTTTTCCCACATTAAATCGTCTTGATCGATTTTTAATGCATAGCGAAGCTTAAGTTCAACTGAATCTGTTGGAGAATAAGCTAAGAATAAATTCACGAAATCACGATAAGTTAAGTTTTCAGAGTCTGGGATGGTGTAAGTGTCATCCGTCATTCCAAGTTGAACAAACATATTCCAAGCTTTGCTAAAACCAACCCTTCTTATGGTTCCGCGATATAAAGTAAGAATGTCTTCAAGTCCATAAACAGATTGATATTGCAGTGAGTTTCTGTTTGCCAACACCTCAAATTTTCCATAGCCTTCAATATTGATAAATTCGGTTCTACGGAAAAGTCTGTGATAAGGGATGTATTTGTACTTACCTTCCTGAATAAATTCAGCCGCGCCACCTTGACCAGCTAAAACTACATTTCTCGGATTCCAAGTAAATTTATAATTCCACAGGTTATCATCACTTTCTGGAGCAATTAATCCACCGCAAAACGATTCAAAAAGAAGCATTTTACCACCTTTTGCTCTAATTCTGTCTATTATTTGCATGGCACTCATATGGTCAACACCAGGGTCAAGACCTATTTCATTCATAAAAATTAGTCCTTTTGCCTCAGCTTTAGGGTTAAGAGCTTGCATTTCTTTGCTCACATATGAAGCCGTAACCATGTTTTTTCCAAGCGCTAGGCAGTCTTTAGCTACTTCAATATGATAGCGAGCTGGTAACATTGAGATTACTAAATCACTGTTTTTAACAGCTTCTTTTCGTTGTGCGTCATTAAAAACATCTAGTAATATCCCTTTTGCATTTGGGTGATTTTGAATTAACTTCTTTGCAGATTGTACTGAAATGTCACCAATGGTTATAAAAAGATTTTCTTCTTCACTTTTGTCTAGCAAATACCGAATTAAACTTGTTGCTGATCTTCCTGCACCTATTATTAATATGTTTCTCATTGGGAGAGTTTTTTTGTTAACTTTGAAGTTTATTTAAGAAGGACGAAATTACTAATTCCAAATTTTAAAAATGACAGTTTTTGATAAAAATGTAGCTGCAACAGCCTCGATCATTTTAGCAATTACCATTGGTATTGGAGCATTCGGAGCGCATAGTTTAAAGGAAGTGTTAAATTCATCATCTCTCATAACTTTTGAAGTTGGAGTGCGTTATCAAATGTATCATGGCCTTGCAATTTTATTTTTAGGACTAGTTCCTTTAATACCGCAGCAGCTAAAAAAGAAAATATTTTGGTTATTTATTACGGGCATTATATTTTTCTCAGGGTCTATATATTTATTGTCTATGGATGAAATTCTATCATTTGATACATCGGTTATAGGTTTTATTACACCTATTGGTGGTTTATTGTTTATGGTAGGCTGGATTTTGTTAGCATTTGGAATTTTAACGTTAAAGAAGCGATAAATTTATTTTAAATTCAGAAGTCTGTATAAGAATTGTTATTTTTGTACACTTCAAAAAACTAAAACAAGTTATGGTGGGTAATAACCAAACTAAAAAAACGATTTCCATAGATGAATATGGAATCAAAAACGCAAAAGTTAAGTATCAACTTTCATCTCAAGAACTTCACGAGGAAACTTTACAAAAGGGCCAGGGGAAGGAATCTAGCACGGGTGCCCTAGCTGTTAATACTGGGGAATTCACAGGGAGATCTCCAAAAGACAGGTTTATTGTAAAAGACGATGTAACTCGTGATAAAGTATGGTGGGGAAATATAAATATTCCATTTCCACCAAGTATGTTTGACGCGCTTTACGACAAGGTTGTAGATTACCTTTCTGGTAAAGATGTATATGTTCGCGATAGCTATGCTTGTGCAGAAGAAGATTACAAACTTAACATCCGTGTAATTACTGAGACTCCATGGTCTAATATGTTTGCTCACAATATGTTTCTTCGTCCTACAGATGAAGAGCTTGCAAGCTTTGATCCAGAGTGGTTAATTGTAAATGCACCAGGATTTATGGCAGACCCTGAAGTTGATGGAACACGTCAGCACAATTTTGCTATCTTAAACTTTACAAAAAAGATTGCACTTATTGGTGGTACTGGGTACACAGGTGAAATTAAGAAGGGGATTTTCTCTGCTCTTAACTTTATACTTCCTGTTTACAAAAATACCATGCCAATGCACTGTTCTGCCAATGTAGGAGAAGATGGTGAAACAGCTATTTTCTTTGGTCTTTCAGGAACAGGAAAAACTACACTTTCTGCAGATCCAGAGCGCAGATTGATTGGTGATGATGAGCACGGTTGGACAGCAGATAACAAGATCTTCAACTTTGAAGGTGGATGTTACGCAAAGGTTATTAACCTTTCTCAAGAAAACGAACCAGATATTTACAACGCAATTAAGCCTGGGGCTATTCTAGAAAACGTTGTGATGAATGATAAAGGCGAAGTAGATTTTGCCGATACAACTATCACACAAAACACGCGTGTAAGTTATCCTATTTACCATATTAATAATATTCAGAAGCCGTCTATGGGTGAAAACCCGAAGAATATTTTCTTCTTAACGGCTGATGCTTTTGGTGTGTTACCTCCAATTTCAAAATTAACTCCAGGACAAGCTGCTTACCACTTTATTAGTGGATACACTGCAAAGGTTGCTGGTACTGAAGAAGGGATTAACGAGCCAACACCGAGCTTCTCAGCTTGTTTTGGTGCGCCTTTTATGCCACTTCACCCTACAGAATATGCAGAAATGTTAAGTAAGAAGATGAAGGATTCTGGTGTGAATGTTTGGTTGATAAACACTGGATGGACTGGTGGTCCTTACGGAGTTGGAAACAGAATGAAATTAAAGTACACTCGTGCAATGATTGCTGCAGCACTAGAAGGTGAATTAAAAGGTGTTGAGTTTGAAAAACATCCAATCTTCAACTTAATGATGCCTAAATCTTGCCCTAATGTGCCTTCTGAAATCTTAAATCCGAAAGATACTTGGAAGAATAAAAAAGCTTATGATATTCAGGCTAAAGAACTTTCAAATTCATTTAAAGAGAACTTCTCAAAGTTCGAAGCCTATGCTAATGATGAGATTTTATCAGGTGCTCCAGCTTCAGAATAACTATTGAAATATACAGATACAAAAAAGGCTTACCATTTGGTAAGCCTTTTTTTTGCAATTAATCGAAGTAATATTATTTCTTATTATTAACTTCTTTTATATATTTCTCCAAGGCCATAGTCATAGATGGTGTTTCAGGTGTTGGAGCTTGTATGTCTACGCGTAAGCCTAACTCAGTAGCCGCTTTTACTGTAGTATTCCCGAAAACAGCAATACGAGTGTTGTTTTGCTTAAAATTTGGGAAGTTTTCGAATAATGATTCTATTCCGCTAGGGCTAAAGAATACCAAGATATCGTAATAAACATCGCGAAGATTAGATAAATCGCTAATTACTGTTTTGTAAAAAGTTGCTTCTTTCCAATCTACTTTAAGTTCATTTAGAACCGCTGGCACTTCAGGTTTTAATTTGTCTGATGTAGGTAATAAGAATTTTTCATTCTTATACTTCTTAATAAGAGGAGCTAGTTCTTGAAAAGTTCTTTGACCAACATATATTTTTCTCTTTCTATAAACCACATATTTTTGTAGGTAGTAGGCTACCGCCTCACTCTGACAAAAATATTTCATAGAATCTGGAACTTTGAATCTAAGCTCTTCTGCAATACGAAAAAAATGATCTACAGAATTTCGACTTGTAAGAATTAAAGCCGTGTATTTTGTAAGATCAACCTTTTGAGTGCGGACTTCTTTACTAGAAACGCCTTCAACGTGAATGAAAGGAACGAAATCTATCTTTACCTTTTGCCTCTCAATAAGGTCAAAATAAGGCGAGTTTTCAATTTTAGGCTCAGGCTGGGAAACCAAAATAGTTTTCACTTTCATAAGGAATTACGATTTTTTAATGAGACAAAATCCGATCTAAATAAACAATTTATAAAGGATTATATATGGTGCTATTTCAAGTGCGCAAAGATACAAAATAAAATATAAGAAATTACCTAATATTAAATCTCCATTTTTTTTATAACTGTATAACAGTACAATAGCGTTTAACACTAATAGAATAAAGGTAAAGATGAGTATTGAAGTAGCTGTTGGTGGGTAAATATAAAGGAAGAATAAATTGCCAATAAAGAATAAAATACCCAGATAGTTGCGATAACTAAGTTTTTGATACAAATAATTGTTGATAATCACGTCTAATGAAAAGATGTTCGCTATAATTTTTTCTAATGAAAATTTAATTAAAACAAACAAACTATAAGCAGTGCAAATTTGCACAAAAAGCCACTTATTGTTCTGAGCCTCAGAAGGATTGAATACGGTGTACAATATGTAAGCGAAAATTGAAACACTTATTATTTGCGTTACAAATAACAGCATGTTGAAAGGATGTTTTAACTCATCACTTTTTCCGTGTACAAAGAAATATTGATTGGTAATCGGGAGTAAAGAGAACTCTTGAAATCTTCGTGGATAAAAATATTTTGCAACGGCAAATAGAGCGAAGCAGCCAACAAGCAAAAATGTAGCCCAATCTGAAGAGATTATTATTCTTTCGCTAAATTCCACGCAATAAATTTTTAGCAAAGGTACGGTAAATTATAGTTTCAGATTAAAGCGTCAAATAGAATTATCTTCACAATTATTTGATCAAAAAAGGGTACATTTGCGCTAAAATTGCAGTATGTCTAAGGCGTTAGTAGTGGTGCCAACCTACAATGAAATTGAAAATATAGAGCGACTTTTGCGCACTATATTTTCATTACAGCGCGAATTTCACGTTTTGGTTGTGGATGACAACTCCCCTGACGGTACAGCACAGGTGGTAGAAGCAAATTTTGATACTTACCCCGAAAAACTTTTTATTTTAAAACGTACAAAGAAAACAGGTTTAGGTTCGGCATATATTGCAGGGTTTAAATGGGGATTAGCTAATAATTACGATTATATCTTTGAGATGGATGCCGATTTTTCGCATAATCCAAACGATTTAATTCGCTTGTACAATGCTTGCCATAAAGACGGTAACGATATGGCTATCGGTTCGAGGTATGTTACTGGTGTAAACGTGGTAAATTGGCCAATGAGCAGAGTTTTGCTTTCTTGGTTAGCTTCAAAATATGTACGTCTTATCATGGGAGTAGATATTTATGATACTACGGCTGGTTTTATTTGTTATAAAAGAGAATTACTGCAAAAAATAAATCTGAATAACATACGTTTTGTGGGATACGCATTTCAAATTGAAATGAAGTTTAAGGCCCACCTAAGTAATTTTAAAATAACAGAAGTACCGGTAATTTTTACCGATAGAACAAAAGGCGAATCAAAAATGAGTTCAGGAATAATTTCTGAAGCTATTTTTGGTGTAATTGCAATGAAACTCAAAAGTGTATTTAATAGAAAAAAATTCAATGAAAGCAGTTTTAATTAAGAATGCGAATATTGTAAATGAAGGGAAAATCTTTAAAGGCGATGTGCTTGTAAATGATGGACGAATTACGGAGGTGTCGGAAACAATCAGTATGAAAACTGCCGACACTAAAATCATTGATGCTGACGGGAGCTATTTATTGCCAGGGATGATTGATGACCAAGTACATTTTAGAGAACCAGGGTTAACACATAAAGCAAATATTGAAACTGAGTCTAAAGCCGCAGTTGCTGGAGGTATTACTTCATTTATCGAAATGCCAAACACAGTGCCTCAAGCTACAACGATCGATTTGCTGGAAGAAAAGTTTGAGATAGCTTCTAAAACTTCTTGGGCTAACTATTCGTTTATGTTTGGTGGAACAAACAATAACTTGGAAGAAATTCTAAAAGTAGACCCTAAAAAAGTTGCAGGGTTAAAACTGTTTCTTGGTTCTTCAACAGGAAATATGTTGGTAGACGATCCAAAAATATTAGAAGAAATTTTCAGCAAAACCAACTTGCTAATTTCTGCACATTGTGAGGATGAAGAAACTATCAAACAAAATTTAGAAAAATATAAAGCCGAATACGGTGAGGATATTCCAATTGAAATGCATCCAAAAATTAGAAGTGAGGAGGCTTGTTATATTTCATCGTCTAGAGCAATAAAACTCGCCCAAAAAACTGGAGCAAGACTTCATGTATTTCACGTTTCAACAGAAAAAGAAACCCATCTCTTTAGCAATAAAAAGCCATTGGCAGAAAAGAAAATTACAGCCGAAGTTTGTGTGCATCACTTATGGTTTACAGATGAGGATTATAAAAGCAAAGGCACAAAAATTAAATGGAATCCTGCTGTAAAAACTCAAAAGGATAAGGATGGATTGCTAAAAGCACTTTTGGATGATCGCATAGATGTAATCGCAACAGACCATGCGCCACATACCTTAGAAGAGAAAAACAATAACTATTTAAACGCGCCTTCAGGTGGACCTTTGGTGCAGCACGCCTTAGTAGCGTTGTTGGAGCTATATCACCAAGGAAAAATATCTCTTGAGAAAATTGTTGAGAAGATAGCTCATAATCCGGCGATATTGTTTCAAATAAAAGAACGTGGTTTTATTCGCGAAGGTTACAAAGCCGATTTAGTTCTTGTTGATTTGAATTCACCTTGGAATGTAAAAAAAGAAAATATTCTTTATAAATGTGGTTGGTCACCTTTTGATGGGAAAATCTTTAAATCACGAGTTACTCATACCTTAGTGAATGGTATTGTAGTTTACGAAAACTCAAAATTTCCAAACAAAAGCAACCCAGAAAGACTTACTTTTAATAGATAATGAAACAATCACTCATTTTAATATTTGTCGTTATAAGTGCTTTGGGCTGTCAGGATGTTAATATACCTGAAAAGCCTGAAAACCTCATTGCTAAAGATAAAATGATTGATATTCTTAAGGAAACTTATCTAATTAATGCGGCTAGAAGTGTAAATAACAAGGCGATTATTTCAAAAGGTATAAAAATAGATTCTATGATTTATGCTAAGTATCAAATTGATAGTTTACAGTTTGCAAAAAGTAATGCGTATTATGCTTCCGATATAAATAGTTATATGATAATGATTCAAAAAGTAGAAAGTGAATTATTATCTATGCGGGAAGAAATGGATAGCATTATTAAGTTAGATAGGGCGAGAAGAGATAGTATTAGTGAAAGATTAAAATCGGCTAATAAAGTCGACAGTTTAAATTGATGCTTGTTTAATTTCAGTTACAATTCTTTTTAGTGTTTCATCGGTTGGTGTGTACTTAAAATCGAATTGATCTCTTAGTTTATCTGTATTGTAGGTAGTATTGGTAAACATAGACAAGACATTAGCTTTTACAACTTTTCTCTTGGTGTTAAAAAGCTTATTCAGTAGCCAGTCTATTCCGCTAATAAATAACATAATTCCTTTAGAAAGTTTCTTTGTTGGTGGTTTTTTTTCAAATAGTACAGCTAATTTGGATAACAATTCTTTAAAAGTAATGTTTTTACCTACTAAAATATACTGTTCATTCTTAACCTCAGAATTCATCAAGAAGATCATCGCGCGCACTACGTCTTTTATGTCTACAATTCCCATCGATCCACTAGGGTAAAAAGGAATTCCTTTTGCGCCTAAACCTACTATAACTCCGCTACCATCATTATTTGGGGAAGTACCGAGGATTACTCCGGGATTAACTATTACGGCATCCAAGCCTTCCTGAGTACCACGCCATACTTCCATTTCGGCACCGTATTTCGTAATAGCGTAAACGCTGTTTTTCTCATCAGAATTCCATGGAGTTTCTTCAGAGATAAAACTATCAATTATATTGCTACCTAAGGTAGAAACTGAACTCACATAACATAACTTCTTTACATCGTTTGCAAGAGAAAGATTTACAATATTGGCTGTGCCTTCAATATTTACTTTTTTGAGAAGTTTGTATTCTGAAGAGGCGAAGCTGATTATTGCGGCACAATGATAAACACGTGTGATATTTTTAAAAGCTTCTGTTAGTGCAGGAATATCGTTTACACTTGCTTCTACCCATTCAATTTTATTGTAAAGTGAATCAGCTTCAGATGTGTATAAGGAAAAGATTTTTTTTACAGAGTTTAAATCGCTTTTCGCTCTGTGAATAGCTCGCACTTTTTCATTTTCCTGTAAAAGAAAATATAAAAGATGTGAGCCTACTAAACCTGTACCACCAGTAACTAAAATCATAAAGCTAAAATAGTCAAAAGGAATTCGAATTCGAAATTCAATTTCATTTATGTTTATAGTACAATTGAAACAACTTTTTAAAAGGAAAACAGCTTCTTGTATAATAAATATTTGCTGTTAGTTTCCGAAGTGAATAGCTTTCTACATGCTTATTATAACATAACTAATTCAAATTATAAATCTTGAACATTGAATCTTTAAACGATAAACGTATCTTTGCACCCTTAAATTCCGCAACAAAGCACTGTACAAAAAAAATACAAAATGAAGCTAAAAAATTTCGTTGAAGAACTACAATGGCGAGGCATGATACACGATGTAATGCCAGAAACTGAAGAGCACCTTATGGAGACCATGCGTTCTGCGTATGTTGGATTTGACCCAACTGCAGATTCGTTACACATTGGGAATCTTGTTCCTATTATGCTTTTGTCGTTTTATCAACGTTGCGGACATAGACCTGTTGCTTTAGTTGGTGGGGCTACAGGAATGATTGGGGATCCTTCAATGAAGAGTAGCGAACGAAATTTGCTAGATGAAGAAACCTTAAAAAGGAATCAAGAAGGTGTTAGAAATCAACTATCACAATTCCTAGATTTTACTTCTGGAGCTGAAAATCAAGCTGTGCTTGTTAACAATTACGATTGGATAATGGAATTTTCTTTCCTTGATTTTATTCGTAACGTAGGTAAGCATATCACCGTAAATTATATGATGGCTAAAGATTCTGTAAAAACTAGATTGAGCGGTGAGAGTGCCGATGGTCTATCGTTTACAGAATTTACTTACCAATTGATTCAGGGATATGATTTTGTTCATTTGAACAGAAATTTAGACTGTACCTTACAAATGGGAGGTAGCGATCAATGGGGAAATATTACAACTGGTACCGAGCTTTTAAGAAGAATGGACAGTACAAAAGGCTACGCTCTTACGTGTCCGTTGATAACAAAGAGCGATGGAACTAAATTTGGGAAAAGTGAAGGCGGCAATGTTTGGCTTGACGCTAATAAAACGTCACCTTACAAATTTTACCAATATTGGTTAAATACTAGTGATGAAGATGCTGAAAAATACATTAAGGTTTTCACGTTCTTAGATAAAGAGACTATTGAGACTATAATTGCTGAACATAGAGAAGCACCACATATGCGTTTGCTTCAGAAAAGATTGGCTCAAGAAGTTACAACTACAGTGCACAGTGAAGAAGAGTTTGAAAATGCAGTAAAAGCTTCAGAAATTTTGTTTGGTAAATCTACTTCAGAAGATCTAAAACAATTAAATGAGCAAACATTTCTTGATGTTTTCGACGGAGTGCCTCAAGCTGAAATATCTAAGGAAGACATTAAAAATGGAGTAGACATTATCGGCGCATTAGCTGAAAAAACAGGGTTTTTAAAATCCAATGGTGAAGCTCGTCGCGCTTTAAAAGAAAATTCAATTTCAGTTAACAAAGAAAAAGTTTCAGACAACTTTACTGTTACTGAAAACGATTTGATTAACAATCAATTTGTTCTTTTACAAAGAGGTAAGAAAAATTACTTTATTATAAAAGTGGTATAAACTCTAAGCGGTTTGAGTTAATTCTACAAAATTAAAAATCCCCTGCATTGAATGCACGGGGATTTTCAGATTAACTAACCAACCAAATTATGAAAAATCATCACTTTTTCATAGAGGATATGTCGTAACGTTTTAGAGTTACTTACGTTTGCATATAATAAAATAATGTTAAAAAAATAATTAAAAAACCATCAGGTTACAACCACGCACATCGCTGTTGTCGAAACGTCCTATAACTTCGAAGGTATCGTCACGAAAAGTCTTCCCTAAGTCTTGTGTGGCAATAAAGGAACAGGAGTAAAGATTGGCAAGATCGATTACATTTATACCTCCGGTTTTTTCAATGGTATAGGTAAGCGCATCTTCAGTGTCGCGAGTTAAAATTTTCATCCAAGGCGGACAAGAAAAAACACCATCCCCAACAGAATACGCCTGTGAAAGTAATTCAGTCATCCCGTATTCACTGTGAATTTTTTCTACTCCAAAGCCATTTTTTAAGATTTGGTGTAACTCCTCTTTTATCATTTCTTTCCTTCTGCCTTTCATGCCTCCTGTTTCCATAACAATAGTATTCTTTAATTGAAATTTTCTTTTTTCAATTAAATCCAACAAAGCGTAAGACACACCTATAAGAATTGTTTTTTGCTCTCTTTGTTCTAGAAACTCAAGCTTCTCAATTAGTTTATCAGTTTCATAAAGGTAGAAACCGCTATTAGGATTGTTACTCTTATTAATTAAATCTTCTACCATATAAATAAGGGAAGATCCTTCTCGCTCCAAATATGAGGGAAGAAGGGCCAATATGGTATAATCTTCTGGATTTCCGTATTGATTTTTAAAAGCCTTTAAGAAACTTGTTTCGTACAATTTTAAACTTCCAACATAATGCTTACTCGTGATGCTTCCAGTAGTTCCACTACTTGTAAATACTGTTTCTTCAATTGAGTTTGTAGCAATTATCTTGTGGCTTTTGAAAAACTGAATAGGAAGAAACGGAATTTCTTTTAAAGATTCTACTTCTGAAGAGTTTACATTTAGGTGCTTACAAAACTTTTGATATACCTCTATATTTTCATATTGAAAGCGGAAGACATCCAATGCAATTTTCTCAAATTCTTCGGGAGAAGTGATATTGAAAATTTCCTTTTCGAGCATATTATTAAGAGAGTAAATTTTTTCAAAAATAGATAAATAAAAAAGCCCTTGCCATAACAAGAGCTTTAAAAGTTCAATTCCCGTAGCTTTATCTAACGATAAGCTTTTTAGTAGTGGAGTCCTTTCCTTGTTCAATATTCAAAATATAAACACCGCTGTTTAAATTAGATATATCAAGCCTATCGCCTTTTATTGTTGTTGATAGTATTTCTTTACCTAATATATCATAGATGGTGATTTTTTTATTTTCATACAGATTCGATGTTATGTAGATATATCCTTTCTCTGCAGGATTCGGGTAAATGTTGGCTTTATACTTTGAAAAATCTTTTACACCTATCGCGCCATCAAAAACAATATTATCAAACCAAAACGATTCTGAAGTAGCATTATTTCTTCCTTCAATAACCAATTGTACAATAGTATCTGGAGATAGTTGCGCTTCTACGGTTTGCCATTGAAGTAAATATTCGCCAATGGAAGAGTCGAAGGGAACGAAGTCGTCAAGATTGCTTCCTGTTGAATTAAATAAATCAATTTCAACTTGATTGGTTAAATCCTTCACAAAGATTCTAAGTCTATCGTGACCAGATTCGTTAATAGTTCCGTCACCTTCATAATTCCCTTTGGTAGGATTACTATTAATAGATAAAAGAAAATCAACAAAAACCACAGGTGCAGATACACCCGATAAATCAACTTCGTCAAACTTTAAAATAAAGTTCCCATCGGTATCACTCATTCTATACCCGTTAGCACCATCTGTAAAAGTTACGGTTGATGAAGGTTTAGTTTTGGTTACACCAACGTAATCTCCATCGGTAGAACCAACTCCTGGAGTGTCGTATGGAATATATGAGGCTTTAAAACCAAGCTCAATCCCGGTACTTGTAAAGTTGACAAGAGGTTCATTGGCATTGTTAATCAAGTCGTGTGCAACATTGGGGTCGCCTGTATCTGTGTATTTCCCAGCAAATACCTCTGGCTCTTCAAAGCTAGTACTTGCTATTTGAGAAAAAGTTACAACACTAACGAGGAGTGCGGCAAATAAAGTAATTTTTTTCATGGCAAGAGATTTTATATTGATTAGTAAATATACAAAATAATTTAATTAAATATCTGAAAATCAGTAAGTTGAAGTTATTTTTAAAATTATTTTGATTTATGTCGCTACTTAAGCAATATGTTATCTTAAGGTTATCTTATAGTTAACAATAAACGTGCTAAAGTTATCCTGCGATTAATAATAGTATCTTTACAGCATCAAAAAACAACTGGTTTTAAGTATGAAAAAAAAGGATATAACAATTTTATTAGTAGATGACGAACCAGATATTCTTGAAATAGTGCGATACAATTTAGCCCTAGAAGGATATAAAATTGAAACAGCAGAAAATGGTGTTGAGGCAATCGATAAGGCTAAAAAAGTAAAGCCTCAGCTTATCATTATGGATGTTATGATGCCTAAAATGGATGGCATTGAGGCGTGCGAAAAAATAAGATCTATTCCAGATTTATCAGAAACAGTGATTACGTTTTTAAGCGCTCGCGGTGAAGATTTTTCTCAAGTTGCTGGTTTAGACGCTGGAGCAGACGATTATATTACAAAACCTATAAAGCCAAAGGTTCTTGTAAGTAAGGTAAAAGCTTTGCTACGCAGGTTTAAGGATGAGGAAGAAAGCGATAAAATGAAATTAGGTGACCTTGTTATCAATCGCGAAGAGTATAAGATCTTGCTAGGAAAAGAAGAGATAATGCTACCGAAGAAAGAATTTGAACTCCTGGCACTACTTGCATCAAAACCAGGTAAAGTGTTTAAGCGTGAGAATATTTTAGATAGTATTTGGGGAAATGACGTTATAGTAGGAGGTCGAACTATTGATGTACACATTCGAAAACTTCGCGAGAAAATAGGCGACGAAAGGTTTAAAACAGTTAAAGGTGTTGGTTATAAATTCGTTATTTAAAACACCTATTGTTATCTTCTTTTCTTTAATTTAATAGTTTGAAAAGATAACCGAACTCCTATAGATGAAAATTTCAAAAAAATATAGATTTGCTGCGTCCACAGCATTTTTGATAGCGCTATTCTCAGTTTTGGGATTGGTTGCGTTTCAATATGTTTTAAAGGAAAGCATTTCGGGTTGGTTACTGCTTTATTTTGTAATTCTATTTTTCATTTCGTATATAATTCTTCAGTATCGTGTTGAAAAATTTATTTATCTGCGAATAAAGAAAATTTACAAGGATGTAAGTGTTTTATACGAAAAGGACTTTCCACAACCTTCTGTGACTACAGATTTGGAAGGCTTAACTAAGGAAGTTGAACGCTATGTAAACGATAAAAAAACCGAAATAGAATCCTTAAATATTCGTGAGAATTACCGAAAAGAATTTATGGGTAATGTTTCTCACGAACTAAAAACCCCATTGTTTACAGTTCAAAGTTATATTCTAACGCTGTTAGATGGAGCGTTAGACGATAAAAAAGTGCGTAAAGAATATCTTAAAAGGGCTAGTAAAGGAGTAGAAAGACTTGCTTATATTGTAAATGAGCTCGATTTGATAGCTAAGTTGGAAATAGGGGGGCTTGTTCTTAAAAAAGAGAATTTCAATATAATCGAGTTAGTTCAAAGTATATTCGACTTATTAGAAATGAAAGCCGCGAAGAAGAATATTTCTCTGGTTTTTGATAAGGAATACAAAGAGCCTATAATTGTAAATGCCGATAAGGAAAGGATTGAACAAGTGCTAACAAACTTAATTGTCAATTCAATTAAATATGGTAGGAAGGAAGGTACTACCGAAGTAGGCTTTGATAATATCGGTAAAAATAAAATTCTATTAAGGATTACCGATAATGGAGAAGGGATTTTACAAGAAAACCTAAAGCGAATCTTTGAACGTTTTTACAGAGTAGATAAAAGTGGTTCTAGAAAAGAGGGTGGAAGTGGACTAGGACTTTCTATTGTAAAACACATCGTTGAGGCTCATAAAGAAAAGATTTATGTAGAAAGCCAATACGGAATAGGATCGGAGTTTTCATTTACGCTCGAAAAGGGAAAATAATTCTGAATAATTAATAGGCTGTTGGACTATTTGCTCCAAGCCTTTATAGTTTTCTACTGCATCAAGTTTATCCAAAGAAAAATTTTTCTGCTTACAGGAAGGGGCGATTCCGAGATTCTTTAACCGATTTGCTAAATATTTCTGTTCGTATTGTCCAGGTGTCGGAATAAAATATGCTTTTTTTTCTAATACCGTTAAGTCCATTAATGTAGTGTAGCCAGATCGCGAGATAACTAATTTGCTTGAGTTAATAGCATCTTCAAGTTCATTACTCATCATAAAATTCACTGTTTTTATATTTTCGAAATCTTGCCATACTTGTTCATTTTCTATAACACCTCGCACCATTAAAACATTCTTATCAGTTTTTTTAAATGCCTGTTTTAATTTCTCTTCAAAAATTGAGCGTTGCGGTTCTGGACCAGAAATAAGCACTAAAACATCGGTGGTTTTAGGTAGCTCGTTTCTCATCATTCTGCTAGAGATACCAATGTATTTTATTGGAAATGGATGGCGTTTTAAATGTCCTAATTTCCCGCTGAGGTTCATAATTAAATCATCTACATCTGGTACCCAGCAAACATCAAATTTCTTGATAATCTTTTGATGGATTTTACTGCTTAAATAAGAAGTGCCTCCCGACAATACGTTTAACTGATGTGTTATAAATACGGAAGGAATCCCTGCGTTTCTTACACCGAACCTATTGTCGCTTATAATTCCATTGATTTTTCCAGAATCGACTAAATTTTTTACAATTCGCTTTTCCGCTGCAATTGCTTTTTGAATTCGAGGAAGTTTTAGAAACATCTTCCACTTAAAATAACTACCTTTTTTGGGGTAGGTGATGTTGTATGAAGGTAGGTTTAACGATTCAAGAAGTGGAAATTCTTTTTGGAGAATTTTTAGAGCTTCTCCATCCGAAGCAATTAACACATTGTAATTGTATTCTAGAAGTGCGCGGATAATGGGGATACACCGTGTAGCGTGCCCAAGTCCCCAATTTAATGGAGCCACTAATATTGTGTTGTTTTTCCGCATAAAACAAAGGTAGCAATAATTGCCGCGAAGTTATATTTCATTAATTTTGTCAACCTGCAAGGGAACAGCTTATGGTTTACACGTTTGTGTTTATCAAAGTTACAGTTCGGGCAGGAAATAATCGGGTAAATCCAATAAAGGCTAGAAACCCAATATTCAATAACTCATAACTTTATATACATTGGGAAGTAAAAATAAACTGAAGCGCTTTAGAGAAAATGAAACTTTTGATAATGTGGTGCAACCCTCACGAGAAGAGGTAATAGGCGATTTGCTTAAGCTTAAAGGTAACTGGTGTAAAAATTTCTTTAAAAACGATAACCCTTTGGTGTTAGAACTCGGTTGTGGGAAAGGAGAGTATTCGGTAAGTCTTGCAAAACTAAATCCTAAAACTAACTTCTTAGGAATAGATATTAAAGGAGCCCGTTTTTGGCGCGGTGCAAAAAGTGCCTTGGAAGAAAACCTAGACAACGTTGGTTTCCTACGCACCCAAATTGAACTTGTTGATCATATTTTTGAGGAAAATGAAGTAGATGAAATTTGGATTACGTTTCCAGATCCGCAAATAAAATACAAGCGTACTAAGCACAGATTAACCAACGAAGATTTTTTAAATAAATATAAAAAGATATTAAAGCCAGGGGGAGTAGTACACTTAAAAACCGACAGTGAATTTATGCACGGTTACACTCTTGGTTTGCTTCACGGGCTACGTGAAACTATTGAATATGCACATCACGATGTATATGGAAGTGATGGAGCGCCAGAAGCAGTTACTAATATTCAAACTTTTTACGAAAATCAATATTTAGAGAAAGGAAAGAAGATAACCTACATTAGATTCAAATTTCGTTAGAAATAAAATTAGTATATTCACAAAAAGAACACCCCTGAATGACATTAGTTTACAATTTTTTAATAGGATTTCTAGGGTCGTTTTTAGGTGTTTTGCCTCCTGGGTTAATAAATATGTATGCTGCTAAAATTAGCATGAAGGAAGGCAGAAAACGAGCTTTTCTTTTTTCTTTAGGTGTGTGTATTACTGTAATGACTCAAACGTATATAGCGCTTATCTTAGCGCGCTATATAGAGCAACACCCCGAAGTGGTAAGCATGCTTCAGAAAGTGGCTTTAGGTATATTTATTAGCCTTACCATTTACTTCTTTTTTATTGCGAAAGATACTCGCCGGGAGATTCGCGACCGCGAGCACAATTCTAAAAGGAATAGATTTTTCTTAGGAATTTTTATTGCAATGCTAAATTTACTGCCGCTACCATATTGGATGTATCTAAGTATAACTTTTTCTGCTTTCGAGTTATTCTCCTTTTCACAACTCGAAATTTGGATGGCAGTTATTGGTTCGGGAATAGGAACTTATTCTAGTCTTGCCTTATACGTTCAGTTTTTTAGACCTAAGGAACATTCTAAAAAATTGAGTTTGAATATGAATTATGTAATCGGATTGGTAACTGCAGCCATTTCTATTATTACCTTATTTAAAATTTTAAGAGAAATCTAGAATGTCTGATACAGGCTTTTTTGAAAAAGTTTATCAAGTTACGGCACTTATCCCATACGGACGGGTAACTTCATACGGAGCTATTGCAAATTACTTAGGAGCATCAAGAAGCGCGCGGATGGTAGGATGGGCATTAAACAATAGTAACAAAGCTGAAGTGCCCGCACATAGAGTTGTAAACAGAAAAGGACTGTTAACAGGGAAACACCACTTTAAAGGCACTAACTTAATGCAACAACTTCTGGAAAGTGAAGGCGTTGTAGTGGTTGATAATCAAATTCAAGATTTTGATGAAATTTTCTGGGATCCAGGGAAGGAGTTGTAGTTTCTTCTTGTATAGATTAACAACGATTTTTGCATAAACACAACAATTGTTCTTGATCCCGTAGAATTCTTTCTGTATAGATTAACAACGATTTTTGCATAAACACAACAATTGTTGGATCATTCTCAAAAGTTGTGTGTGAATTGAAATAGAATTCTGATTTTTGTTTTTTAAAACAAAGCTTTGGACAATTATCTAGACCTACTGAAACTTATCCTGCCTGAATTTTTAATC